>JAQBVV010000015.1 GCA_027622905.1 Acidobacteriota bacterium
CGCCATAGTGGGCGCGCAGCACGAGGGAATGTGACCCTCACAACGATTACTCGGTCGGGCTCCTAGGCTACGCGACCGTCACTTCCTTCGTGAGATACACGTCCTGGATCGCGTTGAGCAGCGCGACACCATCCCGCATGGGCCGCTGGAACGCCTTCCGCCCCGAGATCAGACCCGTGCCGCCAGCGCGTTTGTTGATGACGGCGGTCGTGACCGCTTCCTTCAGGTCGCTCGCCCCCGAGGACGCGCCACCTGAATTGATCAAGCCCGAACGCCCCATGTAGCAGTTGGCAAGCTGATACCTGGTCAGATCGATCGGATGATCGGAGCTCAACTTTGAATACACGGCCTTGTGCGTCTTGCCGAACTTCAACGCGTCGAACCCGCCGTTGGTCTCCGGAAGCTTCTGCTTGATGATGTCGGCCTGGATCGTCACGCCCAGATGGTTCGCCTGTCCGGTCAGATCCGCGGCCACGTGATAGTCGGCGTCCTTCGTCTTGAAGGCCGGGTTCCGCATGTAGCACCAGAGCACCGTGAACATGCCCAGTTCGTGGGCGTGCTGGAACATCTGCGTCACCTCCTGGATCTGCCGCTTGGATTCCTCCGATCCGAAATAGATCGTGGCGCCAACACCGACCGCCCCCATCTCGAACGCCTGCTCAACGCTGGCGAATGCGATCTGATCGTAGGCATTCGGGTAGGAGAGAAACTCGTTGTGGTTGAGCTTGACGATCAGCGGGATCCGGTGCGCGTAACGCCGCGCAACGGACCCGAGCACGCCGAGCGTCGAGGCGACGGCGTTGCAACCCCCCTCGATCGCCAGCTTCACGATGTTCTCGGAATCGAAGTATGCCGGGTTGGGCGCGAACGACGCGCCGGCCGAGTGCTCGATGCCCTGATCGACCGGCAGGATCGACACGTAGCCAGTGCCGCCCAGCCTGCCGCTGTTGAACAATGTCTGGAGGCTCGTCAGCACGCGCACGGGCCGATCCGAACCCATGTGGATCCGCTCGATGAAATCCGGACCGGGCAGGTGGAGATTCTGTTTCGGGATGGTTCGACACCGATGCTCGAGCAGCCCCGCCGACCCTCCGAGAATCGCCTCGATCTGTCTGAGGCCCGAACCATCCTGGCTCGTGCCTGCTGATTTGCCTGTTGCGTTTCGTCCTCGCGAGCTTTTCGCCACTATGCAGTCACCTCGGTTTCAGATCCTACCACTGGGCCGCCTGCGCATCTGGCGCTTCGGCGAGCCCCGCCGGAGCGGTCCACTTCGGGCTAGAGCGTTTTTCGATTTCGTGTAGACCGAAAAACGCGGGAAAGCGCTTTTCGAAAAGGCCTGGCCACTGCGAGAAGCCCCAGACCGAAACGAAAAGCGCTCTAATCAGACCGTTCAGCAAGCGCTGATGCGTGGGGGCTCCGGCGGCCCGACCTTGGCGGAGGCGGGGAATTCGAAGTCTTCCACGACGGCCTCGGCCACCGCGCGATCGACGAGCTCCTCGATCGGCAGCGCCGCTTCCCCCGCCTCGATCTGCGCCAGCCGGGCCTTGGTCAGCGGGTTGCGCGGCGTGAACAGCGTGCAACAGTCCTGGTCCGGAATGATGGAAATCGGATAGCTCCCCAGCCGGATGGCCTCGGTGGTTATCTCATCCTTGTCCATGCCGATCAGGGGCCGAAACACCGGCAACGTGACGACATTTTCGACCACCGCGAGGTTCTCGAGCGTCTGAGACGCGACCTGGCCAACCACGTCGCCGGTGACAAGCGCCTGCGCGCCTCGCGCCAGACCGATGCGCTCGGCGATCCGCATCATCAACCGGCGATACACGATGACGCGCATCGGACCTGGCACGGCGAGCACGACCTGCTGCTGAATCTCCCCGAAGGCGACCAGGAACAGCCGCGACCGCTGCTGCCACCCGGTCAGCAAGGTCACCAGCTCACGCGCTTTCTCCTGTGACGCGCGCGAAAGGATCGGATAGCTGTGGAAGTGCACGAACGTCACCGCGCAGCCCCGCTTCATCATCCGGTGAGCCGCGACGGGAGAGTCGATCCCACCCGACAGCAGGCATGCGACACGTCCGGCGGTACCGGTCGGCAAGCCCCCGGCGCCTCGCTCCTTGCCGAAGCAGTAGAACGCTTCGTCCGACAGCAGCTCCACATGCACGACGAGTTCGGGATTGCCGAGATCTACCTTCCATCCGCGAGCCTCCTGGATGCGGCCACCAACCTCCCGCTCCACCTGCGGCGACGTGAGGTGAAACCGCTTGTCGGCCCGCTTCGCCGACACCCGGAAGCTGCTGCACGTCCGATCGCCGAGATCCTGAAGGATGGCCGCGGTCAAGGCGTCGATGTCCAGCGCCGTCCGACCCGCATACGAGAAGTTCGCGATACCGAACACCCGCCGCACGCGATCGCCGACGTCTTCGCGTGTGGCAGTGGGACCGAGGACGATCTCGATGCGCCCCATCAGGGAGCGTACAGCCTTGACGTCGAGGTCGGACACCGCGGTGCGAAGGTTCCGTACGAGCCGCCCTATGAACCAGGGACGGTTCTTCCCCTTGAGCGCGATCTCCTGGTAGTGGATGACGAGTGAATTCATGGACCTTCAGGCGCGGCGAGCGACGCCGCCATGTGCCCGCTCACGACGGCACCTTCGATGGTAGCCGGCAGGCCCGTGTCGATCCAGTCGCCCGCCAGAAACAACCCTGGCACACCGGTCGTGGCAGCGGGACGCGGCGGCTGCCCGGGCGCCACGGAGAACGACGCACGTTTCTCGCGCACGACGACGCCCCGGACCAACGATGCGGATCGCGCTAGTGGCAACGCGTCGCCCACCTCCTTGACGGCCAGCGCGACCAGAGCCTCGTTGCTGCGGGACACGACCTCCTCTGCGCCGCTCGACACGAGAGACAGGTGCGACGCCTGCTCGCCGAAGACGGCTCGCTTGTCGAACACCCACTGAAGCGTTCGGCCCGGGAGCCCGACCAGCGTTCGCTCCGTCACGACCCGGTCGAACCAGAGGTTCACCGTGACGATCGGCGATGCCGCGGTGTTCGCCGCCGCCTCCAGGATCGGTTGCAGCGCGACCGGCCGTCCGGGAAACACATCGGAGAGCGCGTGCCACGGCGCTGCGCAGATGACCGAGCGGGCGGTCATCCGCTCAGCACGAACCGCCACCTGCAACGCAGGGTGTCCGGCAGTCGATCCGTCGGCCGCGCACTCGATGCTCGCGACAGCGCCGGTTCTGACCGAGCCGCCGTGCCGCTCGATGTAGTCGCGAGCCGGTAAGGCGTACAGCTCGTCGAGCGGTTTCAGCGGCAAGGCCAGAGCGGCCGCGCGGGGGCCGCCGCTGAACATCCGCTCCAGCACGCTGAGAAACGACGCAGCCGCGGCGCTGTCGATCGACTGGTTCAATGCCGCCACCGCCAGCGGTTCCCAGAGCACCTCGATCAGGCGCGGCGTCTGCCCGTAGCGCAACAGCCACTGGCGGACGGTTTCGGCATCACCCGGCGACGGGCTGCGCCCGGGACCCCGGATGGCACCGCGCATGCCGAGCGCGGCCATTCGATCCCGCCAGCCAAGCGCCTTCCAGCTCAAGATGCCAACCAGCAGGTGAAACGGCGATGGCAGAGCGGGGCAGGCAAGGCGCGACCAGTGGCCCTCCCTGTCGATGATGTCGACCGCCAGCCGGCTCTGCAACCGCACGTTGGATTCAGCGCCGATCCTGCGGAGAAAACGGAACGTCTCGTCGTAGCAGCCGAACAACACGTGCTGGCCGTTGTCCACGCGTTCGCCCGTCGAGGGATCGGTGAACGCCGTCGCCCGTCCGCCGAGCGTGGGTCTGGCCTCGAGAACCAGCACGCGCGCACCCCGCTCAGCCAGCGCGGTGGCCGCGCTCAGCCCGGCGAAGCCAGCGCCGACCACGATCGCGTCGGGGTTCACCGGTGGGCTTTCGGCGTGGGATCCTGAGCGCCGGGACCGGGGCGACCGGGCCTGAGTCGTGAGGGCACGGTCCGGGCCCAGATCCGCAGCGCGATCAGCGCGCGCGCTGGACGAGGCACGCGAATGCGGCGACTGAAGACATCGTAGCCGGCGCGCTCGATGCGCCGCAGTATCCCGAAGTAGATACCGCCCATGATCTCGGCGGCCACCAGACTTCGCGCGTCGACTCGCGGGAGGACGGCGGCCGCCCGCGCGTAGTACTCCCGCGCCCGTTCGCACTCGAAGCGCAGCAGATCGCGCACCGCTGGCGTGACCTGCCCCTGCCGGAGCGCGTCCTCGGTGACGCCAAACCGTTCGAGGTCCTCGACGGGCAGGTACAGGCGTCCCTGCTGCAGGTCGGCGGCCACGTCACGGACGATGTTGGTCAACTGCAACGCCATGCCGAGGTCCACGGCGTACGTCCGTGACGCCGGATCCCTGTAGCCAAAGATCTCGATGCAGATGAGGCCGACCGTCGATGCGACGCGCCGGCAGTAGTCCGCGAGCGCCTCGAAGGTGGGGTACCGAACGTCGTCGAGGTCCATCGCCACGCCGTCGATCAAGTCCTCGAACGGTGCCCGCGGCAGATTGAACTCTCGTATGTAGGGCTTCAGCGTCTTGCCCTGCGAGGTCTTCGGACCGCCGGTCCCGGTTCGGGCGCCTTCCTGTTCTACGTAGCAGGCCTCCAGTTCGGCGCGCCACATCGACAACTCGGCAGCAGCGCTTTCCGGCGCAGCGCTGTCAGCCGCCTCATCCACCGCGTCGTCAACAGCACGGCAGAAATCCCAGACGGCGACGATCGCGCGGCGCTTCCGCGCAGGCAGCACAAGAAACGAATAGTAAAAACTGGTGTCTCGGCTCATCGGCCGCCTCCGCCAGGGCTCCTGCGCCCAGGCGACCGCCGACCGTCTGCCAGTGGCTGATACTGACCGGGCCACGCGAGCATTCGCCACGCAATCCACGGCACGTCGAGGGCACCGAGGGTTGGCCGCTGCCCCGCGACGTCGAAGTGCACATCCCCGAGGCGGTCGAGCACGCGCGTACCCCCCAACCACGTTGCCCGAAGCTCGTAGCGCAACCGGCCACGGAGGGCCTCGCACAACGGTTTCCCGGCCTCGAAGAGGGTGCGTGTGCGGACCGCGGCCGCCGATATTGCCTTCTGCCAGGCCGGCGTGATTCGACCCTCCGCGAGATCCTCCTCGCGCGCGCCGTGGAGTTGCCGCTCCTCCAGCGGCAGGTACACACGGCCCCGCGCGTAGTCAGTCGTCAGGTCCTGCCAGAAGTTGGTGAGCTGCAAGGCCGTGCAGATATCGTCGGACCACGCGTCCAGCTGCGTCTCGGTCTTTCCGGAAATACGCAACACGATGCGCCCGACCGGATTGGCCGATCGCCGGCAGTAGTCCAGCAGATCGGCCCACGTGTCGTAGCGGGCCACGTCCACGTCCTGCCGAAACGCGCTCAGGAGATCTTCGAACAGGCCAACGGGCAACGAACAGTCCTGGATGGTTTCGCCGAGCGCCACGAAGATGTCTCCCGCGTTCGACGGCTCGCCGGCTTTCGGAGGCGCGCCTGCCCCATGGCCCGAGACCGCCTGAGCCAACCGCTGCGCCCAGCCGTCCAGAAGCTCCTTCCGCTGCTCAGCCGTCCACTCCCCTTCGTCGGCGAAATCGTCGGCCGCACGGGCGAACGCGTAGACGGCCGCGACGTGACGTCTGGTGCGCCGCGGCAGGAGCAACGACGCTACGGGAAAGTTCTCGTAGTGATGTCGTGCGTCGCGCCCGCAGGAGGCGTACGCCTCCTCGCTGGCTGTTACCACTCGACTTCCGGTTCGCCAGCCCTGTGGTTCACCGCTCGCGCCATCACGAACAGCAGATCCGACAGGCGGTTCAGGTAGACCACCAGCACCGGATCCACCGCGTCGGTGCCAAGCGCGATCACGCGACGCTCCGCCCGCCGGCACACGGTGCGCGCCAGGTGCAGGAGTGAACCCGACCGGGATCCACCTGGCAGGATGAAACTGCGCAGCGGGGGCGTCTCGGTCTCGAGCCGGTCGATCAGCTGTTCGAGCCGCTCCACGGTCTCGGCCGTGATCGCGGTCTTGGTCACTCGCGCGGCAATCCGAGCCGAGGGGTCGGCCAGACAGGCGCCAACCGCGAACAGATCCTTCTGGATCGACTCCAACGACGCGGCAAGTTCGCTGCCGACACCGGCAGCCCTCGCTGCCCCGAGACAGGCATTCAACTCGTCCACCTCGCCGTACGCATCGACGCGGGAATCCGTCTTCGACACCCTCGTGTTGTCGAAGAGCGACGTCTCGCCGCTGTCGCCGGTCTTCGTGTAGATCTTCACCGGTGAATTATAGGTGCCCGGACCTCTCCGATTGCCGGCCGGGGCGTGCCAGCGACGCGGCGCTGCCCCGCCGCATCAACCCAACTACAATGCCTGCCGATGCCCCGGGACACCTCCCCGCTTGCCGCGCTGCCGTCGGTGGACCGTCTCCTCGGCCACCAAGCGGCGGAAGTCCTGGTCCAGGCCAGCGGCCGAACGGCCGTGACCGACGCTGTTCGTCGTGCCCTGACCGCGGTGCGCGAGGAACTGCTGGCGGGCGGTACGCCCGAGATCACCGAGAGCGGTCTACTCGACCGTGTTGCGGGGGAACTGCGCGTCCGCGCGCAGCCGTCGCTGCGACCGGTATTCAATCTCACGGGAACGGTACTGCACACGAATCTCGGCAGGGCCCAGCTTCCTCCGGAGGCGATCGAGGCGATGTCGGCTGCCGCGCGCGCGCCAACCAACATCGAGTTCGATCTGGGCACCGGGAAACGCGGCGACCGCGATGAGCACCTCGAGGCCGCGCTGTGCCGGCTGACCGGCGCGGAAGCCGCCACCGTCGTCACCAACAACGCGGCCGCCGTCCTGCTGGTGCTCAATACGCTCGCCCTGCGCAAAGAGGTGCCCACCTCCCGAGGCGAGCTGATCGAGATCGGCGGGTCGTTCCGGATGCCGGACATCATGCAGCGGTCGGGGTGCAGGCTCCGGGAGGTCGGCACCACCAACCGCGTCCACCTTGCCGACTTCGCCGATGCGATCGGCCCGAAGACGGGACTCGTCATGAAGGTCCACACGAGCAACTACGAGGTGGTGGGCTTCACCGCCGGCGTGCCGGAGCAGGAACTCTCGGCACTCTGCCGCGATCGAGGCGTACCCTTCGTCGTCGATCTGGGCAGCGGGACGCTCGTTGACCTCGAACGGTACGGCCTGCCGCACGAACCGACACCGGCCGACGCGCTGGCCAACGGCGCTGATGTCGTCACCTTCAGCGGCGACAAGCTGCTCGGCGGCCCGCAGGCGGGCATCATCGTCGGGCGCGCGGATCTCATCAAGGCGATCCGGCGCAATCCACTCAAACGGGCGCTACGAGTCGACAAGTTGACGACAGCCGCGCTGGGCGCCGTGCTCGACCTGTACGCCGACCCTGACCGACTCGGCGAGCGGCTGCCGGTGATCCGGTTGCTGTCCAGACCGGCTCAGGACATTCACGCGCTTGCGGAACGGCTCCTGCCCGCGATGAGGTCGGCGGTGCACGGCGTCGCCTCGGCGGACGTCATCGAATGTGACAGCCAGGTCGGCAGCGGGGCTCTACCGACACGCACGATCAAAAGCGCGGGCCTCGCGGTCCGCCCGGTCGCCAGCCGAGGCAAGGGCAAGATCCTTCAGCGCATCTCCGCGGCGTTCAGGGCCCTTCCGATGCCCGTCATCGGCAGGATTCAGGACGACGCTTTCCTCCTCGATTGTCGATGCCTCGAAGACGAGTCGGCGTTTGAAGCGCAACTCAAGGGACTCGCCGCCTGCTGGAACGAGACGTCCTGATCCGGACATCACTTGTGTTGAGTAGCCGCGAACCCTTGAGTCGGCGTGACTCGGGTAACAGCAAGAAGGGGCTGGAGGCTGACCGCCTGGCGAGACTCTCGCAGCTAGCTGGAAAGATAAACGGAGGCCGTGCTATATCGGCCGGAAGCGCCTTCTTGCCGCGCCGACGAGCGGGTTCGCGGATGCTCAACACAAGTGATGTCCGGTAGAGCGCTACGTAGCGCGCTACTTCTTCAGCGTCACCATCTCGGGCCGATCGCTTCTCGGCATCACCGTACCGATGATCGTGCTCACCGCGTAGCCTCGCGCGCGAAGGTCGCGCACACACGACTCTGCCTCGGCGGCCGGTACACCCGCCAGCAGTCCGCCCGACGTTTGCGGGTCGAAGAGCAACGCGAACCGCGGATCGGCGCCGGCATCCGGCGGATTCACGATCGCTCGCCGCAGTCGGACGTTCTGAGGCTGCAGAGAGCTAAGGATGCCCGCGCGTACCGTCTGCTCGGCTCCGTCAAGAATCGGCAACGTACCCAGCTCGAGTTCGGCGTCGACACTGGACGCCTTCAGCATCTCGACAAGATGCCCGAGCAGGCCGAATCCCGTGACGTCCGTGCACGCGGTGGCGCTGTGCGCCAGCAACGCACGGGCGGCATCGCGATTGGACTGCAGCATCGACGCAACCGCCGAAGCGATCCACCGGCCCCTGGCTCTGTGACGCATGTCGGCCGCAAACAGCGTCCCGGTGCCGAGCGCCTTGGTGAGAATCAACCGGTCGCCCGGCTGGAGCCCCGCCTTTCGGAGAACGCGGCCTGGGTCCACCCGACCGTGCACGGCAAACCCGAGGCCGAGTTCGGCGCCTTCACTCGTATGCCCGCCGAGCAGCTTCGCCCCCGCCTCGCGCAGCACGATCGCCGCCCCGGCCATCACGTGCGTGAGCGTATCCTCGACCTTCGACTCGGGACCGTGCGGAACCGTGACGATCGCAAGAGCCGACTCGGCGTCTCCTCCCATCGCATACACATCGCTCAACGTATGGTGGGCGGCGATCTGCCCGAACACGTAGGGGTCGTCGAGCATCGAGCGGAAGAAATCGACCGTATGCACGACGGCTCCGCCGTCGGGGGTCTCCACCACTGCTGCGTCATCGGGAGCATCGAGTCCGATCAGCACGGATCCGCGATCCTGGGCCGGCACGCGATCCAGCGCGCGCGTCAGCACCGACGCGCCCACCTTCGCGCCGCACCCTCCACAGCGCATCGCCGTCGCCGACAGCGCGGCGAGCGCCTCGGCGTCAGCCAGACCCGTCGGGACCTCTGGCACCGCGGCGGATACCATCTCGGGCAACTCGCTGAAGCGGCGCATGAATCGCCGATCGATCCAGTCCTTCCATCTCCACAGCCAGGCCCCCTCGAACGCAAAAGGACCGCGCGACGCGACGGCGTACTCGTCGCCGGTCGAGATCAGGCTGAGGAACTGGCGCTGGGGGCGATAGCTGGCGAGCGGCTGACCGAGCAGCGCCCTGCGCAGGTTGCGCTCCAGCGGACGGCCATGGCGCACCGCGAACACGCCGGATTTGGGACGCGGATACTCCGCCACCGACGCCACGTCACCCGAGGCGAACACATTCGCGTGTGACGAGGAGCGCAGCGTGTCCGACACCTGCACGAACCCGACGCCATCGACGGCGAGGCCGGACTCGGCCAGCCACGACGCCGCCGCGGCCTGCGTCGTCCACAGCACCTCGTCGATCTGATGCGACTGCCCGTCGGCGGTGCGCAACCTCGACGGCAACACCTCCACGACAGGGCTCCCTGCATGCAGCCGAACACCGCGCTCGGCCAGGATCCGTTCGAAGATCCGGCGCACCGTCCGGTTGTGCGTCGGCAACAGTTCGCTGCTGTCGGTGAACAGGTGGTATTCGAGGTGGGCCACGTCGCGGCCCGCGCTCTTGCGCAGCGTGGCGACATGGTGCTGCACCGCCAGCAGCAGTTCCACGCCGCCGGCACCACCGCCAACCACGGCGATGCGGGTTGGCGAGGTCGTCTCCAGCACCCGGGCGGAGAGCGCCATCCAGCGAGCCAGAAACTGGTCGATCGGCTTGACCGGAATGGCATGCTCGGCCGCGCCGGCGACCGTCACGTTCGGAGTGGAGCCGATGTCAATGGAGAGGACGTCGTAGGACACTGGCGGCCGCCGCGCGAACAACACCTGCCGGTTCGCCAGATCGAGCCCGGTCGCCTCATCGACGATCGACCGGGCGTCGGCAAAGCGCGCGAGCATACGCAGGTCGATGTGCGCGTCATCGTAGCTGTAGTGTCCGGCGATGAGCCCGGGCAGCATGCCGGAGTAGGGTGTGTCGACGCCGCGCGACACGAGCGTGAGGCGCACGCCCGGCGGCAGGGGCCGCATGCCGAAGCGCTTCAGCACCGTGACGTGGCTGTGACCGCCGCCGAGCAGCACGAGGTCTTTCAGAATCGGAACGGACGTCAGCACGGCACCTTCACAGGATCCGCCGTAGGTCGCCAACACGTCGCGTCACGCGCTCGCGGTCGAGATACTCGAGCAGCAGGATGGCGTATTTCCGCGTCAGATCGAAATGCTTCTTGAACGTCGCCACGTCGAGCGTCCCGGTGCCGTTCTGTTTCAGCGCGTGGACCTCGATCTTGAGTCGATCGAGCGCCGGCGCGTCGAAGAGAAGGTCGCCGGCTCTGACGAGCACACCCCGACGGCCCATCATGACGCCCATACGATTGACCACCTCCGGCGACACGCCGATCGCCCGCGCCAGCGCCGCTGGGTCCGGCGGCGCCAGCGCCGCTGTCCGCAGCGTGTCAAGCATGACGTCACGCGCGCGCGCTTCCTCGTCGGTCAACGCGACGGCATGTCCCGCCAAAGCAACACGCTCGCGCGCAACCACCGCCTTGCCGGCTACCAGCCTCCGAAGCGCCTCGTCGTACACCGAAACCGGCGCGCCCGCGAACAGGCGTTCGCGAAGCTCCTCGCGCGGCATGCCGTCCTCGAGCGGGTGGCGCGCGTGGTACTTCTTGAGCGCGTCGAGCATGAGTGGCTCGACCACCGAGAGGCGTGACGCCGCGACAAGCACGGCGCCGATGCGCGCAGCCTGTCCGTCCCTCACGAGTCGCGCCTCGAGCGCCTCGCATTCGTCCACCGGCACGCCGGCACGACTGGCGAGCTGACCGACGGGAAGACCGGCGAGTCCCGCCTCCTCGACCATCCCCATCACCGCCTCGTCCGGAGCGTCGGCCTCGCTGAGGCGCGCAAAACGCGCGGCTCCCGCCGCGGTCCTCACCCCCCTGCGAGGCGGCGAGGGATCGAGGACCGTACCTCCGGCAATTGTCGACAGCGGGGAGTACGCACGAAGGATGAACCGGTCGCCTCGCACCAGCACGGCTGGCGCCTCCAGATGGATGCGCGCGAACGCGCAGGCACCCGGCTCGACGTGTGGACCCTCGGACAACGCGACCCGGCCAAGCAACTCACGCGTGCCCTGGTGAAACCTGACCCGGCCGCCGTGCCGCAGCGGCCTGGCCGATTCGAGCAACTCGACGCGCACGTCAACATGCCGCGTGACGGTCACCGCGCCGGACCGGGTGAGCGTCTCGCCGCGGCTGACGTCTGCCACTTCAAGACCGGCGATATTGACGGCCGCGCGCTGTCCGGCCAGGGCCTCTGCCTCCAGCGCGCCGTGAACCTGCAGGCCGCGCACCTTGACCGTGCGGCCGGATGGCTGGAGTACCAGGTCCTCATCCTGTGCGAGCCGGCCGGACAGTAGCGTGCCGGTGGCGACCGTACCGAAACCCTTCATCGAGAATACGCGGTCCACGGGCAGGCGCGGTGGCCCCTGGGAGGCGCGCCGTCGCACGGACGTGGCCAGCCTGGCGAGAACGAGCCTCAGGTTCTCCAGCCCGCTCCCGCTGCGAGCGGACACCGCGAGCACGGGCGCCCCTTCCAGGAATGATCCGGCAACCAGTTCTTCGACTTCGAGACGCACGACATCGAGCATGGCGTCATCGGACAGATCGGACTTCGTGATCACCACCAGTCCGGCGGGCACACGAAGCAACCGGCAGATCTCGAAGTGCTCCCGAGTCTGCGGCATCACGGATTCGTCGGCGGCAACGTGCAGCATCACCAGGTCCATGCCACCGACGCCGGCGAGCATGTTCCGGACGAACCGTTCGTGCCCCGGGACGTCGACAAACGACAGCGCGATGCCGTCTTCGACGGTGTGGGCAAAACCGAGATCGATGGTGATGCCGCGCGCCTTCTCCTCGCGCAGGCGGTCGGGATCGGTGCCGGTCAGCGCCTGGACGAGCGCACTCTTCCCGTGATCGATGTGCCCGGCGGTTCCGACGACGACATGCTGCATTCGGCCAACGGCCTCCGCACGGAACATATCATCGCGGCACGCACATCCCGTAGCGGCCCGTGGTGGCCACGGGCTGCCAGTCCCCTGGGACCGTGAATCGTTGCCCAAGTCCTGCAGCGCGGCGCCCGAATGGCAAGGCGCGACGACCGAGAATATTGAGCATATTTGAGGGAGGAGCAACGCCGCCAGTCGGGATGCCCCGCGCGGGAATTGTGTGAGGATTCACGGTCCCAGGGGACTAGACTCTGGGAGGAAGCGAACGGGGCCCGGTGGCCCTCCCGGTCTTCAAAACCGGTCGCTCGTCGCTTAGCGGGGAGGCTGGGTTCGACTCCCAGGCGCTTCCGCCACTACCTCCGCCCGGTCAGATCGCGCGCAGGACTTTCGCGATGGTGTCCAGTGCCCAGGCTGTCTCGTCGTCGCTGATGACGTAGGGCGGCATGAAGTACACGATGCGGCCGAGCGGGCGGATCAACAGGTTCTGCTCCAGAAACGCAGCTGCGAGCCTGGGGCCGATCTCGTCGAAGTAGCCGCTACTGGCATCGGTCGCCGGATTCGAGTCCAGCTCGATGGCGCCGACCCCGCCGATCACTCGCACATCACCCACGATCGACAGCGCCCGGAGCGGTTCGAGTCCCTCGCGGAGCTGCTGTTCGAGGCGACCGATCCGTGCCAGCACATCCCTCTCCAGAAACAGGTCGAGGCTGGCCACGCCGACCGCGCATGCCAGCGGGTTCGCAGCGTACGAGTGACCGTGGAAGAACGTCTTCTGGCGATCGTCGCTCAGGAATGCCTCGTAGATCGCTTCGGTCGCCACCGAAGCGCCGAGCGGCAGGTAGCCCGCAGTGATCCCCTTCGAAAGGCAGATGATGTCAGGCGTCACCGAGGCGTGCTCGCAGGCGAACATTCGGCCCGTGCGGCCGAATCCGGTGAGCACTTCGTCGGCGATCATCAGCGTCCCGTAGCTGTCGCACAGTCGCCTGACGCCGGCGAGAAACTCGGCTGGCCAGACGATCATGCCCCCCACGCCCTGCAGCATGGGTTCGACGAGCACCGCCGCGACCGTGGCGCCTCGCTCCCGCAGCAACGACTCGAGTGCGTTCAGGCACTCGATCTGGCATGTGGAGCGCTCGAGCCCGACCGGACAGCGGTAACAGTACGGCTCGTGCGTCCGCGTCACCGGGAACAACAGCGGTGTGAACGGCTCGGTGAAACTCGACGCTGCGCTGACCGACATGGCGCCGATGGTGTCGCCGTGGTACGCGCGGTCCAGCGTGATGAACGACCGGCGTTCGTCCCGGCCCGTGTTCCGCCAGTACTGCCAGGCCATCTTCAGCGCCACCTCGACGGCGGTCGAGCCGTTGTCGGAGTAGAAGACGCGCGTGAGACCGGGTGGGAGGATCTCGACCAGGCGCTCGGCGAGATCGATCGCGGGTGCGTGCGTGCAACCGGCAAAGATCACGTGCTCGAGCTGGCTTGCCTGCGCGGCCAGCGCCGCGTTGAGCCTCGGATGCGCGTGGCCGTGAAGATTGACCCACCAGGAGGAGATCCCGTCGAGGATCTTCCGGCCATCCTCTGTGTAGAGGTAGACGCCGCGACCTTTCACGATCGGCAGCGGGGGCCGACTGGTCCACGCCTGCGTGTACGGATGCCAGGAGTGCTGACGATCGCGGTCGATGAGGTGCAGCGGATCACCCATGGCTCAGCCCTCCACGATTCGCGGCAAGACGGCGCTGGCGAAACTCAGCAGCAGGGCCTGCGCAGGTCCGTCGAGGCGGGAGAGAAGACGCGCCGTCTCGCCGGGCGACAGCTCGTCGAGAAACAGATGCAGCTCGTCTCGATCGCCGCGCACCCGGATCTCGGAGACGAGTTCCCATGGTTCGCGGGCGGAAGCGCTCATCTCCATCGGTGACGTTCCCCTGACATGGTGCCGCTGCAGTGCGGCGAAGGCGACGTGAGGGGATCTTACTGGAGACAGTTGGGGGTGGCCTTCGACGCACCGGGGATGGCGAGGGCAACCGCGACGCGAGCACGCACCCGTGCAGTCGTTCTATGCGCCTGAGTGTGTGACCGAGTCGGGCCCGTTCGACCCGGAGGGAGGCTGCAATTCCACGTCCATGGCCTTTCCTGCCGTCGAGAATCCGGTGCCATTACCTCGTTGTAATCCCCTGACACCATTCGGGACGGAAAGTCACGCGGGAGTGTCGCGAGAGTGCCTTGAGCTGGTTCCCCCCTATAATCAGGCCCAACTCCGATGTCCATGACTCCCGACACGCGCCTCGGCGTCTGCGAAGTCCACAGAGTGGTGTCGCACGGTGACTGACGACATTTCTGATTCCGCCCATGGCGCGGCTGATCGGTTAGAGGGTCGTCAATGGGCGTGCTGAAGCGGACCGCCAGGCCTTTCGTCATCTTCGTCGAGCGGTATTACCCGGATCCGTTCGTCTTCGTGATCGCCCTGACCGCGGTCACGCTCGTTGCCGCGGTCGTGCTCACCGGCTCGTCCGTCACGCTGGCGCTCACGAGCTGGGGTGACGGACTCCCCTTGCTGCTCGCGTTCATGGCGCAGATCGCCGTGACCCTCATCACCGCACATGCGCTTGCGCAGACAGACACCGTGGGTCGTTTACTCACGTGGCTGGGCACGCAGCCACGGAGCGCCGCTCAGTGCTACCTCCTCGTCGCGCTTGTCAGCGGCATCGCGAGCCTGCTGTCCTGGGGCATCGGCTTGATCGCCGGCGCGATCATCGCCCGCCAGGTCGCAGTGCAGGCCAGCGAGCGCGGCATTCGCGTCCATTACCCGCTACTGGTCGCCTGCGCGTATGCCGGATTCTCGGTCTGGCACATGGGGTACTCGGGGTCTGCGCCCCTGTTTGTCGCTACCCCCGGCAACGCCATGGAGGACGCCATCGGCCGGCTGATTCCGGTACAGGAGACCATGCTCGCCCGCTGGAATGTCCTGGGCGCTTTTTTCAGCCTGATCGTGATCGCGGCTACCTGCGCGCTGATGCATCCGAACGAAGAAGAGGTGATCGAGGCGCCGGTGGACAAACTCAGGGCCGCGGAGGCTCGCGATGCGGAACGGGCCTCCGTCGATTCTGTCGCCGAGCGCCTGGACAACAGTCGGTCCTTGTCGGTGACGCTCGCACTGCTATTGAGTGGCTATCTGGCCCACTGGTTCTGGACACGGGGATTCGAGCTGACCCTGGATGTCGTCAACTGGACCTTCCTGTGCCTGGGGCTGTGGCTCGCTCGCTCCCCGGTTCACTACATCCGGCTCGTCAGGAATGCCGGAACCGCCGTGTCGCCCGTGCTCATCCAGTATCCGTTTTACGCGGGCATCATGGGCATGATGGCGGGCACGGGACTGGTTGCGTTACTGTCCGACTGGTTCGCGCGGATCGCCAGCACCCAGTCCCTGCCTTTCTGGGCATTCGTGTCTGGAGGCATCGTGAACTTCTTCGTCCCGTCCGGGGGTGGCCAGTGGGCGGTGCAGGGGCCGATCTTCATCGAAGCCGCCAAGACCCTTGGGACCGATCCGGCCTTGATCGTCATGGGCGTGGCGTACGGTGACCAGTGGAGCAATCTGATCCAGCCGTTCTGGGCGATTCCCATGCTGGCCGTTGCGGGCCTGCATCTCAGACAGATGATGGGCTACACCTTCGTCATCTTCATCGTCACCTTCTTCACCTTCGGTACCACGATCTTCCTCGCGGCCCGCTGACCGAGCTACTTGAGACCGCCCGATCCAGACTCCGCACCCGTTTATGAAAGCGGGTCGGGTCCGGATCTAGAGCGTTTTTCGATTCGGTGGAGACCGAAAAACGCGGGAAAGCGCTTTTCGAAAAGGCCTGGCCCATGCGAGAAGTCCTAGCAGCCCGAAACGAAAAGCGCTCTAGTGGCACGATAGGTGTGAATGTCGGCCCGTGTTCTGCCTGATCAAGCCCTGCGCCGTCGCTTCCGCCGATGTCTACTCGGCTGGTACGACGTACACGGGCGTGACCTGCCGTGGCGCAACACTTCGGACCCGTACCACATCCTGGTCTCCGAGATGATGCTGCAGCAGACACAGGTCGACCGGGTGATTCCGAAGTATCACGAGTGGCTCGACAGGTATCCCTCTCTCGACGCGCTTGCCGCGGCTCACGGGAAAGAGGTGACCCGCACCTGGCGACCGCTCGGCTACAACATCCGACCACGACGCCTCCACGCCATCGCCCGCGAGTCGGTCGCCCGCTACGGCAGTCGCCTTCCCTCGGACGAGGACACGCTCCTGTCGTTCAAGGGCATCGGCGCCTACACGGCGGGTGCGATCCGCAGCTTCGCGTTCGGGCAACGGGCGGCCATTGTCGATACCAACGTGGCGCGCATCCTGTTCCGGATCTTCGTCAATCGGGGTGACGCGAAGGCGCATGCGATGCGCAAGCACATGTGGACGCTGTCGCAGGCGCTGCTACCGCGCAAGCGCGTCTTCGACTTCAATCAGGCCCTCATGGACCTTGGCGCCACGGTCTGTATTGCTCGGAAACCGAAGTGCTCGGCATGCCCGATGGCTGGGATGTGCCGTTCCTATCCGGCTGCGGGAGCGGTCTGACAGGCATGAGTGCGCCCGCCATCGTTGTCGTCGCCGCAGTCATCGAAGACGCCGATCGATTCCTCCTGACGCGCCGGCAACCGGGTGTCCACCTGGAGGGGATGTGGGAGTTTCCAGGTGGCAAGATCGATCCTGGCGAGACGCACGAAACCGCGCTCCGCCGCGAACTACTGGAAGAACTTGGCGTCGAGGCCGACGTCGGCGCGTGCGTGCACCGAACGGAGCACTCTTACCCCGACCGAAACGTCGAACTGCACTTCTACCGGTGCGACCTCAAGGGCGCACCGCGGCCGACGCTGGGGCAGGAGATGCGATGGGTGCGGCGGGACGAGCTTTCGTCGCTTGCGTTTCCTCCGGCCGACACGGAGCTGATCGACATGCTCGTGTCATCGGACGGCCGCTGACGGACGCCTCCGCGTCTCAGTCTTCCCAGTCGTCCCAGGGATAGCGAAACGCCACGGACGCGCCGTTGCGCTCCACCAGCTCACGCACACGCGCCTCGGCGCTCTGCGCGACCTCCTCGAGGATACCGGAGCGCTCGGACTGCTCGCGCGCGGCGGCACTGAGCGCCCGTATCGCGCTCTCGCGATCCTGGGCCGTCACCCGGTTCCACCACCCGTCCACGTCCCTGAGGATCTCCATGTCGCGCATTTCGAGCGACAGGATGGCGGGCTGCGGCAGGCTGGCGTCGATCGAGAGCGGATACCGCGTGATGTCGATATCGAATGGCTCCTGCAGGTTGAAACCCGCCTTGGCCGTGAAGGTGCCACGCAACTCCAATGTCTTCGTGCTCCCCATCCAGGCGCTGGTCCAGCGGTGGTCCACGGACATGTCCCGGGACACGGTCGCCACCTCCAGGATCGGACTGTTCTGCTCGATCACCACCGTCTGGTTGATGGTCACCTGGGGCGTCACCTGAAACAGATCCTTGATCCCCTCGGCCGTGGCACTGGCGAGGTCGGTGGGGGCCTTGACCAGGACCACGTACAGCGCGGCAACCGACCCGGCCACCAGCAGGCCGACGACGACGGCGACGATCAGCAGCGCCTTCGAATTTGCCCCCGAGCGGGGTTCTTTCTGCATCATGGTTTCAGGCCTCAGGCCAGTCCGAAGATCTTGCCCTTCAAGGAGCGGACGCCGGCCACACCCAGGAACAGGGCGCCGGCGGCCGTGCCCGTGATCGGTGTCGGCACCGCCGCCAGCACGCCCAGTAGCACAGACACCCCCAGCGCCCGCCCGGGCGTGTCGCCGTTCCAGTATCGCTGAATCAGGTAGGTGGGAATCGAGACCGCCAGGAAGCTCAGCGGAATTGTGACCGCCCAGAGCAGGACGGCCCACCCGGCCAGTGTCCACAGATTGTCCACCACCACGAGAACCAGCGCGGACCAGGGATGAATCCTCCCCTTCGCCGTCTCGGTGCGCCGATCCTCGATGCTTGTCGTCATCTCGTCTGTTCCAGCCGGGACGTCGACCGCCCGGCAGCCACCAACATGAACAGACTATCGCACTGTGGGAAACGCTGCTGCGGGTACCCGGCGGCGCGGCAATCAAACTCGATGCGCGCTGCTGGTAATACACTTGGTGCGACTGCTGACTACACAGTCCGCAGCCTGTCGATCGCCGCACGATCCAGACGTTACCCACCGCATGGTCCACGGCGGTCTTATCGCCTGCTGGTGAGGATCTGCCGCCGTCGCGAAGCCGCGGTGAGCAGAAACCGGGACGGCGGCGGCGGCCGCACCTGGAGGTGCCGCGATTCCGGCGCGTCCCGGGATGAGCCGCGCGCCGGCGAAGGTATGGAGGGATAATGTGGTCGGTCAAGAAGCCGGCAGATCGGGTTTCCCTGTCGGCATCAGTGGGCCATGTGGCGCCACTCAAGGAGAGCACACCATGAGAACCGTGATTGCGGCAATCGCCGTGCTGCTGCTGGCGACTCCGGTCCTGGCGCAGCAAAAGGATTGCGAGGAGCTCCGCACCGAGATCGAAGCCAAGATCAAGGCCAACGGCGTGGAGGAGTTCACCCTGGACATCGTCCCGAACGATCAGGTGGGGGACCGCAACGTGGTCGGCAGTTGCGACGGCGGCACCAGCAAGATCGTGTACACCCGCGGCTGACCTGCATCCGCGCTCGAGATTGCGCCTGGGTTCCGGCCGTGGCATGCCCGAAAGGGCAAGATTCCAAGTGTATTCAATGACTTTCGGTCGACTCGGCCTCCAATTCTCGCGCCCTGGCGAATGCCGCCTCCGCCAACTGCCCCTGCGCGCGAAGCCCAGATTGGGGCGCCACCCGGCCCTGTAGCTACAGCCCGCTCTCGCCGATCTTTAGCCAGGTTCCGCCCGGTTCTTGCTGTTCGACGCCCGGCTTCGACCAGTCGCACACGCCATCCGGAAATGCCCCCTTCAGGCGCACCATTTCTTCCGCGGTAAACGTCACCGCGTAATCGGCTGACGCGATCGGTTTCAACTGGCACTTCACGATGTCATTGGCAATCGACCCGCCCGCGACCTCTCGGGGAAACGACGCGGAGGGATACAGCTGCTCGCAGCGGCCCGACGCGGCGCGCGTCGGCGTCTCCACCACCTTTGCCGACTCCTCGTCCCGAGTCCAGCAGGCATCGACGAGATCGGCCGGCTTCGCGCGACGGATCTTCGCGATCGGCGGATCGCCAGAGGCGTCCTCGTCCAGCGCCGTCAGCCATCGATCCATCTGGCTCAGGGCCTCCCGATACACGGGGCTCGACGTATTGCCACGGTACCGGTTGTCCTCCACGAGAATGATGTAGTTGTCCGCGGTCCCGTTCGCCTTCTGCAAGCGGTCGCGCACCGAGAACGAGTGAAACCGGATGTGCACGTCTCCGTCCGGATCATCATCCAGGTAGTTGCGGTAGTCGATGACAGGCACCGACGCCAAACCTCCGCCGCCGTTGAGCACCCGACCTGTGCGGTAGGCTGCGCGGACGGCGGTGAGATCGGCCACCGCTCGCGCACTGACGACATTCCCGTCATGGTCGAACCCGCCAATCCGTTCGTTCAGATCGAGAAACTGCGCCGTGCTGATCGTCCCCGCGTTCAGCGCCAGGAGACCGTACTGCACCCCAACGTTGTCGAGTGGCCGCAGGGCGAAACCCGTCTTCGCATCGCGCCCGAAGGCATTCGCGGCATGGTCGTACACGTCACAGCGCGTGCCCGTCGGATTAGTCGACGGATCGTACCGAAGATCCTCTGGCAGCACGTCGGGACAGAACTCCGACACATGAACGCGCCCGGCGCCGTCACGATCGATCTCCAGCATCGTGGCGAGACTGAGGAATCCCCCGACGCCGCGCTTCTGCTCATCGGTGAACGGAACCGCGGCCCGCGAGGCGAAGTAGGTATTCAGGAGACGGGCGTCGGTGATCGTCATGACCGTTGCAAACGTCATGTCCGGAAAAGTCCGACACGGAATCAGGCCGTCGAGCACTCCAGGGTAGTTGTCGGCGGTCTGCAGCTGTGGATACGAACCGCCCGAGCAGCCCCAACCGATCGTGAACCGTGGCTCGCCATAGGCCTCGATGAAGTGCTCCTTGACCATCATGGTGGTCTCGGACGCCAGCAGGTCGCTGCAGTTATTGCGAGACACGTTCAACGACGACGAGGCGACGGCGTAGCCCTGCCGCAACATCACGTCGTTGTCGACGCCGCCCGTGTTGTCACCCTGGCGATACCAGCCCCTGACGCATCCGCCGCCGTGCGTGTAGATCAGCCGGTGATTCCACCCGGCGGGAGGACTCCAGGGGTCCGGAGTCGGGTCGGATGCCGGATCGTGCAGCATCGCGATCTGATAGATCCCACGATTGATCGTGCCCGTCTCGATCCGAACGACGTACGGCACCGCGGTCCCGTCGAGGATCGACGCCTGCGCGAGATCGGGCGGTCTCACGCCCGAGGGCAGCGGCTTCAAGTCCCCTCCGGCTGTCGATCGATAGTAGTAGTCGACGCGGCGCTCGATGGAACAGTTGGCGTCGACTGGCGTGCCAAGCATCTCGCCGGATTGCAGCTCGAAGGTCTCCGTCTGGCACACGAACGGCTGCTGGTTAGGTCCGGAGAACACGGGACCGATCGTCGGATGATTGACGACGGTTCACCGCGTGGCACCGGTATCGCCCGGACGCCCGGCCGTTGCGGACACCGTGTTGCGCCCGAGGACAAGACCCGTGACCAGTCCCGTCAGTGTGTGGCGTGTGTCGTCGTGTCGAAAGACGCTGGTGACGTCGGTGCCGTTCAGCGCAACGCGCGGCTCACCCAGGGACATCGTCGGGGGCACCTGCACGCGGACCAGGACGTCGCCGCCGCTCACAAACTCGGGCTTGGCCGAGAGTGTGGTGATCATCAATTTCCCGTCGATCGACTGCGCCGACGGTCCAGTCACCACCGACGTGAGGAACAAGCTTCCCACGAGGATCAGACCACCTGCCCCAGTGACGCGAGCGGCACTCCCAAGCCGCGTGCGGCCAACGACGTTGTGCATGCCCGACTCCCTTTCTGAACTCCGTCACCTCGTCTGGGGCGACTATACGGCAAGGGCAATCGCCTCGCGACTACAGGAAGCATGAGCCGGTACACAGTGTTTCCGGACGTCAGCTCAGTCTTCCGGGAAGGAAGACGAAAGCCGACGTGAATGTTTCTTGCAGGCGCGGGACAGGCTCCGGTCGCTCGGGTTTCCGCCGGCCGACACGGAACCGCACGGCACCGATCGTGATGCTCAGGTCATCGGACGGTCGCTGACGACGGCGGATACGAGGCCCGAGGGCGTCTCCACTTCCAGTTGAGTTCCGGCAGCAACGAAGTCGCGGTGCACGTAGCCGAGTGCGATCGCCCCCAGGCTGGGCGATCGTGCGGCGCTGGTGACGCCGCCGACATCGCGCGTGTCGGAGAACATTCTGGCGCCGCCGACCGGCAAGTTCTGCGGCTGCTCACCCTGCACGCGCAACCCCACGAGCCTCTTGGCAACCCGCCCATGTCCGCGGTGAAGAACCCTGATGATCACTTCCTGCCCCACGTAGCAACCCTTGCTCATCGAGATCGCGCGATCCTCGATCCCGGCCTCGAGCGGTATCGTCTCGTCGGTCATGTCCGTACCGAACAGCGGATAGCCCGCTTCGATCCGCGCGGCCTCGATCGCCTCGGGCTCCGCCACGGTGGCACCATGTTCGACGAGCGCGCGCTGAAGATCGGCGCCCTGCGCCGGGTCGGCATAGAGAACGAATCCGGGAACGCCGAGCTGAGAGACGCGCGCAACGACGACGGGGGCGCCGCCGAACTCAGCCCTGGCGTTGCAATACTCGGACCACGACGCCAGACCGGACATGCCGGTCAGGACGGCCTCGATGGTCGACGCCGCGGCCGGACCGTGAAGCCACACCGCCGCCAGCGTGTCCGACAGGTCCGCGATCTGCACGTCCTCGCTGAACAGGAACTGATCCAGTCGCTCCAAGGTGACCGACAGGAGGTCGGCGGGGACGTCCAGCAGCATCATGTCGCCGGACTCGAAGATGTGGATGTCGGTGAGCATCCGCCCCTGGGGCGTCAGCCACGCCGCGTAGCAGCCGGTTCCCGGCGTCAGCGCCTGAATGTCGTTGGTCAGCAGGCCGTGCAGATACCTGGCCCTGTCCGCACCCGTGAGGCCGATGCCTCCGCGCCGTGCGATCGCGCCGATTGCCGCCTTTTCCTTGAGCGCGCGGTAGTTGTCCTGAGTGGTCATAAGGCATGAGAACACTGATAGGATTCCAGCAGTGTCTATTCGCTATTGTATCTGCGCGGCGATGCTCATCCTCGCCGGTACGACAACCGGAGGGCAGGCGCCGGAACCCACGTCGGAATCCACGTCGGAACCCACGTCCCGCGGCTACACCATCTTCGCCGGTGGCAACGTGGTCGGCCGCGAAGCGGTCACCGTCCAGCAAACAGCCGATGGCACCACGATCTCGGCCACCGGCCGCATCTCGGGGTCTCTTGATATCGTGATCGATCGCGCCGAGGTGCGCTATCGGGCGGACTGGACACCCGAAGCATTCGAGATCGAGGCCACTGTGAACGGCGGCAGCACGGCGCTCTACACGACCTTCGACGGCGAGACGGCGTTCACCAAGGGACTTGATGGCGGCGAACGGATCGAGCAGACCGACGACATCTCCGCCGGGTCGCTTGTGCTCCCCAACGTGTTCTTCGGTGCCTACGAAGCGCTGGCCCGTCAGCTGGCGGGCGCCGCTGACGGGCAGGAGTTCCCCGTCTATCTCGGCAGAGGCTCGCAGGGCGCGATGCAGGTGACGAGTGCAGGCGAAGAGCAGATCCAGATCGGGGCAGCCACGCTCAGCGTTCGGCGCACGTCTTTGTCGTACACGAACCCGCGGGGCACAAGCGTCGTCCACCTCTACGCCGACGAGGACGGCTCTCTGCTGCGTGTCAGCATTCCCGACATGAGTCTCGACTTCATGCGGGAGGATCTGGCGTCGTCAACGTCGCGGGCGGTGGTCTACTCGAATCCCGGTGACGAGACTGTCACGATCCCGGCCGCGGGTTTCAATCTTGGCGGGACGCTAACGCGCCCGCCTGCCGGCACCGGTCGAATGCCGGCGGTCATCCTGCTCGGAGGAGTGGCATCCAGCGATCGCGAGGGCGTCGTCGCTGGCGTGCCGATTCTGGGTCAGCTTGCCGGCGCGATCGCTGAAGCCGGGATCGTTGCCGTGCGATACGACAAGCGTGGTACCGGGCAAAGCGGTGGCCGAGCCGAATCAGCAACGCTCGGCGATTACGCCGCCGACGCCAGAGACGTTGTCCGCTGGCTGTCCGACCAGCCCGATATCGACCGCGATCGCATCGCCGTGCTCGGATTCAACGAAGGCGCCTGGACGGCCTTGCTCGTGGCAACCCGCGAGCGGCGAATCGCGGGAGTCGTGACCATCGCCTCTCCGGCCGCTACCGGCGCGGACCGGGTGCTCGAACAGCAGCGCCAGGCGCTGGCCAGGCTCGACACCTCTCCAACAGCCCTCGTCGCCAGAATCGAGCTGCAGAACAAGATCAACGAGGCGGCCATGACCGGGCGCGGCTGGGACGACATCCCTGATGACATACGTCGGCAGGCTGACACGCCCTGGTTCGAGAGCTTCCTGAAGTTCGATCCCGCAGAGACCATCAGCGATGTCCGCCGGCCGGTGCTGCTCGTGCACGGTGAACTGGACGCCGAAGTCCCGGTGTCGCATCTGGATCGCCTCGCCGAGGCGGCCAGAGACGGTCGCCCCACATCGGTCGCCGTCGCCAGGCTTCCAGGCGTCAATCATCTGTTGCTGCCCGCTGTCACCGGCGACACCGACGAGTACGCGTCGCTGGACGACCGCGATGTGAGCGGGGCCGCACGCGCGTCCATCACCGACTGGTTGGCGGAGACCTTCTCGGCCGTCCGCTAGTCGGGGCGAGAGCAAAAAGGGAACCTTGATGCAGGCGAAGCCGGTTCGAACAACTGACCTGAAAGAACTGAAACGGCGTGGCGAGAAGATCGCCATGCTCACGGCGTACGACGCGACGATGGCTCGCCTGCTGGATCGAGCCGGCATCGACGTTCTGCTGGTGGGAGATTCGCTGGGCATGGTCGTCCTGGGCTACGACACCACCGTGCCGGTCACGCTGGACGACATGCTGCACCATACGCGGATCGTGGTGCGGGGCACCGAACGGGCGCTCGTCGTCGCTGACATGCCGTTCCTGAGCTACCAGGTCAGTACGTCCGAGGCGGTGCGGAATGCCGGCCGGCTGATGAAAGAGGGCGGGGCGGCGGCGGTGAAACTCGAAGGCGGGCGCGCGGTCATCGACGTCGTCAAGCGGCTCGTCGACGTGGGCATCCCGGTGATGGGACATCTCGGACTGCTTCCCCAGTCCGTTCACCAGGTGGGCGGATTCCACAAGCAGGCGACGCGCCCCGCGGAAGTCGAGAGGCTGCTCGCCGACGCCGCCGCGCTCGAGGCGGCTGGCGCGTTCTCGATCGTGCTCGAGTCCATTCCTTCCGAGGTCGCGAAGGCCGCCACCGCGCACGTGAGCGTCCCGACGATCGGCATCGGGGCGGGACCGCACTGCGATGGCCAGGTTCTGGTGTGCTCCGACATGCTGGGGCTCTTCGACGATTTCGTGCCACCGTTCGTCAAGCAGTACGCAAGGCTTGCCGACACGATCCGTGACGCGGGCCACGCGTATATCGAGGACGTACGCGCCGGACGCTTTCCTGAAGCCGGCTCCCCCGCCACGGCGCCCGGGAACAAGACACGGACGGCGTAGGATGATGCTGAAGCTGGTCACGTCGATCGCGCCGCTCCGCGACCGGGTGGCCGAGGCCCGGCGTGCCGGCCTGCAGGTGGGGCTCGTCCCGACCATGGGGGCGCTGCACGCCGGACATGTGCGCCTGATCGAGCAGGCGCGGCTCGAATGCGGTTGCGTCGTCGTCAGCATCTTCGTCAACCCGCTGCAGTTCGATCGCAAGGATGACCTTGCGCGCTATCCACGTCCGCTCCAGGCGGATGTCGCTGTGTGTGCCGCGGCCGGCGTGGACATCGTCTTCGCGCCGACGGTCGAGGGAATGTACCCAGGAGAGGCGGAATGTACCGTGGATGTGGGACGGGTCGCCGATCATCTCTGCGGCCGGTATCGCCCGGGCCACTTTCGTGGCATGGCGACCGTGGTCCTCAAGTTGCTTCAGATCGTGCAGCCGGATCGCGCCTATTTCGGCGAGAAGGATGCGCAGCAGCTCGCCGTCATTCGCCACATGGCGCGGGATTTCAACGTCCCCGTGCGGATTGAAGGCGTTGCCACCGTGCGCGACGCCGACGGCCTCGCGCTCAGTTCCCGCAACCAGCGGCTCGCACCCGAGGAGCGTGTGCTGGCCAGGTCACTGCACAGCCTGCTGCGCGAAGCGGAGCGGCTGGTCGCGGAGGGCGAGCGCGATCCGAAGCAGGTCACCGCGATCGCCAGCGGGATACTGCCCGATGACGATCGTCTCCGCCTCGAGTATCTCGACGTCGTCGATCCGGAGCACATCCAGCCCGTCGAGCGGATCGAGGGTCCGGTGCTGGTGGCCGGAGCCCTCTGGGTCGGCTCGACGAGACTGATCGACAACCTGCTGTGCCACCCGTCGGGGGCGCCCCAGGTTGCGGCCCTTCCTGGAACCTGAAAGTATCTACAGACCTTTTTTCAACGTAACGGAGTGAGATGAAGACCTATCGCATTGCTGTGATTGCCGGTGACGGCATCGGACAGGAAGTGATCCCCGCCGGTATCACCGTCCTGAACATCGTCGGTGAGCAACATGACTTCCGCTGCGAGTTCACCGAGTTCCCGTGGGGATGCGACTTCTATCTCCGCAGCGGGCGCATGCTGGATCCCGATGGACTTGATCAGGTGCGCGCGTTCGATGCCATCTACTTCGGCGCCATCGGCGATCCCCGCGTCGCCGATCACATTTCCGCGCGAGAGCTGATTCTTCCGCTGCGGCTGGCATGCGGGCAGTACGTCAACCTGAGGCCGATGCGGCTGCTGGCGGGCATCGACTCCCCGCTCAAGGGCCGAACGGCGGCGGACATCGACATGGTCTGCGTTCGTGAGAACTCCGAGGGGGAGTATTGCGGTATCGGGGGTCGGCTGCACGCCGGAACGCCCGATGAACTCGCGCAGCAAACTGGCATCTTCACGCGGAAGGGCATCGAACGCATCGCGAGATACGCCTTCGAGGTGGCCCGGTCGCGTCCCCGGAAGCTGCTGGCCAGCGCGACGAAATCCAATGCCCTGCAACACGCGATGGTGTTCTGGGATGAGGTGGTGGCGGACGTGGCGAAGGACTATCCGGACGTGACGTTCGGGAAGTACCACGTCGATGCGCTCGCGGCGCGGATGGTGACACACCCCGACACGCTGGACGTGATCGTCGCGTCCAACATGTTCGGCGACATCCTGACCGACATCGGGTCCGCCATCTCGGGAAGCCTGGGCGTCGGTCCGGGCGGAAACATCAACCCCGATCGGACCGCGCCATCGATGTTCGAGCCGATTCATGGATCGGCGCCCGACATCGCCGGCAAGGGCATCGCCAACCCGATCGCCACGATCTGGGCCGGCGCCATGATGCTCGACCACCTGGGGGAACGCGCCGCGCACGACCGCATCCTCACTGCTATCGAGCGCGTCATCGGCGACGGACGCGTGAGGACTCCGGACCTCGGCGGCACGTCGACGACAGCCGACATGGCGAAGGCCGTGACGGCGGCGCTGACGGCCTGAGGACACGAGACCCGCCCGGGTTGCGGCAGCCCGGCCACCTGCAAGGCGGGCGCAGGATCGAGGTGAAAAAACCGGGTTCCTATTGGTTCTCGCGAGCGAACTCGCTCAGGGGGGCCAACCCTGGCGTGTAACCCGAGTGCGACGGCACGATGGCCGTCACATCCGCGCGGTCGGCGACGAGTCTCTGCTCCAGGCGCACCAGCGACGCCCGGTTCTCGGCCTGGCTGTCACTGAAGATCCACGGTGCCCCCTGGAGGGCGCCGTCGGTCGTCACGTCCGCCGAGTCACCGACGAACAGCACGCCGTCGGCCAGAAACGCGGCGCTGCCAGCCGTGTGGCCAGGAACCGCGTATACGCGGATGCGCGCCCCACCCAGCGTCACCACCTGACCGTCCCTCAGCACGCCTGTCACCTTGACACCCGTCGGACTGACCGGAAACAGCCGCGTCACCGGCCCGAGCGACCCCGCGCGGCCCTCGACAAGCGGCACCTCGGCCCCGAGTGCCATGACCTGCGCGTCGGGAAAGCGCGCGACCGCCGCTGTGTGATCTGAATGGCCATGGGTGAGCAGTATCGCAGCGACCGCTGAGGGACCCAGCCCCATCCCCGATAGCTCCCCGAGGATGGCCTCTCCGGTGTCGTCCCCTCCGGCGTCGATGAGGATGACTCGCTGGTCGCGCGTCGGGACTATGCCCGCGCTTGAAAATCCCGCGGCGACCACGCGGATTCGATCGAACTCCTGGCGATCCAGCGTCGCCCGCCGACCGATAAACGTTGCCGCCAGGAGCCATGCAACGCCAAGCGCCAGCACAAGCACCAGCGTGATGATCGTTCTGAAGAGCCACTTCATGGAGTCACCATGTCGCACTCGCCGCAGTGCATAATCTAGCCTCGTTCCCCGAGAAAGCCCGCGCCAGCCAAGGAGCATTCTGGACCGTGACACGTCGTGTCGCAAGCCCACGGATGGCGACGGGGCGGTCGAACCACGCGCCCAGGGCCGCTGGACGCGCGAGGACACACCGGCGACGTGATTGGCCGCGACGATCGCAGGTGTAACCGATAGGCTGAGAGTCCGCGCGAACAACGAGGACGCGGCCTGGCGGGCGCCACAACCCGAGCAAGACTTCCAAGGCCCCCATCCAGGACGCACCGCGCCGGTCAGAAACCCTGTCCTCTCATCTTCCTCTCACCCGCGCTTGATACATCTGAGGGCATGGTGATGCGGGTCTTCCGGACGCTCTGTCTTGGTCTTGCGGTAACCCTGGTTAGCGCTGCGATGCCCGCGGCGGCCCAGCAGCCCACCGCCGTCTTCACGTTGGCCGATGCGTTGCGGCGCGCCATGGACGAATCACCCGAGGGAGCAGCCGCACTGGCGCGCGTCGAGGCCGCCGGGCGCGCCCTTGAGTACGCCGGCCACCTGCCGAACCCGATCTTCGAGTTGCGCTCCGAGAACTGGGGAGCGCGCGCGCCGTCACCAGGCCTTCCACTCGACATTTACGCCACGGTCACCCAGACAGTCGAGTTCGGCGGAAAGCGGGATGCCCGCCGTGGCGTTGCGCGGGCGGACAGCCAAGCGGCACTCGCGGCTGCGTCCGTCGTTCGACACGACGTGGCCCTCGACGTGAGCCGTCTCTACATGGAGGCGTTGCGAGCGCGGGAGCACCAGCGCGCGCTGGCTGCGCAGTCACGTGACATGGCGGAGCTCGTGCGGATACTCACGAGTCGCGTAGCGGTTGGGTCCACCGCCGAGTCCGACCTTCTCAAGATGCGCACCGAGGAGGCACGAGCCGCAGCCGACGTCGTGCGGACCAGGCTGGCCGCCTCCAGAGCGCTCGCGCAACTCACGGCCCGCCTCGGCGTCGACACGTCGCTCGAAGCCCTCATGTTGCCGGCCGCACCGCCGCCGACTGCCGGTGACCACCTGTCGGCCGTCGCTCGGCGCGCCGACGTGTCGGCTGCGGCCCGTGCGGTGGACGCTGCGCGCCAGAGCGCACGACTGGAGAACGCCCGCGGCATACCCGATGCCAACGTCCACGCAGGTATGAAGCGGACGACTGGGTTCAACACGGGTGTTGTGGCAGTCACCGTTCCGATTCCGCTGTTCGACCGGAACCGCACGGCCCGGATCCTGGCACAGGGGCGGGCGCTGGCAGCTGAGCGCGAACAGAAAGCGGTCGAGCGCCGAGCGCTGGGTGAGATCAGGGCCACCAGAAACGCTGCCGCAGCACTGATCGAGCACGCCGCGAACGCACGCACCGCGCTGGTCGAACCAGCCCGAGGGGCCAGGGAAGCGGCGCGCGCCGCGTTTCAATCGGGCGCACTCGACGTGCTGCGACTGCTCGACGCCGAGCGTGTGTTCACGGGTGCATCGATCGTCGCCATCGACCTGGAGATTGACGCGGTGGTCACCGCCATCGAGGCGCGCCTGGCTGCCGGAGAGGACCCCTTGCCATGAGGATCACGGATACGCGCTCCTTCACCGCGACGATCGCGCTGACGGCCACCCTCCTGACAGCCGCCTGCATGGCGGCCCCCGTCCCTGAACAACCGTTCGATACGGAAGGGACACAACCTGAAGGCACGGTGCCGATCTCGGAGGAAGACCTCGAGATGGCCAACATCGAAACAGCCGTTGCCCGGTCGGTCAGTCGCGCCGAACCGCTGGCGGCGCCGGGTGTCGTCACCTTCGACGAGCGTCGCACGGCGCGCGTGGGGTCGCTGGTCGAAGGCATCGTCGAGGAACTCCCGTTCCAGGTGGGCGACACCGTGAGTCGGGGCACCGTCCTCGCACAGCTCCATAGCCACGTGGTGCATGACGCGTGGGCCGACTATTTCAAAGGCCAGGCCGACAGGCGGCGGCTCACAACCGAGCTGTCGTATGCCACGACCGCCGAGGCCAGAGCTGCTGCGCTGGTGGCTGACAAGGCGTTGTCTCCGCAGGAGCTTGAGCGAGCGCGAGCCGACCTCAACGCGGTCACGCAGGAAGTGGCGGCAGCCGAAGCCGAGATCACGCGAACCGAACAGGAACTTGAGCACTACGGCATCACGCCAGCTCCGGACGCAGACCCGCACGCCAACGAGAGTGTCCCGGTGGTCGCGCCCTTGGGGGGTGTGGTGGTCGAACGCGTCACCTCGCAGGGTGCGGCCGTCACACCTGGCTCGCCGCTGCTGGTCGTTTCCGATCTATCCCGCGTCTGGGTGCTGGCCGAGATCGACGAGGCCCTGCTCGGCCGTGTCGTACCCGGCAGCGCCGCGACCATACAGACGGCGGCCTATCCTGGCGAGTCGTTCGCTGGAACGCTCACCGCCGTGGGAGACGTCGTGAACACAACCACACGACGCGTCGGACTTCGCGTCGAGATCGACAATCCAGGCCGACGACTCAAACCGCAGATGTTCGTCTCGGTCAGCCTGGGGGCCGGAGCCCAACGGTCCATGATCGTCGTCCCGTCAAAGGCGGTGCAGACGATGGAGGGCGAGACGGTCGTCTTTCGTCAAACGCCTGCCAACACCTTCGTGAGGCAATCGGTCACCACGGGACTCGACATCGATGGCGACGTGGAAATCATCAGCGGCCTGAAGCAGGATGACGTCGTCGCCACGGCGGGCGCCTTTCTGCTCAAGTCTGAGCTACTGGGACCGGCGGGAGAGGAGCCGTAGCGTGGGTTTCGTCGAACGATTCGTACAGGCGACATTCGGACAGCGCATCTTTGTGCTCCTCTGCCTGGCAGCCCTCGTGTTCAGTGGCGTCGTGGCTCTGCGCGACCTGCCGATCGAGGCGTTCCCGGACCTGACCAACAACCAGGTCGTCGTCATCACGGAGGCTCCAAGCCTGGCCGCCCCGGAGGTCGAACAGCGCGTGTCGTATCCGATCGAGACAGCGCTCATGGGTGTGCCCAACACCGAGGAGGTGCGGTCAATTTCGAAGTTCGGCCTGTCGATCGTGACCGTCGTCTTCGACGATGCCGTTCCGACCTACTTCGCAAGGCAGCTCGTCACCGAACGCCTGGCGAACGTTCGCGGACGGATCCCGCAGGGTCTGGAACCCGTGCTCGGTCCGGTGGCCACGGCGTTCGGGGAGGTCTATCAGTACGTCGTGACCGGCGAAGGCGTCGACGCCATGTTCCCCAAAACCACGCACGACTGGGAAGTGCGCACCAGGCTCCGTTCGGTGCCAGGGGTCGGCGAGGTGAACTCCTGGGGAGGTCTCACCAAGCAGTTTCAGGTGGTGGTTGATCCGCCCTTGCTCGAGAAATACGATGTCGCCCTCGGCGATGTGCTCCAGGCCATTGCCGACAACAACCAGTCATTCAGCGGCGGCTTCATCGAACATCGTGACGAGCGATACACCGTCCGCGGAATCGGTCTGGTGACAGGTGTGGAGGACCTCGAAAAGGTCGTGCTCAAGTCTTACCAGGGCGTCCCGGTGCTTCTCGGCGACCTGGCGCGGATCGAAGTGGGCTCGATGCAGCGCAACGGAGCCGTGACGCGAAACGGAACGGGCGAAGTGGTTGGGGGCATGGTCATCATGCTGAAAGGCGAGAACGCTCGCGATCTCACGGACCGCGTCAAGACCCGGATGTCCGAAATCGTCGAGAGCCTTCCCCCGGGAGTCGGAATCGACCCGTTCTATGACCAGACCGAGGTCATCGATCGCACGACCCGAACCGTCCAGACGAACCTCGTCGAAGGCTGCCTGCTCGTCATCGTGATCCTGTTCTTCTTCCTCCGAGACGTGAGAGCCTCACTCATCGTGGCTGCAGTCATTCCTCTCTCGATGCTCGTCGGGTTCATCGGCATGCGTATCTTTGGCGTGTCGGCGAATCTCATGTCGCTGGGAGCCATCGATTTCGGATTGATCGTGGACGGCTCGGTCGTGATGATGGAGAACTTCGTGCGCCGTCGGGCTCTGGCCAGCGGCGATCAGTCAGCCATGACGGGCGAGCAAACGCGCACTCAACGCCTCGAGCTGTTCCGCAGCGCCGCAGTTGAAGTGGCGCGACCGGTCCTCTTCGGCGTGCTCATCATCATCGCGGTGTACCTCCCCATCTTCACGCTCGAAGGCCTCGAGGGGAGGATGTTTCGACCGATGGCCATCACGGTGTGCTCTGCCCTCTTCGGCTCCCTGCTGCTGTCGTTGACCGGCGTGCCTGTCGTCGCGTCATACCTGCTCAAGCTCGAGGGGCATCACGAGGAGGCAGGCTGGTTCGTGCGTCTGCGGAACCGCTACTCCCAGCACCTGTCGAACCAGCTGCGCCACCCGCTGCGCACAACGTTCGTGGCAGCGGCGGTGGTCGTCGTCGCGCTGAGCTCGATTCCCTTCCTCGGAACCGAATTCATGCCGCGGTTGGACGAAGGTTCGATTCTGATCGAGACACGGAAGCTGCCATCGGTGTCGCTCGAAGAGTCGGTCACCATCTCAACGCGAGTTGAGCAGATCCTGCTCGACCGGTTCGAAGAAGTGTCGGAGATCGTGACCAAGATCGGACGGCCGGATCTGGCCACAGAGGCCATGGGGATCTACCAGGGCGACGTGTACGTGCTGCTCCACCCCGAAGACGAATGGCCGAGCGGCCGCGACAAGTCCGAACTGGTCGACGCCATGGCTGCCGAGCTCTCGCACGTGCCGGGGCTGTCGGTGAACTTCACGCAACCGATGGCCATGCGACTCGATGAAGTCGTCTCTGGCATCAAGGCCGACGTGGCGGTCAAGGTCTTCGGGCCCGAGGCCGACGTCCTCGAACGCATCGGCGCACAGGTGCTCGATGTCATCGAACACGTGCCTGGCGTCGCCGACGAACAAGTGGAAATTCTGTCAGGAGCGGCCCAGCTCGAGATCCAGATCGACCGCGTCGCTATCGCGCGATACGGCTTACGCGTGTCGGACGTGCAGGAGGTCGTCGAGTCGGCCGTTGGCGGGCGCCAGGCGACGGAACTACTCGACGGTCCAAAGCGATTTCCCGTCGTCGTTCGTCTTCCCGACGACGTTCGGAAGAATGCAGACGCCATCGGCGCGCTCGTCCTGGCCGCGCCCGGCGGCGAACGGGTGCCACTGAGCCGTCTGGCTGACATCCGGATCACGTCCACGCCAGAAACGGTGAACCACGAGAATGCCGAGCGCCGGCTCGTGGTGCAGACCAACGTGCGGGGGCGCGACGTGGGCAGCTTCGTGGCCGAGGCACAGCGCCGCCTCAACGCTTCGGTCGTCATTCCGGCCGGCTATCACATCAGCTGGGGTGGTCAGTTCGAAAACCAGCAGCGGGCAACCGCGAGGCTCGCGATCATGGTGCCGCTCTCGCTGGTCATCATTTTCGTTCTGCTCATGGCCACCTTCGGCCGCGTGCGCTGGGCGTTCCTCATACTTGCCAACGTGCCCTTTGCGGCAGTTGGCGGAGTCCTGGCGCTCTGGGTCAGGGGCCTCACGCTCAACCTGTCGGCATCGGTGGGTTTCATCGCACTGTTCGGCGTGGCGGTGCTCAACGGCGTGGTCATGCTCTCGGCCATCAGGGCCCTGCGAGAGCAGGACGGCATGGGCGTGACAGAGGCAACGATCGCCGGAGCAGCCTCGCGCCTCAAGCCGGTGCTGATGACCGCCACGGTGGCCGCCATCGGCTTCATGCCGATGGCGCTCTCGACCGGCGCCGGCGCGGAAGTCCAGCGCCCGCTTGCCAGCGTCGTGGTGGGGGGAATCGTCACCTCGACGCTGCTCACTCTGGTCGTCCTGCCCACGCTGTACGACATGATGGAGCGATGGGTGGCACGGCGCGAAAGCCGGGCCGCGGGAGCGTGACACATGCGGGTACTGGTAGTCGAAGACGACCCTGAGATCAGTCGGTTCATGGTGCGCGGACTCACCGAAGAGCGGTACCTCGTCGATCTGGTCACGGACGGATCCGCCGCGCTCGACATGGTTGCGGCCGAGGAATACGATGCCGTCGTGCTCGACGTGATGTTGCCGGACGTCGATGGCTTCGAAGTGTGCCGGCGAATGCGCGCCGACGGACTGGACGTCCCCGTCATCATGGTCACCGCGCGCGACGCCGTCACCGACCGTATCGCCGGTCTGGACTGTGGCGCCGATGACTACGTGGTCAAGCCGTTCGCGTTCGAAGAACTGCTGGCCCGATTGCGGGCGCTCGGGCGCCGTGGCCGTACGCGCCACCTCACGAATCAGCTCACGTACGGTCCGATCTCGGTCGATCCGCAAGCCCACACCGTCACCGTTGCCGGCACACCGGTGAGCTTGACCGCCACTGAATACCGGCTGCTCGAGTTCCTCGTACGCCGGGCCGAGGCCATCGTCACCCGCGATCAGCTCGCCCAGCACGTCTGGGGCGGCGAGTACGACCCGATGTCCAACAACGGGGACGTGTACGTGGGATACGTTCGCCGCAAGCTGCAGTCAGCCACGCCTGAGCCGCTCATCCACACCGTGCGCGGGCTCGGGTACATCCTGAAGCGAGATCAGCCCACATGATGCGGGTCTCCCACCTGACGACATTCCGCGCGCGACTGACGCTGCGCTGGACCGTGGCGGTCGGACTACTGCTCGGCGTCACGAACCTGTCGATCTACTTCGGTGCGCATCTCTACCTGCACCGCTGGCTTGACAGCAACGTCAGGACAGTTGCCGCGACCGAAGCAGCGTCGTCTACCGACGGTCCGGTTGGCGTGCATCTGCACGAAGCCCCTTTTTCTCAGATGCAGACCGGCGCCTTCACCGAGAAGCTGGTGCAGATATTCGACGGGAACGGAGACCTCGTCTTGCAGTCGACCGCGCTCGGCGACTCCAGTCCGGTCGTGTCCAGGGCGACCGTGCAGGAGGCGCTGTCAGGACGCATGCCGATCGTCTCGGCGACCATGTTCGGGCGTCCAGTACGTGTGGCGGTGATCACCGCCAGCCGGGGGACGCAGGACTACGCTGTCGCGGTCGGCTTGTTTGCTGACGACGTGGAACAGGGCCTCGCACATCTCGCGTGGCTGCTCGGCGCCATCTGGTCGATCGGCCTGGCGGCGACCGGCGGCATCGGTTACGTGCTCGCCTCACGAGCACTGGCGCCGGTGGCGCGCATCACTGAGCGGGCGGCATGGATCGCGCGCGGAAACTTCGACGCGCGCCTCGATGCGCCGCTGATAGACGACGAGCTGGGCCGAATGACCGTGCTGCTCAACTCCATGCTCGACCGGCTTCGAGAGGCCCTCGAGACCAACCGGCGGTTCGCATCCGACGCGTCCCACGAGCTGAGGGCCCCCCTGACAGCGATGGCCGGAGAGCTCGAGGTCGCGTTGCGGCGCCCCCGCTCGGCGGACAGTTACAGGGACACGCTCACCCACGTGCGCGGTCGCCTGACGGCACTGACGCAACTGGCCGAAGACCTGATCCTGCTCGCGCGAGCCCAGGAAGGCACCGGCACCGTGACACTCAGGGAGGTCGATCTGGACGGCCTGGTGGAGGAATCGTTTCGACGACTCCAGGAAACCGCCGCTGCCAAGGGTGTCACGCTCGAACGAGATTCACTCAAGGGTGTCTGCATCTATGCTGACCCGGCGCTGATGGCGCGCGTCATCGACAACACCGTCGCCAATGCCGTGCACTACAACCGCGACGGTGGGCGAGTGCGTGTGACCGCCCAACTGGAGGAGCCCCCTCCGGGCGCATGGGCATCGCCGACCGTACAGATCGAGGTTCGCGACACCGGACGAGGAATCCCGTCCGCTCAGCACGAGCGGATCTTCGAACGGTTTTTCCGCCTCGACAGCTCCCGCGCCAGACACACAGGGGGAAGCGGCCTCGGCCTTGCCATTAGCCGCGAAGTGCTCGCGCTGCAGGGCGCCACCATCCGTGTGGGTGCCAGTTCGCCAGACGGCACGACGCTCGAGATCAGGATTCCTGGACGCGGCCCACTACCGGCCGCCGCCTTCCCTGCCGAGGCGGCGGTAGGAGGTTGAGCGGATGCCGCTGGCATCCAGCGTAGATCCAGCCAGCATCACGCGGGGCCTGTCGAGGCACTCTCATCTTCCTCTCACCTGCATTTAGTACATTTTTTATCAGAGTCCGTTGGCCACGGGTCGCGGAGCCGGATCGGACTCGTTGCGTTACTTGAAGAACGGCTACATCTGCGGCAGGGGTAGTCATGACGAGGGAATCCGGCGACCTCGAAGTAGATTCTTAGGAGGCGAAGATCATGAAAAACAGACTTGGCGGCGCGGTGGCACTGTTCGCGGCGTTCCTGTTGGTTGGTTCCTCGGCGCTGTCGGCGCACCACGCGCTCCAGGCGCAGTTCGACACCGAGAACGTGCTGTCGCTGGAAGGCACGCTCTCGCGTATCGAGTGGATCAACCCCCACGCGTACTTCTGGTTCGACGTGAACGACGGATCGGGCGAGACGAAGCAGTGGGGCGCTGAGACCGTTGGTCCCAACGCGCTCCGCGCGGCTGGGTTCTTGCGCGGTCCAGCGTCGTTCCGAATTGGCGAAACCTATACATTCGAGGGCTTCGCCGCCAGAGATGGCGGGGAGCGAATCTTCACCACGGCCATTGCGTTCGAGGATGGCCGGAAGATCCAGATCTGGATCGGCGAGGAGGGCGCCGCCGCGAAATAGACAGTCCATCGGAGGAGGGGGCACTGGTCCCCTCCTCCATCGCGATTGCACTCGACCTCATCGTGTCCACCGCGCGGCAATGATCATGATGCCGCCATACGTCCTCGCAACTGGCCACCCGCTCTTCCAGACCGTCCCGACCAGTACCTTGATGCGAACGTCTTTCGCACTGTCAGCCTGAGCATCCATCGGGCATAATGTGCGCGGTCGGAGAACAGAGCCGGCTAGAGCGTTTTTCGATTCGGTGGAGACCGAAAAACGCCGGAAAGCGCTTTTCGAGAAGGCCTGGCCCCTGCGAGAAGCCCTGGACCGAAATGAAAAGCGCTCTAGCCCGCTAACCGAGGAGTTGCTCAATGCCTGTTGCGGTACTTGCTTCGATCGCCCTCATCCCCATCGGTGTTGCGCTTGTGCTCATGGTGGGACTCCGGTGGCCCGCGACCAAGGCGATGCCGCTCGCCTGGCTGGCGGCGGCTATATCCGGAGTGCTCGTCTGGAAGATGCCGCTCGGCTTCATTCTGGCCGCAACCCTTGCTGGATTTGGCGGTGCCATCAACATCCTCATCATCGTCTTCGGCGCCATCGTCATCCTGTATACGCTGCGGGACAGCGGCGCCATGGAAACCATCAACCACGGTTTCCACGGCATCAGTACGGACCGCCGGGTGCAGGCCATCATCATCGGCTTCATGTTCGGAGCCTTTCTGGAAGGTGCCGCCGGTTTCGGCACGCCGGCAGCCATCGCCGCGCCACTCCTGCTGAGTCTGGGGTTCCCTCCTCTGGCAGCCGCCATCGTCTGCCTGGTGTACAACTCGGTTCCCGTCAGCTTCGGCGCCGCTGGCACCCCCATCCGGTTCGGTCTGGCTCTTCTGCAGCCACAGATCGACGCAGCGCTGCAGACATCCAGCGCACTCGGCTTTGCCGATATGGCCGGGTTCTACCAGGTGATCGCTCGCTGGGCCTCGGTGCTGCACGCCCTGCCAGGATTCGTCCTGCCTCTCTTCGTGGTCTGCTTCCTGACCCGCTATTTCGGCCGGAACCGGTCCTGGAGCGAAGGCCTTGGCGTGTGGAAGTTCTCGCTCTTCGCGTCGGTCTCGTTCCTTGTTCCCTACCTGGCAACCGCGTTTCTGATCGGCGAGGAGTTTCCGTCACTGATCGGGGGGCTGATTGGCCTGGCCATCATCGTGTCGGGAGCCAAACGAGGCTGGTTCATGCCGAAGGAGTCCTGGGACTTCGGACCGCAGTCGGGGTGGGACAAGGACTGGACCGGCCAGATTGCCACCGAAGAGGCACGCGACTTCAAGCCGACGATGAGCCTGATTCGGGCCTGGACGCCCTACGTCCTCATCGGGCTCATCCTCGTGCTGACGAGGGTCAGCTTCTTGCCTTTCAGAGCCTGGCTCAGTTCCGTCACCGTCTCCTGGTCGCAGATCATGGGGTACGACACGGTCAATATCGCGATTCAACCCCTCTTCCTGCCTGGGGTCGTGCCCTTCATGCTGGTGGCGCTGATCACCATCGTCATCCACGGCATGAAGGCCGAGAAGGTCAAGGCCGCGTGGACCGATTCAGTCCACCGGATGAAGAGTCCGACCATTGCCCTGTTCTTCGCCGTGGCGCTGGTGGAAATCTTCAGACAGTCGGCCAATAACACCCTGGGCTACCCGTCGATGCCTCTGACCATGGCGGAAACGACCGCCGCGCTGGCCGGCAATTCGTGGCCGTTCTTCGCGTCCTATGTGGGCGCGCTTGGCGCCTTCATCACCGGCAGCAACACGGTGTCCGACCTGCTCTTCTCGGAGTTCCAGTACGGCATCGCGTCGGAGCTGAGCATCTCCCGCCAGATCATCGTCGCGCTTCAGGTGGTGGGAGGAGCGATGGGTAACATGGTGTGCATCCACAACATCGTCGCCGTCTCCGCCACTGTCGGACTGGTCGGCATGGAGGGTGTGATCATTCGACGCAACGTCATTCCGATGCTGCTCTACGGACTGATCGTGGGTACTGCGGGTCTGGTATTTACCTACGTGCTGTTCCCAGGGATCTTCTAGCAGGCTGCTGAAAAAGTAACGAAACAGGGATCGACACCACGATCACGCCGTACTACGATGCTCTCATTCATGAAGGGAGCT
>JAQBVV010000165.1 GCA_027622905.1 Acidobacteriota bacterium
CGATCCTCGAAGCCGCGCGCGCACACGAGCAACGTCCCAGGGTCCTCGCAGCGGCAGTTCTGCCCTCGCATCCCTGGCGTGACGTGCCTGAGCTCTCGTGGAGCGCGATCGCCACCACCGACGGCGACCCTGAACTCGCGGCCTCCGTCGCGGGAGAGCTCGTGCGCGGCTTGTGGGCCCATCGGGTCTGGATGTCCGTGTCGGACGCCTCGCCGATCGACGTGGCCATCGCCGAGGCCGTTCGCCTTCCCGCTCCGGTGGTCCTCGCCGACGCGGGGGACAGCCCGACCGGCGGTTCGCTGGGGGACTCGACGGAGTTGCTGCGCGCCGCCCTGCGCGCGGACCTCGACAATGGGCCGGGCGAGACCTGGATGATGATCACGGACGCCAAGGCGGTGCAGCAGGCGCAGTCGTGCGCTCCGGATTCCGTCGTCTCGGTCGAGATCGGTGCTGGCGACTTGGGAGCGTACAACGAGCGGGTGCGGGTCGACGCCGAGGTCGTACGGCACCTCGACGGCGCGTTCACCTACACCGGACCCTTCGCAGGAGGTGTGACGGCAAACATGGGAGACACCAGCGTCCTGCGACTGGGCGAGCTCCGCATCGTCCTTCACGCGAGCCCCGTCATGGAGATTGACCCATCTCCGCTGATTCATGCCGGTATGGATCAGCGGCGGACAAGAATTATGCAGGCGAAGTCCCATGTCTCGTTCCGCGCCGGATACGAGGGGATAGCGCAATCATTTGTTGTAGCCGACACGTTGGGTCCGACGACGATGACGCTAGCGAACCTGCCTTACCACCGTCGTCCTCGGCCGTTGTATCCGTTCGAGCAGGACTTCGACCTTCCGCCCATGACTTTTCACTGAGTCCCACGACCACTGGTTCCGTTAGGAGACCGACATGACACAGACCGATATTCGCTTCACCGACATCCTCGGACGCCGCGTCCGAATGGGAGCTTGGGAGGACCAGAGCATCTCGACCTACCGGAAGGTGCTCGAGAGACTGGAGCATGGCGCCTGGGAGGATGCCGCGGAGTACGCCTCGTACTTCAGCGACGAGGCGTTCGTCTGCTTCTCGATCTACCGCCAATGGTTGGGCGACCTTCGGAACTTCCTCTTGAATCGTGACGTCCCCCATGAGATCATCGCGGTCCGTGAGCTTCAGCACGCGGAAGTCTCGGTGCTTCCCGATGGGTCCCCGTGGGATGCCCGACGCCAGTGGGACAAGTTCCAGAGCGAGCTGAGGAGCATGACCTATGCGACGATTCGGCAGGATGCTGACGAGGCTCGGTCACTGTTTGAGGTCGCCAAGGAGACGTGGCGCCAGTGCCACGACCGCGACGTCGACCACACGTATGCCCTGATGTCGCTGGTCAAGGAGCAACTGGGCGAACCCGCGGTCCGCGACATGTTTGATCACATCCTCATGCCACTGTTCGCCTGGCGGTACGAAAAGTTCGACATCGACAAGTACCCTTGGGACGAGGGCCTCGAGGCGTTGATGCTGGTCGCATGTGAGGCGATGCGTGGCCACCTCGTCGGCCCCGAGCGGACCGGCGATTTCGAACTGACCGAGACCGAGGATCGGTACATCCTCCGATTCGACCCTTGCGGTTCGGGTGGGCGTACGGTCAGGGGTGACGAGATCGAGGGCACGCCGCCAAGGATGGAGGCCCCCTACGGCTGGAAGACGACCGAGGAGGCGCACACCTGGAACCACTTCACGCCAGGCGTCTGCCTCTACTGCACCCACTGCATCATCCTGATGGAGGAATTGCCCATCGATCGCTTCGGGTATCCCGTGCGCGTCATCGACCCGCCGGTCTACCCGGACACGGACCTGGCGAATCGACAGAAGTGCCAGTGGCAGATGTTCAAGGACCCAACGCAGGACCCGGAGGAGTATTACACGAGAGCGGGCAGGCAGAAGCCGACGGCCTTCGGCAGCGCAGGCATCGGATCGAAGGCCCTACCCATCTTCCCGGGTGTCGCCGGGTACCCCGGTGCTGGATGAGGTGCCCTGACGTCATCATCATGTCCCGATCTGCCGCGCGGCACGTCGCCGATCCTCTCGGGTCAGGCTTGGGTCCTCGGGTCGACGAGGAGTAGGACTGGGGGACGGTTCCTCGGGGACGCTGCCGGGCGCTGAACACCGACATTGCTGACGAGGCGTCCACCGCGGCCGGGTCGCCCGGCTCTCGGCCTTTTCGGCGGCATCGAAGTGCTCGTGCTCTGCCACGGCACCGTGGTCGTGGGTGATGTGCTCGAAATCGCGTTCGACGGCGTGCGGCGCGTGCTCGAGGTGAACGTGACCGCGACCTTCTCGCCCTATGCCGGATGGCGGCACAGCAGATGTTCCGCCAACCTGAGGCGACTCCGACGCACTCCGGTGCGCCGAACAGCAAAGTCGTCACCATCGCCTCGATGTACGCCTTCTTCGGAGGAGTACGGGTAGCCGCCTACACGGTTTCGAATTGGGGCATAGCGAAACGCACCAAGGCCCTCGCGAATGAGTGGGCCTCGTCCGATATCAAGGTCAACTGCATCGCACGCGGCTTCGTGTGGACGGATCCGATCCGGCATGTGTGGCAGGATTCTTTGTGCATTAGAGAAATATCTGCTCGCCTTCCCTGTAGGCCGCTGGGGCGAACCAGAGGATGTGGCGGGAGTCGCGGTGTTCCTCGCCTCAAAGGACTTGGACCTTCTCCACGCGGTGGTTCTCTCGGTGGACGGTGGTTTCCTGGTGCGATGACGACGTCGGATCAGATGCACGACCGATGACCACGTTCCGCGAATCACGAGCCGATGCGTCGACTGCCGGCCCGGCAACGCGCGTTGCGCGGCTACTCGTAGGCTTCGACACCTTCGCCTATCACCGTCACCTCGGCGAAACCCTGCGCTTGAAGCAACCCCTCGAGGTCTAGTGGTCGAAGGATGAGGTCATCGACCGAGCCGTCACCCACGGGGCCGAGGCCGTGAGCATCCAGACCTGCCATCTGCCCATCGATCCATCCGCGCCCGAGGGTCGCGGAGTCGTGGAAGACCTCGACTCCGTCGGGCGGTCCTGATCGTCGTCAAAGGCCGTGAAGACAGTCGCAACGTCGTCGGAGGGTTCATGCCTCGCCGTTGGCGCCGGTGCGGCTGCGGTCTGGCACGGTCACGTCGTGAGGACACCGCTCAGGCTCTACGGTCATCAGCTAGGTGCGCGAGGTGCTTCGGGCCGAGCTCAGCGGTAGAGCCGACTCCGAGGAGCCGCATCGTCCGAGCGACCTGGTCGGCCAGGATCGCGATCGTCCGGTCGACGCCTCTCCTCCCACCGGCCATCAGCCCGTAGAGGTAGGCGCGGCCGACGAAGGCGAAGCGGGCACCGGCGGCGAGAGAGGCGACGATGTCGGCGCCATGCATGATCCCTGTGTCAAGGTAGATCTCTACGTCGTCGCCGACCTCGCGCACGACGGCTGGGAGCAGGTAGAAGGGCACGGGTGCGCGATCGAGTTGACGACCGCCATGGTTCGAGAGTTGAATGGCTGCCGCCCCGGCCTCGACACAGCGCACCGCGTCCTCGACGGTCTGGATGCCCTTGACCACCACGGGGCCACCCCACTGCCCGATGATCCAGCGGAGGTCGTCGAAGTCGACCGTTGGGTCAAACATGGCCTCCAGCAGTTCTGCGACAGTCCCGTTCCAAGAGTCGAGCGACGCGAACCGCAGCGGCTCGGTCGTCAGGAGATTCATCCACCACGCTGGTCTCGAGATCGCGTTCATGATCGTCCGCGGAGTCAGCGTCGGTGGGATCGTGAGTCCGTTGTGGCGGTCCCGGAGCCTGTCCCCAGCGATGGGTACGTCGACGGTGAGCACCAGCACTCGGAATCCGGCTGCCTTCGCGCGCTCGACGAGTGCCATTGACCGCTCGCGGTCCTTCCACATGTAGAGCTGGAACCAGTTGTCGCCGTCCGGCGCAGCTCCGGCGACCTCCTCTATCGAGCGGGTGCCCATGGTCGAGAGGCAGAAGGGGATGCCGGCGGCGGCCGCTGCCTGCGCGCCGGCGAACTCCCCCTCGTGGTGCATCAGACGTGTGAAGCCCGTCGGTGCGATCCCGAACGGCAGGCGGACCTGCGAACCGAGGACGTTGGCGCTCAGATTGACCTCGGCGACGTTGCGGAGCACGCGCGGCCGCCACTCGATGTCCGCGAAGGCCTGTCGCGCACGTGCCAAGGTCGTCTCTGAGTCCGCACCACCGTCGGTGTAGTCGAAGGGTCCGCGCGGTGTGCGGCGCTGTGCGATCGCGCGAAGGTCTTCGATGGTGTGCGCGCGCTGCAGGCGGCGCCTCGTGGGCCGGGGCTCGAAACGTTTGAACCGAAGGAGTGGTGCGAGGTCTCGTGGGTTCGGGAATTGCCTGGATCGTTGCGTCATCGTGGCTCCGTCGGTGCATGAACCGTGCGCGGTGGGTGGTCGGAAGTCTAGGGCTGGTCAGTGGCGGCGCAGTCGCCGGAGAGACTGCTCCTGCTTGCTGTCGCCAAACATCGGGTCGGCGGCTCAAGACCCGAGTTCGTGGCGAGGATCTTCCCCGCCGGCATGTCGTGCGAGGATCCCTTGTCGAAATCCTCCGCCTGATAGTTCCAACTGTCGCACGCTTCATGGATCCGGTGACTCGGCGACTCCGCTGACGTAGCGGTTTCGTCATGGCCTCGGGCAGCGTTCCCTCGAGACGATTGTGCCGTCAGGATGGCTGACCGAGCGCTGCGATGCGGCGTCGTCCAGTACGATTCTCCCTTCGTCGCGCCGATACACGCAAGTTTAGTGCGTGGCACGTTGGGGTGAGTAGAGCGGAGCCGGTCGTGTCTCGAACGGAGATCCAGAATTTTGTCGGCGAACTGCGCGTTGAACTGCCGGAGGGTCGGGTCGTCGCGGATGAGGATCTGCTGCAGTCCTACCGGCGCGACCATCTCCTCGACTGGCCTGCGGGGATGCCGGCGGCCGTCGTTCTGCCGCGCTCGACGGAGGAGGTCGCGCTGTCGGTACGGATCGCCGGCCGTCACGGCGTGGGGGTCATTCCACGAGGAGCCGGCTCGGGATTGACCGGTGGTGCGGCGGCTGTCGACGGTTGCTTGATGGTCAGCCTCGAGCGGATGGACCGGATCGTGACCATCGATGCGGCGAACCAGACCGCACTGGTCGAGCCTGGCGTCATCAACCGTGCGGTGTCCGATGCTGCTGCCGAGCACGGCCTCTTCTATCCGCCCGATCCTGCGAGCCGTGACTACTCCACGATCGGCGGCAACATCGCAACGAACGCTGGCGGATTGTGCTGCGTCAAGTACGGCGTGACGCGCGACCATGTGCTCGACCTCGAGGTCGTACTCGCCGACGGATCAATCATTCGTACGGGTCGTCGGAGCGTCAAGGGAGTCGCTGGGCTTGACCTCACCAGCCTCTTCGTCGGGTCCGAGGGCACCCTGGGGATCGTCACGCAGGCGCTCCTGCGTCTGCGTCCTCGTCCAGAAGGTTCTGCGACCGTCGTCGCCTATTTCTCGTCGCTGGAGGATGCTGGCAGAGCCGTGGCACTCATCACCGCCTCCGATCTCGGCCTCTCTCTCGTCGAGATCATGGACCGCGCGAGCGTCGTTCTCGTCGATGACTGGGGTCACTTCGAGATGGACCGTACCGCTGCAGCCCTGCTGATCCTCCAGACCGACGAGCCTGAGCCTCGGCGGACGGGCACGGTCGAGCGCACGACGGAGATCTGCAAAGCGTCCGGTGCGATAGATTTTTTCTTCAGCAGCAGCGCGGTAGAAGCTGACGCGTTGCTGCAGGCGAGGCGAGCGATAGCTCTTGCGCTGGAGAGTCTTGGCAGGCCTCTCATCCACGAGGATGTCGCCGTCCCGCGCAGCGAGGTCGCGGTGATGATTGCTGAGGTCAATCGTCTCAGTGCGGAGCACGCGACGCGCGCAGTCGTGTTCGGTCATGCGGGCGACGGCAACCTGCACCCGGTCATCATCGTGGAGGACGGCGCCGAGGCGATGGCGCGTGGCCACTCGCTGTTTGAGAGCATCATGGCAGCCGCTCTGCGACTCGGTGGGACGATCACCGGCGAGCATGGAATCGGCCAGCTTAAGGCGCGGTACCTCGCAGGCGAGGTGGGTGAACGCAACATCGCGCTCCAACGGTCCATCAAGGCCGCCGTCGACCCAGACCGACGTTTCATCGCGGGGGGTTGGCTTGACGCGGAGGCTGCGACCTCGGCGATAGCAGTTGACCTCAGACGAGGGCAGTACGCGCGCTGACGCGGCGCCCCGAACCCGCAGTCATCATCGGGTCGTTGGTTGTCCCGCGCCAGGCTGATGTGGGCCGGTCACCTCATGGGATTTTGCTTCCGCTCAAGACATGCGCATGTCCGACATGCTGAAGGGTCGCAGACTGGACGGTGAGCTGTCTGTCGCCGTGCCCGGCGAGCGCTGCCGGCTGGTCGACGCGGACGTGCGCGCGGCCATCGTTGACCAGGTCGGCTGGCTGGCCTGCGCAGCTCGCAGCAGCGGGAGGATGACAGCAGGGCCACGCACCGTCATGCGCGGCTCAGCCGTAGAGGTTCGTGTGCGGATCGCCGGGGCGCACGGCGTAGACGATGAGCACGATCAGGCCGACGAAGGGCACGAGGATCCACAGCAGCGCCCAGGCGGACTTCCCGATGTCGTGCAGGCGGCGCACCTGCACGGTGATCGAAGGGAGCAGCAGCACGAAGATGGCGATGCCGCCGGTGGCCATGTCGACGATGAAGCTGAACAGCGCGAAGTACCAGTACTCGGAGCGCGACGCGCGGCCCTTGCCGTCGAC
>JAQBVV010000166.1 GCA_027622905.1 Acidobacteriota bacterium
CCTGGACCATGGGCGTGGGCCTTCTTGTAGGTGCCGACCGGGAACTGGGAGATATGACTGTTCATGTGCCCCCTGGCCATGCTGAACCGGATATGCCCCCCTCCGGCGCCGCGCTCCCCGGCGGATACGAGCGGCAGGTTCACGGCGTCGGCGACGAAGTTGGTGTCGAGGAGCAGTCCTCGCTGCTCGCCCCCGTTGGCGAAATACGTCGGCTCGCCGTTGAAGCGATCCGTGAAGTCGTAGCTCGTGTTGAACACGAATCGGAGATCGCCGAAGGCGTTGATGATCGTCGGCGCGTTGGTCACCGATACGAAACGCGCCGGCGTGACGCCGGAGCTGTTGAAGTGCTGATGCCATGCGTTCAGCGGAATCGCGAAGAGCGTACCCGCCTTCCATTCGAACGTGATCCGCCGTCCAGCGTCGTTCCACACCGCCGTCGAACCGAGTCCGTCGAGGACATACACCATCTCCTCGTACATCTGACGCTGCGGCGCGAGCTCCTTGCCCGGTGGAATTTCGCAGACGTAGCAGTCGTTCGAGGTTCGTGACGCATCGTGGTTCAAGAAGACGCCGCGTCCCCCACGGCGAGGCCACGGCTTGAGGTCGATCGTGTGCAGGTCCGGCACGTGAAGCGCACTCACGATCTCCAGCCCCTCGTCACGCACCCATCGCGTGTACGGAGTGTCCTTCTCGGCGGCGAACTTCCTCGCGAGATCTTCGGAGACGACGGCCTGTGCTGACATGTGGCTCCCGGTTCCGACCTATTCCTCGTGGTTGTAGCGCTGTTCTTCTCGCGCCTCGAAGCCCTCGGCGCCGGGTGCCGGCTCGGTTGGACGCGGCTCGACGGTCTTCTGAAAGAGCATGTTCATGAACAGGAACATTGGCTTGGTCTTCATCACGAGCGCACGCGCCGGCTTCGTCGTGCTCGCGTTGAAATGCTGATGGACGCAGTTGTTGTGGACCACCACGGTGTCGCCCGCCTTCCAGTCGTAGCGGATCCCGTCGTGGATCTCGTAGCCCTCGCCGTCGAGGATGTAGAAGGCGGCCTCGTTGACGTGCCCATGCTTCTGATTGTGCCCGCCAGGCGCGTACTCCTCCAGGTGAATGTGCAACGTCTGCGTCAGACCGTCGACAGGCTCGACGAAGTGCTTGCTGAATGTCTGCGGGCCGTCGTTGAACGCGAGCTCGCGGCCCCGGACCACGCGCGGCATCGAGCGCAACTGCGCGAGCTCCTCCTTGAGGTTGTAGTGTCCCTGCATGCCGCGCACGAACGTGCGTGGCGTCTTGGCCGTGAAATGCGATTCTTTGCCCATCTAGTGACCTAGGCCTCCGGCCGCCGTCAGGCGGCGTCTCTCGGGACAGCCTGTCCTTTGAGAAATAGCGTCGACCACATTGTCGACCATTTCTCGTCCTCGTCCAGCGAGATCAGCGGGTCGATCGTCTCGAAGGGAAAATCGTTCAGACTCGACTGCACGGCGCGACTCGAAGGCACCCGGTTTCGATCTCTGAGAATGGTCTGCCCTTCGCGCGAGAGCAGGAAGTCGGCAAACAGCAGCGCCGCGTGCGGATGCGGCGCGCGCCGCGTGAGGCCGATGGCGTTGGGCCGGCCGAACGTGGGGTCGAGGGCCTTCCAGCGGATCGGCGCGCCCTGCGCGGCCAGGCGCTCGGCGTTGTGGTTGTAGATGTTGGCGGCGATCGGGATCTCGCCCGAGGCCACGACCTGCCCCATCAGCGTGTGGCCGCTGCGGATCTGCGGCCGCATCTCGGCCAGGCGGGTGAAGTACGACAGCCCTTTCTCCTCGCCCATGTGCTTGACCATCGCTCCGAACCAGTCGACGTCGCCGGCCTCGAGGCCGAGCCGACCTGTGAATCGCGGGTGCAGCAGGTCGTCGTACGAATCCGGCACCTCGTCCGGCGGCACCAGATCGGTGTTGTACGCAATGGTGAAGAAGTTGAAGCGGTCGGCCACGTAGTGCCGGTGTTCCGGAAACGCGGCCGGCGCCAGATCCGTGAAATGGGGGCTATAAAACCGCTCGAGGAGTCCCTCACGGAAGCACGCCTCCATCTCGGGGCCATTCGTCTCGACAACATCGTAGGTGAGGCGGCCGGCCCGAGCCTCGGCCACGGCTCGCTGGACGACGCGGTCGCTGCTGGAACGCCAGAGTGTGGTCTTGACGCCGAAGCGCTCCTCGAAGGCCCGCGTCAACGGACCGGAGTCCTGCGTATTGAGCGACGTATAGATGACCACGACGCCCTCCTGCCGCGCTCCGGCGAGCAGGCGCTCCTGACGCCCGGCGTCGTCCAGCAGATAGAGCTCGCGGTGCGACGACTCCGGCGCGTCGCGGCGCGCGCACGCCGCCCCTGACGCCACGAGGAGCCCCAGCAACATGCGGTGAAACGCGCGGCGATCAAACGTCATGCTGGTGGGCTCAGGGAGTCGCGGCGACACCTCGCAGATACCGTTCCACGACCTCGGCGCTCAGCACGACGGTCGAGTCGTACTCCGGTGCGTCCTCGATCTGCTCCAGGTCGTTCAGCCCACAGGCCTTGAAGATCCGGTTGATCACCGAGATGAGGCGCACCGGCTGGTCCGGGCTCGCGTTGAGGTGCTGATGAATCGTGTTCGGCGGGATGTAGATGACGTCACCCGCTTCCCATTCGTAGCGCTTCACCTCCTCCTGCGGCGTCCAGTGGTACGTGTCGGTGATCTCCACATCGCAGTCCTGGTGCAGGTCGTAACCACGCCCCTCCAGCACGTAGAGGCATTCCTCCGCGAGGTGCCGATGCTTCCCCGAGCGACTGCCGGGGGGAATGATCTGCATGTAGGCGTCCACCGTCTCCATGCGCGTGTTCATGGCCTCGTTGACCAGGTGCTTGAGCAGCCCCTGACGCGACATCTCCCACGGCATGTCCTCGGGGCGGAGCACCTTCTTCCGCTTTGCATTCCGCGCCGGCGCCGCCTCGGCGTCATCCAGCAGCGCCTGATAGAACGGCTGATTCCGGGTGCCGTGCCGCCACGCCTTCGATTCGCTCCATGCCATCGCTGAGGTCTCCTACCGCGCTGTGTCCTTCGCTTCGTCTTGCGCTGTGTCGCTGTCGTGGTTGAGATCGTCTTCGCGTTCGCGCACCTGGAAGCCCTCGGCTCCTGGCGCGGGTACCGTCGGACGCGGCTCCACCATCTGCTGAAACAGCATGTTCATGAACATGAACATCGGTTTTGTCTTCATGACCAGCGCGCGGGCGGGCGTGGTCGTGCTCGCGTTGAAATGCTGGTGCACGCAGTTGTTATGCACGATCGCGACATCGCCCGCCTTCCAGTCGTAGCGGACCCCATCATGGATCTCGTAGCCTTCGCCGTCCAGAATGTAGAAGGCGGCCTCGTTCACGTGCCCATGCTTCTGCGACCTGGCACCCGGTGCCCATTCCTCGATGTGCAAGTGGAACATCTGGGTGATGCCGTCTTTGGGCTCGACGTAGTGTCGGCTGAAGGTCTGCGGACCATCGGTGAACGCGATGGCGCGCCCTTTTCTCACACGCGGCATCGAACGCAGCCGCGCAAGCTCTGCCGTCAGGTTGTAGTGACCCTGGATCGACCGGACGAACACCCGGTCCTTCTTGCTGTGGTAGTGAGATTCGTTCACGACCATGTCGGGGGCCGCCGCGTCGTTCGTGTCGTCAGCCATTTCCGGATCCTACCCCGAGTCCAGCGCCCTGGGACCTACGCATTGCCCCGGACGCCTCCAGCGGTCCGCGGGATGTCAGGTCCCGCGCCGCGCTCACATCGGAGCGCTACACGCCGTATTCGTCCAGCCGGAACCGTTTCGGCTTGAGGGTGCGACACAGCTCCCGGTTCAATCCGGCCTGCGGCAGGCCGATACCCGCGTCGTGCGCCATCTTCTGGACGATCTCCATGTCGTCCTCGGCCCACGCCATCGTGTTGATGCCCCAGTTCCGGAGCACGTAGTTTTCGGCGCTGCTGCCGAGGAGCGCCGAGCGCAGAAGCTCGGCATCCATCCCGAAGCGCGTGGCGAGGGCGAGCGCCTCGTGATTGGCGATCAGGCACGCCCACATCACCATGTTGTTGGCGGCCTTGGCGACCTGCGCGGTGCCCACCTCGCCGGTATGCACGATGTCGGTCGCGTAGGAGGCCACGACCGGCCTGAGCCGCTCCACGACGCTCGGGTCCCCTCCGACAAACGACAGCAGGGTGCCCTCATCGGCGGCGCGGCCACCACGACAGACGGTGGCGTCGACCACATGTACGCCGAATGGCCGGGCCACGCGCGCCAACTCCTGGACCGTAGCCGGATGCACGGTCGACAGCACGGCCACGATGGTGGTGCGCTCGTCTTTCTGGAGCAGACCGTCGGGTGTCACCAGTTCGCGCATGTCCTGATCGAAACCGACGCACACGAGGATCGCCTCACACGCACGCGCGAGTTCGGCCGGGCTTCCCGCCCATCCAGCGCCCAGCGTCGACACCGCCTCGCGCTTCCCGTCGTCGATGTCGTGGACCACCACGGTAAAACCCTTGCGGGCGAGATGCCCGACGATCGGCAGGCCCATGCGCCCCGCGCCAATCACGCCGACAGTTCGAATCGCAGTTGGTGTAGTCATGACATCCGTTGTTTCACTGTTGCTCGCAGTCCGTGGTGATAGGCGGCAAGGCTCGGCACGTCCGGAGCGAAGCCGTCGTCAACGTGAGCGCGAAGCGAGCTTCGATGCCACGCCGTGCCTTGTCGCAGAAGCGCGGTTATCGCTTCTGTGTGATCGTATCGAGCAGCGCTGGCTGCCCTGCCTTCACGCACGCGATGGCCCGGACCAGCGCGTCGGCGAGCCCCTCGGGTGACTCGAGCGGGCCCTCGGCGTACCACCCCATCGATCGCGCCATCGCGGCGAAGTCGGGCGCCGGGTCGTCCAGGTCCATGCCGATGTAGGCCCGCTCGACGGGCGTGTCACGAAGTTTCGCCATCCGGATCTGGTGTTCCCAGTCGTTGTAGTAGGCGCGGTTGTTGTACATCACCACGAGCATCGGGATGCGGTGCTTGGCCACGACCCACATGGCGCCCGCGTCGAACATGAGGTCGCCGTCCGGCTGCATGTCCACCACGAGTCGCTTCTCGTCGCGATGCGCGAGTGCCACGCCGATCGAGATACCGAACTGGGTGGCCGTGCCGAGCGACCGTCCCGGGTGCCGGTAGGGCGTGTCGAAGTCCCAGAGCTTGCGGGTCCACTGTTCCAGCGTCCCGGCGCTGAGCACCCAGTCCTCATTCTTTATGGCGTCCCACACCTCGGAGGCGAGCCGCGGCAACGAGATCGGGCTCGCATCCCAGTCCGCACGCGCGTCGCGCGCCCAGCCCTCGCGGAGCGTCCTGCTCTTGACGGCGACCTCATCGGCGCGCGCGGCGATCCGTGCACCGAGCGCTGCGTCCTTCGCGATCCGCGCCTGGAGCAGCCGCGTGAGCGCGGGGATGGCGATCGTCGTATCACCGAGAATCTGCAGGTCCGCGTGATGGAGGCGCTGGTAGTCGAAGGCCCAGCTCGATAGTTCGAGGTCGCCAAAGCCGATGTCGATCCATTTCGCACCGGGCGGCACGACCGACACGACCTCCCGGGTCGCGCTCGCCAGCTCCGTCGTCGGCTTTTCCCAGTCGCGGGTATCGAGACAGAGGACAAGGTCCGCGTCGCGGAACACGTCCTTCGCGTGGCTCATGTTGAGCGGGTGGCGCGTCGGGAAATTCAGGCGGCTGTCGACGTCGTAGACCGGGATGCCGCCGGTCTCGGCGAGCGCCACGAGGGCATGGAAGCCCTCGGGCTCGCGCCCCACGTACTCGGCGATGATCACCGGGCGGGCGGCCGCGGCGATCAGGTCGGCGACCGCGGCCAGGGCGTCCGGCTCTGGTGCGATCCGCGTGGGCACCCGGGCGGCGCCTCTCGGTGGCATCGCCACCTCATGGTCGAGCGGCTGCTCCTGCAACCACGCGTCGTAGCACATGTAGATCGGCCCCCGCGGCTCGGTCATCATGACCGAGTACCCGCGCGCAAACGCCTCGGGAACTCCGTCGATCACGTGCGGCTGGTAGTCCCATTTCGTATAGGCGCGCACCGCCTCGCCCTGGCTTTGCGCGGTATGAATCCAGTCAATGCGCGGGCGGCGCTTGGTCTCGTCCATCGGGCCGGTGGCGCCAATGATGAACACCGGGACGCGATCGATGTAGGCGTAATAGATCGCCAGGTTGGCGTGCAGCAGTCCGACGAGGTTGTGCAGGATGGCCACGATGGGCCGGCCGCTCGCCTTGGCGTAGCCGTGCGCGATCTGCACGGCAGTTTCCTCGTGCTGGCACAGCAGCATCTCCGGACGATTTCCACCGTAGTTGACGATCGAATCGTGCAGACCGCGGTAGCTGGCCCCAGGATTGAGCGGCGCGTACCGCAGGTCGTAGGCATGCAGCAGGTCGACGATGATGTCCGACGCCCAGCGAGTGGGTGCCGAGGCGCCAGGTGCGGAGGGATGCGAGTCGTCTGCCATGTCACGCCACTTTGCGCACGACACCTTGGCACTGTCAAGTTGGGGGGAAGCGGGACATGTTCAGGTTGAGCGCGCGGCTGGCCCGGTATGCCAATGACGAGCGCTGCCACCAGGCCACCAGGAGCGGCGAGCCCGAGCACGACGCCTGGCACGAGGCCGCGCTCAACCCCGCCTGCTCCAGGGCGACAGCTGTCCGCGTTCGAGGTGCTCCTAGCCTGAAGTTCCCCGCGTCGTTAGACAGTATCCCCTATGCGGTCTATAAGATAGCTCGGGATGCCG
>JAQBVV010000016.1 GCA_027622905.1 Acidobacteriota bacterium
TTCCTGGCGAATCCGACCGCCGCAGGCGTGGGTTCTCCGGCGGGCGTGAACGCCGCGGAGACCGGTGGCCCCGTCACGACCTCTTCGAAATCGGTCTGGTGGTCGGCGAGCTTCGCGACGCGCGCCGTCAGTCGTCGTGGCGTACTGAAGCTCTCCGCCGGCGCCTGCGGCGTGAGCCGCGCGGCCTTCAGACGTGCGTCAAGGTGTCGGGCGAGTTGCGCCGTCAGTCCGGGGAGCCATCCCGCCGGAAGCTCCTCGGTCCCGATCTCGATCAGCAGTTCGCGGTCCATGCCCTAGGTCGCCTCTTCCGCCGCCGGGGTGCCTGCCGCGCCGACGTCGGGCGACGGGGGGGCGGACGATTCGACGTACGCCGCAGCGATGCCGACCGCGAGCTGTCGCACGCGAAGGATGTAGGTCGTGCGCTCCGTCACACCAATGCTGCCGCTGGAATCAAGCACGTTGAACAGATGCGAACATTTGAGACAGTGCTCGAGGGCTGGTCCCACCAGGCCGGACGCGAGCAACTGCTCAGAGAATCCGAAGTACTGGTCGAACAGGTTGCGATGCAGCGAGGCGAACTCCCCGGCCGGCATGTCGACCTGGCCAAAGGCGTACTTCGATTGCTCGATCTCCTCCCGCAGTCGCACCTCGCCGTACTTCACACCCCCACCCCATTCCAGGTCGAAGACGTTGTCCACGCGCTGCAGAAACATCGCGATCCGCTCGAGTCCGTACGTGATCTCGCACGCGATAGGCGCCAGATCGATGCCACCCACCTGCTGAAAGTATGTGAACTGGGTGATCTCCAGGCCGTCCAGCATGACCTGCCAGCCGATTCCCCAGGCGCCGAGCGTCGGCGACTCCCAGTTGTCCTCTTCGAACCGGATGTCGTGCTGCCGCGGGTTGATGCCACAGGCCTCGAGGCTGTCGAGGTAGATCTGCTGGACGTCGTCCGGCGACGGCTTCAGGATGACCTGATACTGGTGGTGCTTGAACAGGCGGTTCGGGTTCTGACCAAACCGGCCGTCGTCCGGCCGGCGGGACGGCTGCACGTACGCCACGCTCCACGGCTCCGGCCCGAGCACGCGAAACAGTGTTTCAGGATGCGACGTGCCGGCACCTACTTCCAGATCGAGGGGCTGCTGCAGTAGACATCCGTGCGACGCCCAGTAGGCTGAGAGCTTGAGGATGAGATCCTGAAATGTCACAACGGCGGCAGTCTCACATTTCTAATTGTGGCGGCGGAGTTCGCGCAGTACGCGGTCCGATCGCAATGTCTTCTCCAGATGCGTGGCGATCAGTCCACGGTGCACCTGCTCCAGTTCCCTGAGCGCGCGTCCCTCGGCCGGCAGCTCGCCCGCCCGATCGGGCCCGAGACTGCGCGACGCCGCCAGAAACGCCATCGCCGCGTCCGACAGCGTGCCGCGCGCCTCCGGGTAGACCCCCTGCAGCCGGAGGAGCCAGTACTCGAAGTACCGCGCGAGCGGCTCAGCCGGCGCACCGGCCCCCAGCGCGTGGAGCATCGAGGCCCCCAGGCGATAGAGGCGCTCGTCGGCGTCCGCCTCCTGGGCCCACTCATCGAGCAGTTCCGCAAAGTACCCGACGTATCCTAACGCGTCGGCGTCGACCGCGCGCGTCGTCTCCGGTGCCGCCCCGCTCGTGGAGGCATCCCTGGCCGTCGTCCGCCCCTGGGTCGCGGGACCGATCAATCCCAGCGGCGACCGGATCGACTCGGCGAAGTTCAGCCCGACCAGCTCGCGTCGCTCCTTCTCAAAGTACGCCACGCGAGCTTCCGTGAGCGGCTCCAGGGCGCCGACAAACGGCGACCTTGCCCGCCTGGCCCCTTTGGCCACCCCCCGCTTCTTCCCCCGATCGCGGGTCAGGAACACGACGATACGGTCAGATTCACCGAGCTTATATGTGCGGAGGATCAGCGCATCGGCGTGGTACAGCGGCACAGAGTAGTCTGGCGTCTAGTGTACTTCCACCGCAGAGGGTCCGTCAGGCCATCGGCACGAGGTATCGCAGGAAGAGCGTGGCCAGGCCCAGAAACGAGAAGAACCCGAACACGTCGGTCAGTGTCGTGATGAACACCGACGAGGCCAGCGCGGGATCGATGTTCGCGGCCCGCAGACCCAGCGGCACCAGCGTACCCGCGGTTGCCGCCACGAACATGTTGATGATCATCGCCGCACACAGAATCAGGCCCAGCACCGGGTTGCCTCTCGTGCCCCAGGCCACCAGGGCCGCGATCAAGCCGAGGACGACGCCATTGCCCAGGCCGACGATCGCCTCCTTCACCAGCGCCTGGCGGGAGTTGCCCCAGGTCAGTTCGCCGAGCGCGATACCGCGCACGATCACCGTGAGCGTCTGCGTGGCGGCGTTGCCACCCATGCCCGCCACGATCGGCATGAACACCGCCAGCGCCGTGATGCGCTCGATGGTCCCCTCGAAGAGCGCCACGACAGAGGCTGCCATGAACGCCGTCGCGAGATTCACACCCAGCCATGGCAGCCGCTTGCGAAGCGACTCGCGCGCGGGCGTGAACGCCCGTTCATCGCCGGCGACACCGGCAAGCCGATAGATATCTTCGGTCGCCTCGTCCTTGATGACGTCGATGATGTCATCCACCGTGATGACGCCGACCAGCTTGTTTTCCTCGTCCACCACTGGAATCGCCAGCAGGTTGTACGAGGCGACCTGCTGGGCCACCTCCTCCTGGTCGGTCTCCACCCGCGCACTGATCAGATCGGCCGTCATGATCCGCTTGAGCGGCGTCTCCGGCGACACGAGCAGCAGTCGGCGCAGCGACGTCACCCCCACCAGATGGCGACGCTCGTCGACGACGTAGAGATAGAAGACCATCTCGACGTCGCGGTTGGTCTGGAGCTCGGTGATCGCCTCGCCGACCGTCATCTCCTCGTCGAGGGCGAAGACGTGCGGGTTCATGATGCGGCCGGCTGTCTGCTCCTGGTACTCGAGCAGGTGCTCGACAACGCCAGACTCGTCGGGCCGCATCAGGTCGAGCACCGCAGCGGACAGCTCGTCCGGCAGGTGGTCGATCAGCGCTGCCGCATCGTCCGACGGGATCTCCTGGGCAAGCTTCGCGATCTCTTCGGCCGGACGGGTGGCCAGCAGCGTGGCGCCCGCCTCCGGACCCAGTTCGGAGACGGCCTCCATGGCAAGCCGGCCGTTCCGATCGGCGAGCAGCGTGAACGTGGCCTGGCGATCCTTCTCCGGGAATTCGCTGAAGATCTGGGCGAGGTCGGCGGGGTGCTGCTTCTGCAGCAGGTTCAGCAGGTTGGCGGTCGCACCGATGCGCAGCAGTCGCTTGACCGAGTCAAGCACGAGATCGATTCTTCGCTGCGGCGCCATGGCATGAGTCCTTCAGGCACGGGTAAACAGGTCAATTTAGCACGCGGGACGGTGCGCTCGACACTGCTTTTCTGTTCTCTGCTTCTGTGCTCGTCTGCGCCCTTCGACCAGGACCGCCCCGCCCGCGGTGCCGGTCGACGCGGTCGGCCGCGGCGGAATCCGACCGCTAGGAACGCGCCCGGTCCTGCAGGCCCATGTCATCCAGGACGCGATCGTTGTCGCGCCATTCGGACTTCACTTTGACGTGCAGGTCCAGGTACACCCGGGTATTCAGGAACCGTTCGAGCTCGATTCGCGCCGCCGACCCGATCTGCTTGATCATGGCCCCGGCCTTGCCGATGACGATCGGCTTCTGTGAGCTCCGCTCCACGAGAATGGTGCAATAGACCGCGACGACCTTGTCGGAGTCGCCGTCGGCCACTCGATCGACGACCACCGCGGTCGAGAACGGTAACTCGGCGTGCGTGAGGCGAAGCACCTGTTCCCGCACGATCTCGCTCACGAAGAACCGGTCCGGTTGATCGGTCACGTAGTCGGCCGGATAGAACGGGGCACCCTCAGGCAGATACTTGAGAAACAGCATCTCCAGCAGATCGACGTTCGTGCCATCGGCCGCTGAAATCGGCGCGATCTCGACAAACGGGTGCGCCTGCCTGTAGCGGTCCATGATCGGCAGCAGCCTGGCCTTCGCGATCAGATCCACCTTGTTCAGGGCCAGCATCACCGGGACCTTCACGCCTCTCAGCAGCCCGATCAGATGACGGTCACCCGGCCCCTCCTTCGCCGAGGCATCCACCACGAGCGTGAGCACATCGACGTCACGCATCGCATCGAGCGCCACGTCAACCATGCGCACGTTCATGCGGTGCGTCGGCTTGTGTACTCCCGGCGTGTCGACGAAGACCACCTGCCCGTCGTCGTAGTGCTTGACGCCCACGATGCGGGTTCGCGTCGTCTGCGGCTTGTCGGACACGATGGCCAGCTTGTGGCCGACGATGCGATTCAGCAGCGTCGACTTGCCGGCGTTCGGGCGTCCGATGAACGAGACGAAGCCAGCCTTCACGCGTCGCTGCTACTCCGGGGCCTCGACGGCACCGGCGCGCTGCACGCGCACTTTCGTGATCCGCCGACGCTCCACCTCGACGACCTCGACCGCGAGACCATCGACCTCGAACGTCTCACCGACGTACGGAATCCGACCAAGATGCGCTAGCAGATACCCGCCAACCGTCTCGAATCCCTCGCGCTCGATCCGCACGCCCAGACGGTCCTTGACTTCGTCAACAGCGACCTTGCCGTCGAACACGAACACCCCGTCCCCTTCGTCGGTGACGGTATCGCTTTCGACGTCGAACTCATCGCGAATCTCGCCGACGATTTCCTCCAGCAAGTCCTCCACCGTGATCAGGCCCGCCGTGCCGCCATGCTCGTCAACGACGATCGCCGTCTGCGCCTGGCGGCGCTGCATCTCCTTGAGCAGTTCAGCACCCCGCTTGCTCTCGGGCACCATGTACGCCGACCGCATCAGCGTGGTCAGCGGCGGCCTGGCATCCGGCGGCAGCGCGGCCAGATCCTTGACGAAGACAATGCCGACGATGTTGTCCAGGCTTCCCCTGTAGACGGGAATCCGCGAGTACTGCTCCTCCCGGAACAACGTCCGCAGATCATCGATGGATGACTCGGCCCGGATCGCGACGATATCGGGACGCGGTGTCATGACCTCGCGCACCACGGTCTCGGTGAAATCAACGATCGACTGAAGCAGTTCGCGGCCCTCGGCTTCCGAGATCGTCCCCTCGGTGTCCTGCTCGTCAGGGAGGCTGGCTCCATTCGACGCCGGGCTTGCGTCACCGCCATGGCCCACCGCCTCACGATCGCCGCGCGCGCCCGACATCTCGCTGAGCAGGCGCGTCAGGGGACGCATGGCCCGCTCGAGAGGATGGAACACCACCAGGAGGAGGTCGAGGGCCTTCTCCGGACTGCGACGCGTCAGAAGCATCGGCAGCAGGTGCTCGCAGACCGTCACGAATGCGATCAGCGACACGCAGAAGGTCGCCACGGCCAGCGCATCGTTCACCGTGCTGAGCCTGGCGATCAGCACGCCTGCCAGCACGGTACACAGCCCGATCAGGATCCGAACGGGTATGAAGAGCTGGAGCGGGTCGTCCAGGTACGGACCGAGCCGATCGTCGCGCCCTCCCCGTTCAGCCATCAGCCGCAGCGACAAGCGCATCAACGCGCTGAACGCGGCCTGCACTGACCCGAGGAACACCGTCACGCAGGCGATGAGGAATAGGGAAAGTGGCGTCACCGATGTCTCTCGATCAAGCCTTCGCGCAACCCGCCGCGACGACGCAATCTCGCTTCGGCGCGCGCCATCCGACCATCGTCATGTTCGTGATCATACCCAAGCAGATGCAGAAGGCCATGCAGCGCCAGCACGCGCAGTTCCGTCTGGAGGGTATGGCCCGCGGCGCGAGCCTGCCGCCCGGCCACGCCTGCCGCGATCACGATGTCGCCGAGACACCCGGGGTCGCCAGACGGAAACGACAGCACATCCGTGGCTTGGTCCTGCTGTCGATACACGCGATTCAACCGACGGACACGATAATCAGACACGATGGCGACCACGACGGTGCCTCGAGCGCGGGCCGGTGCGATCGTCCGCAGCCACGTGGCGAGTCCGGGAGACCGGGTCGCACCGTCAGCAACGACCTCGACCATGACGCGCGGCGGCACCGCGGGCCGGGCTGGGCGACGTGGGCGTCCAGTCCGGTCAGTCATGCATCCTTCGGCGAACCAGCGGCCGTAAACGACTCGTAGGCCCGGACGATCTGCTGCACGAGCTTGTGGCGCACGACATCCGTATCGTCGAAGCGCACGAAACCGATCCCCTCGACCCCCGCGACGACATGCAGCGCCTCCACCAGGCCCGACATACGCATGCTGGGCAAATCGATCTGGGTGATGTCACCGGTCACCACCGCCTTGGAGCCGAATCCAAGCCGCGTGAGAAACATCTTCATCTGTTCGGACGTGGTGTTCTGGGCCTCGTCCAGAATCACGAACGCGTCATTCAGCGTCCGCCCCCGCATGAATGCGATCGGCGCCAACTCGATGACACCGCGCTCGATCAGCCGCCCGGCCTTCTCGGCGTCCATCATGTCGAAGAGCGCATCGTACAGCGGGCGCAGATACGGATTGACCTTCTCCTGCAGGTCTCCAGGCAGGAAGCCGAGCTTCTCGCCGGCCTCGACGGCCGGTCGCGCGAGGATGATGCGGCTGACCTTCTTGGCAATCAGGTAGTTCACCGCCTGCGCCATGGCGAGGTACGTCTTGCCGGTGCCGGCCGGACCTACGCCGAACACGATGTCGAACCGCTCGATCGCGTCGAGGTACGTGCGCTGGTTGACGCTCTTCGGGTTGACCCGGCGACGGGTGCCCTGGCGCTGCCCATCCTTGACGAAGTAATCGCGCAGATCCAGATCCGAGTTCCCGGCGACCAGCTGCGCGGCCGTCTGCACGTCGCCATTGGCCAGGGCATAACCCTCCGAGAGCAACGCACCCAGCTGGTCGAACAGGCGCTGCGCCCGCTGCTCGCCGTCACGCTTCCCGCGAACCGTCAGTTCCGATCCCTGCGTGCGGATCTGCACGTGCAGCAGCGTTTCGATGTACCGGAGATTGACGTCGTGCGCGCCGTAGAGCGTCTCGATACCCTCGCTGGGCAGGGCGATCTTTCTCATACCTTGGGCACGAGATGCAGTTCCCGGAGTTGCTTGGCGTCGACCGGCGACGGCGCCGAGCACATCAGATCCACGGCGGCCGCGGTCTTCGGGAACGCAATGACTTCGCGAATCGACTGCTCGCCCGCCAGCGTCTGGATGATCCGGTCGAGGCCGAGCGCGATCCCGCCGTGCGGCGGCGTGCCGTACTCCAGGGCCTCGAGAAAGAAGCCGAACCGCAGCTTGGCCTCATCAGGGCCGATATTGAGCAACGAGAACACCTGCCGCTGCACGGCTGCGTCGTGAATTCTGATGCTCCCCCCGCCGATCTCGCTGCCATTCAGCACGAGGTCGTAGGCCTTGGCGCGCACGCGCCCCGGCTCGGTCTCGAGCAGCGCGACATCGTCCTCGTGCGGCGATGTGAACGGATGGTGCATCGAGTTGTATCGGCGTGCCTCCGGATCCCACTCCAGCAGCGGGAAGTCCACCACCCAGACGAACGCGTACGCATCCGGATCCAGCAGGCCCTTCTGGCGAGCCAGCGCCAGCCGCAGCTTCCCGAGCAACGTGGATGTGGCATCCGGCTCCCCGGCCGCCACCAGGACGAGTTCGCCCGGGCCTGCCGATGCCGCGTCGAGCAGGCCCACGACCTCTGCCTCGCCCAGCGCCTTCATCACCGAGCTGGTGACCGTCCCATCGTCCGCACGGCGCGCCCAGACCAATCCGGCCGCACCCATCTGCTTGGCCCGGTCGACGATCCCGTCGACTTCGCTTCTGGAGTATCCGCCGGCGTGCTTCACGACGAAGCCCCGCACGGTGCCTCCTCCCGCGACGATCTCGCGGAACACGCGAAAGCCCGACTCCCTGAACAGGCCGCCGAAGTCCTGGATCGGCATGCCGCAGCGCAGATCGGGCTTGTCGGAGCCGTAGGTGGCCATCGCATCCGCGTACGCCATGCGCTGAAACGGCGCGGAGACCGACTTCCCTACCACCGCGCACACCTCGACCATCAGCGGCTCGATCATGTCGAAGATCGTCTCTGGCCGGGCGAACGACATCTCCACGTCGACCTGCGTGAACTCGGGCTGCCGGTCGGCCCTGAGGTCCTCATCCCGGAAGCAGCGGCAGATCTGCACGTAGCGGTCGACGCCGGACATCATCAGAAGCTGCTTGAACAGCTGCGGCGACTGCGGCAGCGCAAAGAACTCGCCCGCATGGACGCGGCTGGGCACCAGATAGTCGCGGGCCCCCTCGGGGGTCGACTTGGTGAGAATCGGGGTCTCGATATCCCAGAAGCCGTTCTCGTCGAAATACCGGCGGATGGTCGCGGTGACGCGGTGCCGGAGCCCCATGTTGGCCTGCAGCCGTGGACGCCGCAGGTCGAGGTAGCGGTACTTCAGTCGCACGTCCTCGGAGACCGCCGTATCGTCAGCGATCGGGAACGGCGGCGTCTTCGCCTCGTTGAGCAGTGTCAACCGGCGCACGACCACTTCCACCTCCCCGGTGGCGAGCTTCTCGTTCACCGTGTCGGCCGACCGCCGTCGCACCTGCCCCTCCACGCCGATGACGAACTCCGACCGAAGGCGCTTGGCCTTGGTCATCAGGGCCTCATCGTCTTTGTCGAAGACGACCTGCGTGAGACCCGCACGGTCGCGCACATCGACAAACAGCACGCCGCCAAGATCGCGCACCCGGTGCACCCAGCCGAGGAGGACCACGTCCGCCCCGACATCCCCGAGTCGCAAGTCATTGCCGGTGTGCGTCCGCGTCAGTTCGCCCAGCTGCTCAGCCACGTTCTTTCAACGCCTCAAGAATGGCGGCTCCGGCCGCCGATTGTTCGTAGGTGTGCTGCGTCTGCGCAGCCAGATCCTTCACGGTCACCGTGCCTGCTGTGATCTCGTCCTCACCCAGCAGGGCCACGAACGGCACGCCGCGTCCGTCAGCGTACTTGATCTGTTTCCCGAGCTTCTCCGCCTCCGGATACACCAGGACTCGCAGCCCGCAGGCCCGCATCTGGTCGGCCACGCGCAACGCATGCGATGCGGTGGACATGTCGAACATCGCCACCATCACGTCGGCCGGGGCATTCGCCAGCGCCGGGGGGAACATGCCGCGCTCGGCCATGACGACGAGGATGCGCTCGAGACCCAGCGAAAACCCGCAGGCCGGGATCTCCTGTCCCGAGAACATCCCGATCAGATGGTCGTACCGTCCCCCGCCACCAAGACTGCCTGGCAGGTCGGCCACCGACACCTCCATGATCGCACCGGTGTAGTACGACAAACCGCGTGCCAGACTGGGATCCACACGCATACTGCTCGCCGCGCGCGTGCCGCCGACGAGTCGCACGATCGCCCGCAGATTGTCGAGCGCCGACTGCCCGGGCTCACTGCGAACGTGGGTCGCCAGCCTGTCCAGCTCTGCGTCGCAACTGCGCGCAGTCGCGTCGGTGCCCGGCCGCAGGTCGAAACACGACAGCAGGGCCGCCCGCGCCTCGGGCTCGATGCCCCTCGCGGTGAGTTCGCCCTCCACGCCATCGGCGCCGATCTTGTCGAGCTTGTCGATCGCGACCAGCGCCGGGCCGTGGAGTCCCTCGGCGACACCCGCGGCGTCCAGCAGCGCGGTCAGCACGCGCCGGTCGTTGAGCCGGATCACGAAATCACTGAACCCGAGCTCGGTCAGCACGTCGGACACCGCCGTGCACAGCTCGGCCTCCACCACCGGCGAGGTCGACCCCAGCAGGTCCACGTCGCACTGATAGAACTCGCGGAAGCGGCCGCGCGCCGGGCGATCGGCACGCCAGACCGGTTGAATCTGATACCGCCGGAACAGCCGCGGCAGCTTCGCCTGGTGCTGGGCGACAACCCGCGCCAGCGGTACCGTCAGGTCGTACCGGAGCGCGAGGTCGGCCTCCCCGGTCTTCTCGTGCTCGCCTCGCTTGAGGATCTTGAAGATGAGCTGGCTGCCTTCGTCCCCGTACTTGCCGAGGAGCGTCGCCAGGTTCTCGACGGCCGGCGTCTCCAGCGGCTCGAACCCGTAGCGCTGGTAGACGCGCGTGATGACGCCGATGACGTACTCGCGGCGCCGCACGTCCTCCGGCAGGAAATCGCGCATGCCGCGCGCCGGCTCTGTTCGGGGTTTGGCGCTCGTTCTAGACAGAAGGCTGCTCAGTCTGAAAGTCGAGGCGATAGCGCACGTAATTCTCCGCGTACCACAAGATGGATGCGTCTTCCTCCGGCGTCAGGGCGCGCCGGACCTTCCCCGGCAATCCCATCACCATCGACCCTGGAGGGACAACGAACCCCTCAGGCACCAGCGTGCCGGCCGCGACGATCGAGCCGGTACCGATGTGGCATCCGTTGAGCAGGATGGCTCCCATCCCGATCAGGCATCGGTCTTCGATGGTGCACCCGTGAATCACGGCGCTGTGTCCGATCGTGACGTCATTGCCGACCACCGTGGGATGGGTGTCGCGCATCACATGCACGAGTGTCAGATCCTGGATATTGGAGCGGGCACCGACGCGGACATCGTTGACGTCGCCGCGGACCACGACGTTCATCCAGACGCCGCTCTCCGGTCCAATCGTCACGTTACCGATGACCTGTGCGCTGGTATCCACAAACGCCGAAGCGTCAACCCGTGGCGAAACACCGCGATGCGACCGAAGCATGTCTGGATTATAAGAGGTGGCTGGCTGCTAGAGCTTCGGGAGCGTCAGACCGCGCTGCCCCTGGTACTTGCCCTTCTTGTCCGCATACGAGACGTCGCACATCTCATCGCTCTGGAAAAACAACACCTGGGCGATGCCCTCGTTCGCGTAGACCTTGGCCGGCAGCGGCGTCGTGTTCGAGATCTCCAGGGTGACGTACCCCTCCCACTCGGGCTCGAACGGCGTGACATTCACGATCAGGCCGCACCGCGCGTAGGTGGACTTGCCGACACAGACCGTCAGGACATCGCGGGGTATCCGAAAATACTCGATCGTCTTGGCCAGCGCGAACGAGTTCGGCGGGATGATGCACACGTCCGCCTGCACATCGACGAACGAGCGCGCGTCAAAGTGCTTGGGATCCACGACGGTGCTGTTGATATTCGTGAACACCTTGAATTCATCGGCGACGCGGATGTCGTAGCCGTACGACGACAGGCCATACGAGATGACCCCGGCGCGCACCTGCTGGTCCTCGAACGGCTCGATCATGCCGTGCTCGAGCGCCATCCGCTTGATCCACTTGTCTGCTTTGATCGAAGGCATTGGTCAGGGCTCTCGGGAGAAACGAGTGATCACGCTAGCGTTTGCCGAAAAACGCGAACAACAGCGTCAGGACGATGCTCGCGATGATGGACGTGGCCAGCGGGAAATAGAACGAGACGCTTCCCCGCCGGATCGTGAAATCTCCGGGCAACCGGCCGAGCGGCACGCCAAGATGGATCATGCCCCCCACCGCCGCCAGCACGAGACCGATCACGATCAGGATACGACCCATACCTCTGCCCCGCGGGTGTCAGCGCCCTCCGCAGCACCCGCCTCGGCGCCGCCCTCAGCGCAGTTCGAGCCCCCGGAAGAAATAGCCCAGCTCGAACGCCGCCGTCTCCGGGGCGTCGGAGCCGTGCGTGGCATTCCGGTCGATCGAACTGCCAAAGTCCTTGCGCAGCGTGCCGGCGTCAGCCTTGCCCGGATCGGTGGCGCCCATCAACGTGCGCCACTCCGCGATGGCATTGGGCGCCTCGAGCGCAAGAAGCACGCACGGGCCGGATGACATGAAGTCCGTGAGCGCGCCAAAGAAGGGTCGCTCCCGGTGCACCGCGTAGAAGCCCTCGGCTTCGGCCTTCGTCAGATGCTGCAGCCGCATCGCCCGCACGGTGAACCCGGCCGCCTCGATGCGCGCCAGGACCTGCCCAGTCAGTCGACGCTCGACGGCATCGGGTTTGATAATCGCAAACGTTCGTTCCATAAGCTCCATCGGTCAGACCGCACGCGGCCTACTGTCCGAGTACCTCGCGCATCTTGATACCCATGTCCGCCGGGCTGGTCACGACATGCACGCCAGCCGCGGTCAATGCCGCCATCTTCTCCGCCGCCGTGCCTTTACCGCCGGCGATGATCGCTCCCGCGTGCCCCATCCGCCGCCCCGGCGGCGCGGTCTGCCCGGCGATGAATCCCACCACGGGCTTGGTGAACTCACGCGTGATGAAATCAGCCGCCTCCTCTTCAGCGGTCCCACCGATCTCCCCGATCATGACCACCGCGTCGGTCTCGTCGTCGGCCGCGAACAATCGCAACGCATCGATGAAGCTGGTGCCAATGAGCGGATCGCCACCGATCCCGATGCAGGTCGTCTGCCCCATCCCTTGCCGTGTCAGCTGGTGGATCGCCTCGTAGGTCAGGGTGCCGCTCTTGGACACGATCCCGATCCGCCCTTCCGTGCAGATATGGCCGGGAATGATGCCCGCCTTGGCTTTCCCCGCCGAGATGACGCCCGGACAGTTAGGGCCCACCAGTCGCGTGGGCTTGCCCTTCATGAACGTCGTCGCGCGCAGCATGTCGACGGTCGGAATCCCCTCGGTGATGCAGACGGCGAGCGGAATGCCCGCGTCGGTCGCCTCCATGATCGCGTCGGCCGCAAACGGCGGCGGTACGAAGATGACGGTGGCGTTCGCGCCGGTCTCACGCATCGCGTCGTGCACGCTGTTGAAGACCGGCCAGGACCCGTGCCGGGTGCCACCCTTGCCCGGTGTCACGCCGCCGACAACCGTGGTGCCGTAGTCGGCAGCCTGTTTGGCGTGGAAGGTGCCCTCACGGCCGGTGAGTCCCTGTACGATCAGCCTGGTGTTCGTGTCGAGTAGGACAGCCATGTGTGACCCGGGCCCTACGCCGTTCTGGCAGCCGCCACGACGTACTCGGCCGCTTCGCCCATCGAATCAGCTGTCCTGAAATTCAATCCGCTTTCCTTCAGCAACCGTTTCCCCTCTTCGACATTGGTGCCTTCCATCCGAATCACGATCGGCACCGGCACGCCGAGCTCCGTCACCGCTGCGATCACGCCCTGTGCGAGCACGTCGCACCGCAGAATGCCGCCGAAGATGTTGATCAGCACGGCGCGCACGTTCCGGTCGGATGTCAGGATCTTGAAGGCGTTCCGGATCTGGTCAGCGTTGGCCCCGCCGCCAACATCCAGAAAATTCGCCGGCTCCCCGCCTGACAGCTTGATGATGTCCATCGTCGCCATCGCCAGGCCGGCGCCGTTGACCATGCACCCGATGTTGCCATCCAGGCGAATGTAGTTCAGCGAGAACTTCGACGCCTCCACCTCCAGCGGATCCTCCTCGGACAGGTCCCGCAACTCCCGCAAGTCCGTGTGGCGATACAAAGCGCTGTCGTCCAGGGACACCTTCGCGTCGAGCGCCAGCAGACCGCCGTCCTTCGTGAGAATCAGAGGATTGATCTCGATCATCGACGCATCGGACTCGATAAACGCCGTGTAGATCGACTGGAGGACCTTGACCAGCTTCTGGGCCGGCCCCGCCGCCAGCCCCATGCCGAAGGCCAGCTTGCGTGCCTGAAACGGCATCACGCCGACCGCGGGATCGATCGTCTCCCTGAGGATCTTCTCCGGCTCGGAGGCCGCGACCTCCTCGATGTCCATGCCGCCGGCCGCACTCGCAATGAACACGGGCCGGGCGGTCGCGCGATCGATCACGAGACTCAGGTAGAGTTCGCGCTCGATCTGCACCCCTTCCTCGATCAGGAGACGGCCGACCTTGCGGCCCTCGGGACCGGTCTGGTGCGTCACCAGCGTCATCCCGAGTATCTGCTTGGCGATCTGCTCGGCTTCATCCGGCGACTTCGCCAGCTTGACGCCGCCACCTTTACCCCGACCACCCGCATGGATCTGCGCCTTGACAACGGTGACGCCACCTCCGAGGCGGCGCGCGATCGCGCCCACCTCGTCGGTCGAACCCGCGACTTCCCCGCGCGGCACGGGCACGCCGAACCCCGCGAGGAGTGACTTGGCTTGATATTCGTGAATCTTCACTGGACGAAGTTCGAAAGTGTATCGCCTAGACGCCGATCACGTCGACCAGTTCTTTCACGGACGCCGCGGACTTCTGCAGCGCGGCATTTTCCTCGGGCGACAGCGTGATCTCGATGATCTGCTCCACGCCTCTGGCGCCCAGCTTGACCGGCACGCCGACAAACAGATCCCGGACACCATACTCGCCCTGCAGAAACACGGAGCACGGCAGAATCTTCTTCTTGTCCTTGAGAATCGCCTCGACCATCTGGGCCGCCGCCGCACCAGGAGCGTACCAGGCGCTCGTGCCGACCAGCTTGGTGATCTCCGCCCCGCCGTTGGCCGTCCGTACCGCGATCGCGTCGATCTGCTCCTTCGACAGCAGTTCCGTGATGGGGATGCCCGCCACCGTCGAGTACCGAGGCAGCGGCACCATCGTGTCGCCATGCCCGCCGAGGACGAACGAGTGCACGTTCTCAACCGAGACGTTCAACTCCATCGCGATGAACGTGCTCATCCTGGCTGAGTCCAGCACGCCTGCCATGCCGATGATCCGCTCGCGTGGAAACTTGGTCAAACGATAGAGCGCCTGCGCCATCGCGTCGAGCGGATTCGCCACCGGGATCACAATACTGTCAGGGCAATGCTTGACGACCAGCGGTGCGATGCTCTGCATGATGGCAAAGTTGTCGCGCACAAGGTCGTCGCGACTCATGCCGGGCTTGCGAGGCTTCCCGGACGTGATGACAACAATGTCGGAACCCGCGGCCGCCTCCCAGTCGCTGCCGCCGATGATCCGCGAATCGGAGCCGAGAATCGGGCACGTCTCGTACATGTCCAGCGCGATACCCGCTGCCTTCTGGTCCGCGATATCGATGACGACGACGTCAGCCAGTTCCTTTTCTGCGATGGAGCGCGCCACCGTCGCGCCAACGTTGCCTGCCCCACCGACCACCGTGACTTTGCGTTTCATTGAACTTGTCCTCAGTTCGCTCGGACCGTCAGGCCCGTTCCAGTTTTCGGGTCACCTGAGCACTCGGTTCGGCCGAGCCCTTAGGGCGAGTCCCGCACACCTACTCCCGATTACCCACAGCTTCTGTTGAAAACCCTGTTGAAAAATCTCGGCCGCAGCGGCGAATCCGGCACGAATCCGAACGTTCTAGCGATTTGCACCATCGTGGTGCGACCCACCCGAGTGCGGCACCCGTCACGTCGACGGCAAACCCAGATTATACTTGCTGGAGTCGTACTCTGATGCTGCCTTTTCAACAGAGCTTCTTCAAATTGCTTCTTCAAATTCACACTCTGCTTTTTCAACGCAGCACTCTCAACGCTGCCTTTTCTTTCAACGCTGCCTTTGCAACGCTGCCTCTTCAACGACGGGCGCTGCGTTTGTCTTTCGCATCTCGCATTTCACATTTCTGGATACGCCATTGAAAATCGTTATCGCTGACGGTCTCGCCGCCCCGGCACAGGCCCTGCTGACCGCTGAAGGGTGGGACATCGATGCCCGCAGCGGTCGAACGCCCGACGAACTCGCGGGCGATCTTGCCGAAGCCGACGGACTCATCGTTCGCAGCGCCACGAAGGTGACCGCCGCGATCATCGCCGCGGCGCCACGCTTGCGCGTGATCGCCCGAGCCGGCACCGGTGTCGACAACGTCGACATCGCCGCCGCCAGCGCGCGCGGCATTGTCGTCATGAATGCTCCCGGCGCCAACAGCATCAGCGTCGCCGAACTGGCCCTGGGCCAGATCCTGTCGCTGGCCAGGCATCTGCCTGCCGCCGACGCGGCCATGAAGCAGGGCAAATGGGAGAAAAAGAAGTTCCTCGGCGAGGAAATCCGGAACAAGACGCTCGGCCTTGCCGGTCTCGGGCGCATCGGCCAGGAGGTGGCGCGTCGCGCCGCGGCATTCGGCATGCGCATCATCGCCCACGACCCCTTCATCTCCGAGCAGGTCGCCGGCGACCTGGGCGTGAAGCTCGTCACGCTGGACGAACTCTTTGCGAGTGCCGACTATGTGTCGCTGCACATGCCGTCGAACGAGAAGACCCGCAATCTGGTCAACGCGGAGCGTCTCGCGCGGGCACGAAAGGGCATCCGCATCATCAACACCGCGCGGGGTGACCTGATCGACGAAGGGGCGCTGGCCGATGCGCTCGAAGCCGGGCAGGTCGCCGGCGCTGCGCTCGATGTCTTTCACAAGGAACCGCCGTCCGATCCCCGACTGCAGAACCTCCCACAGGTCGTCGCCACGCCGCACATCGCCGCGTCGACCAGAGAAGGACAGGAACTGGTGGGGATCGAAACAGCGGCCGCGCTGCGGGACTTTCTTCGAGACGGCATCATCCGCAACGCGGTCAACTTTCCGTCGCTGTCCGCCGAGGAGTTTGGCCGGCTCCGACCCTTTGTCGAACTGGGCGAGCGGCTGGGCGCGTTCCTGTCCCAGATGAACGACGACCGGGCGCACACGCTGAGCGTCCGCTACTACGGCGGTCTGGCCGAAGGGCGCAACGACATCATCGTCAACGCCGTACTCGTCGGCGTGTTCACACCCATCCTGTCCTCGGGTGTCACGCTGGTCAACGCGCGCGCCGTCGCGGCCGACCGCGGCATCGAGATTGTCGAATCACGCAGTTCCAGGACACGAAACTACACAAATCTCCTGTCGGTCAAGCTGCACACGAGCGAGGGCGAGCACTGGGTGGAGGGCGCCGTCTTCGAGCGCGCCAGCCCGCGCGTCGTTCAGATCAATGGGATCAGCGTCGAAGCGCCGCTGGAGGGCACGATGATCGTGATTCGCAACAACGATCAACCCGGCGTCATCGGCGAGATCGGCACGTTGCTCGGGCGGCACGGCGTGAACATCGCCAACTTTGCGCTGGGCCGAGACGGGACCAAGGCCGTGGGCGTGGTCATCGTGGACGAGACGTCACCGATTCCGGATTCCGTGCTCGCCGATCTGCGCAAGGTTTCGGCGATCGAGGACGCCCGCATCGTCAGGGTGTAGCGTCAGGGAGTTACCGCAGGGTGTAGTCCGCGCCCGTGGGCGGGTGGCGGCGCCGAGGCCGGGACTGCTAGGGTTGGAAGCCGAGGCGCAGCGTCGTGCCGTCGGCGCGCTGGAGTTCGACGGCGTCGCTCTCGATTCGCACCACGCGGTAGAGTCCAAGCACCTCGTCGCCCTCGCGGACCAGCAGCACATCGTCGGGCGCACTGAGCACCGCGGTTCGCTCGACGCTGGGCCCATCTGGGCCTTCGCGCCGATCCTCCGCCACACCGGCCAGCGACACGAGTGGAGCCGGCCGCGAGTCGGGGACCGTCTCGGCCGGGCCCGCGGCGGCCGGCGCGGTGATGTCTCCCTGGTCGCCGACCGGGTCCGCTGGCACGCTCGCGCGCGGCCTGGCAGCACCGAATCGAAACGGATCGCGTTCAGGCCTGGCGTAGGCCGACTCCAGCCGCAGGCGTGCCGCGAGTCGCGCAGCCTCCCGCTCGATCTCCGACGGCGTCGCAGCCACCGCGTGCGACTGGATGTCACGGGCGGCAATGCCTGGGTCCGGCACGCCTGACGGGGGCGGGGCGGACACAACCCACCCAGCCAGTACGGTGGCTCCGGAGACGGCAGCGTAGGCTTTCCAGGTCATTAGCGGTCTATCGGTACTCTAGCACTCTCGGCCTTTCGCTCGTCCGACGACAGGTCCCCTTCGTTCGTGCCCTCTCGGACACCCCGACACCGACAACGTCGCGGCATCCCGCGCGCAAGCGAGCGACCCCTTTTGCGCGTGCTATGATTCGCCGTGCCGCCCTTCACGCTGCCGGACTTCTCACAACAGAAGGACCAGCCCCCGCATCTCGTCGTCGTCATTCCGGCTCGCTATCAATCGACGCGCTTTCCCGGAAAACCGCTCGCAGACATCGCGGGCAGACCGATGATCGAGCACGTGTACGCGCGAGCCGCCGAGGTGCCGGGCGTGTCGGCGGTCATCGTCGCCACCGACGACGACCGTATCGCGGAGGCGGTGGCGCGGTTTGGCGGCGTCGCGCGGATGACGCGGTCGACGCACCGTACGGGTCTCGAACGGGTGGCGGAGGTCGCGGCCGACCTGACGTGCGACATCGTCGTCAACGTCCAGGGCGATGAGCCGCTGCTCGAGCCGCGGATGGTGACCGAGGTCGCCTGCGCCATCGAGGCCGACGAGCGCGTCCGGATGTCGACCCTTCGCAGGCGGATCGATGACCCGGCTGACGTCAGCAATCCCAACGTGGTGAAGGTGGTCGTCGATCTGCAGGGCGATGCGCTGTACTTTTCCCGCGCGACGGTGCCCTTCGTGCACGGCACGGCGACGCCGACCTTCAGGCATATCGGCCTCTATGCCTACCGCCGGGCCTTTGCATGCGAGCTGGCCGCGTTGCCCGCGACACCACTTGAAATTGCGGAATCGCTCGAACAGCTGCGCGCCCTGGAACATGGCTTCAGCATTCGGGTGGTCGAAACCCAGTACGACTCCATCGGGGTGGACACCCCGGAGGATCTTGAGCGTGTTCGCCGGCGTATGGCGGTCGAGACGCGCGTATGAGGCGGCAGGATGCAGGGAGCTGATAAGCGTCCGGTGAAGTACATCTTCGTCACCGGCGGTGTGGTGTCATCACTGGGTAAAGGACTGGCTGCGGCCTCCATCGGGCGACTGCTCGAGGACCATGGCTATTCGGTGGCCCTTCAGAAGTTCGACCCGTATATCAATGTGGACCCAGGCACGATGAGCCCCTTCCAGCACGGGGAGGTCTACGTCACCGACGATGGCGCCGAGACCGACCTGGACATGGGGCACTACGAGCGCTTCACGAGCATGGTCGGCACGCGTAACAGCAACTGGACGACCGGCAAGATCTACCTGTCGGTCATTCAGAAAGAGCGTCGGGGCGACTACCTGGGCGGAACGGTGCAGGTCATCCCGCACATCACGAACGAAATCAAGGAGGCGATCCACGCGGTCGGCGCCGACGTCGACATCGTCCTGGTGGAAATCGGCGGCACCGTGGGCGACATCGAGAGCATGCCGTTCCTGGAAGCGATCCGGCAGTTTCGTCTCGATGTTGGCCGCGAGAACGCCATCTACATACACCTGACGCTGGTGCCCTATATCGGTGCCGCGGGCGAACTCAAGACCAAACCGACGCAGCACAGCGTGCGCGACCTGCGATCGATCGGTATCCAGCCCGACATCCTGCTGTGCCGCACCGACAGGTTCCTGGATGCGGACATCAAGCGCAAGATCTCGCTGTTCTGCGACGTCGATCAGGAAGCCGTGATCACCGCCAAGGACGTGGACACGATCTACGACGTCCCGCTGGTCCTCGCCACCGAGGGCCTCGACCGGATCGTGCTTCGCCTGCTGAACCTGCCGCAGACCGAACCTCAGAACAAGGCGTGGCGGGATCTCGTACACGGCATCAAGCACCCGGTCGACGAACTGACGATCCACGTCGTCGGGAAGTACACCGGCTACGAGGACTCGTACAAGAGCCTGAACGAGGCGACCGTACATGGCGGATTTCCAAGTGGGGTGAAGGTGCATCTCAACTGGATCGAGGCCGAGGCGCTCGAAAAGGACGAGACGGGAGCGCTGCTGGAAGGGGCGCACGGCATCCTCGTCCCCGGAGGCTTCGGGCTGCGTGGCACGCGCGGGATGATGAAGGCAGCTGAATACGCGCGCGTGCACGGCGTCCCGTATCTCGGCATCTGCTACGGCTTCCAGTGGGCAACGGTCGAATTCGCGCGCCACGTCTGCCATCTCGAAGGCGCTGACTCCACCGAGGTCGATGAGGACACCCCGCACCGGGTGATCTACAAGTTGCGTGACCTGCTCGGGGTCGACGAGCTTGGCGGCACCATGCGGCTCGGCCGGTACGCGTGCGCGCTGACGCCGGGCTCGGTGGCCGAACGGATCTACGGCACGTCGCTCGTCCACGAACGCCATCGCCATCGCTTCGAATTCAACCCGCAGTACGAAGCCGAACTCCGGGAACACGGCATGCACATTTCCGGTCGCTCGCCGGATGGCAAGTTCGTCGAGATCGCCGAGATCCCGTCGCACCCCTGGTTCGTCGCGGTGCAGTTCCATCCGGAGTTCCAGTCGAAACCGCTGAAGCCGCACCCGCTGTTTGCGAGCTTCGTGGAGGCGGCCCACCGCCACGCCGGCGCCGCGCCCGCGACCGCCGAGGTCGCGGCAGCCAGGGAGTCATAGATCCTGCCCGTCAGCCGGTAAGATAGGCCCGTGAATCCCGTTCAGATTGGGTCAATATCGATCGGCGCCGGACACCCCCTGGTCTTCATCGTCGGTCCCTGCGTCATCGAAAGCGCCGAGCACGCGGTCGAGACCGCGATCGTCCTTCGCGACATCGCGAGCCGCTGCGGCGTGTCGCTGATCTTCAAGGCCTCGTACGACAAGGCGAACAGGACCTCTCGCGCGTCGTACCGCGGCCCCGGTCTCGACGCCGGGCTGAAGATCCTCGCCGAGGTCCGGGCCACGTCCGGGCTGCCGGTGCTCACCGACATCCACGAAGCCGCCCACGCCGCACCCGCAGCGGCTGTCGTTGACGTCCTGCAGATCCCCGCATTTCTGTCGCGACAGACCGACCTCCTGATCGCCGCGGCGCGTACCGGGAAGGCGGTGAACGTGAAGAAGGGACAGTTTCTCGCCCCGTCGGATATGCGGCACGTCATCGACAAGGTGATCGCGGAAGGCAACGAGGCGATCCTGATCACGGAGCGCGGCGCCAGCTTCGGGTATCACGACCTCGTCGTCGACATGCGCGCGATCCCGATGCTCCACGAGCTTGGCTGTCCCGTCGTGTTCGATGCCACGCACAGTCTGCAACTGCCGGGCGCCGGCAATGGCGTGACCGCCGGGCTGGCCCAGTACATCGAGCCACTGGCGTCGGCCGGTGTGGCAGCCGGCGCCGATGCGGTGTTCATGGAAGTCCACCAAGCCCCCTCGCGCGCCAGGAGCGACGCCTCGACGGCCCTTCGACTGGACGCGCTCGAGGCGCTCATCCTGAAGCTGCAGCGCATTGACGTTGCCGCCGGTCAGCGCGCCACGATCGACCCGGCCCCCCGCGGAGCGCGCGCGTGACGACCTCGCTGGCTGTCAGCCGCGCGCTCGCCACGTAGTCCCCATATGACCACCCAGTTCCACCTGCTTGCCGTGCTTGGCGCCCTGCTGGTCGGGCTGGCCGTCGGCAAGGCCTGGGAACGCTACAAGCTTCGGAACGGTCGCTGGATCGACCGTCGCCGACTTCGCGAGACCCCGCACTACATGCTCGGTCTGAACTTCCTTGTCGACAGCCAGGTCGACCAGGCCGTCGAGGAGCTCACCCACGCCGCGAGCACCGAACCTGAAGCGCTCGAGATCCAGATGATCCTGGGCAACCTGTACCGCGAGAAGGGACAGGTGGGCCGCTCGGTGACCGTCCACCAGGCGCTGCTGAAACGACCCGACCTCACCGAACTGGAGCACGCGTACGTGCTGCTGTGCCTGGGGCTCGACTTTCGCCACGGAGGATTCGTGGACCGGGCGCTGGAGGCGTTCCAGGAGGTGCTGCAGCTCGACCCGCTGAACCGCTATGCCCTGATCAACTTGCAGAAGCTGCACGAAGACCAGCATCAGTGGGCAGAGGCGTTGGAGGTGCGCGAGCGACTGGCCAGGATCGATGCGGGCCGCCGGCCGGACGACCAGCAGATCCTGGGCTTCCTGCGCAACGAGATCGGCAGCGCGCAGCAGCGCGGGGGCGACGGCGCCGTCGCGGCGCGCACGTTTGCGGAAGCCATCGACGCCGACGCCCGCACGACGCCGGCATACCTGAATCTCGGAGACGTCCGTGAGAAGGAAGGGAACCTCCCCGCCGCCATCGACATCTGGGAGCAACTGATCGACGCCATGCCCGAGCACGCGTATCTGGCGTTCGAGCGGCTGGAGCGTGTGTACCGGGCGCTGGGCACGCCGTCCGGATTTGCGGCGCTATGTCAGCGACTCATCGACCGCGACCCGCTGGGATGGCGGGCCCGCCTGGCGCTCGCGCGGCACCTCTCAGCCGCCGGCCAGCATCGTGAGGCATTCGATCGACTGCTCGACGCGCTGCCCCATCACCCGCACGGCCTCGCCATTCACCAGCAGGTGTGGGAAACGCTGGCGTCGCTCGACTTCGACACGCAGCTGATCCGGCGGTACGTCGATCTCACCCGCGAGGCCGTGTTCTACCTCGACCCCCACATCTGCCGCAGATGTCGCTACCGCAGCACCGAGCTCCTCTGGCAGTGTCCGCAGTGCCGCGAGTGGAACACCTTCGCACACGAACGGATGGTGCCGGCGAAAGAGACCGCCACGACCTCGGGTGATCCAGTAATGGATCCGGAATAGACAGTCCGCTCGGAAAGAAGCGCGTCCCCCCCCGGATGCTGCACCGTTCGTCACAATGCATACATCTTCCCGCGGCCATCTGCCGCAACTCGAGAGCGAAGGCATCCTGATCCTGCGGGAGGTGGCGGCCCAGTTCGAGCGGCCGGCGTTGCTGTTCTCCGGCGGCAAGGACTCGATCGTGGTCGCGTGGCTGGCCCGCAAGGCCTTCGCACCCGCGCGCGTGCCGTTTCCGCTGCTCCACATCGACACCGGGCACAACTTCCCGGAGACGCTCCGCTTCCGGGACGACTTCGCCCGCACGATGGACTGCACGCTGCTCGTCCGGCAGGTGCAGGACTCGATCGATCAGGGGCGGGTGCAGGAGGAGACCGGCGCAGCCGCCAGCCGCAACGCCTTGCAGACGACCACGCTGCTGGACGCCATCAAGGAACTGGGCCTTGACGTCGCGATCGGCGGGGCACGGCGCGACGAGGAAAAGGCCAGAGCGACGGAGCGCATCTTTTCGCACCGCGACGTGTTCGGCCAGTGGGACCCGAGAAATCAGCGCCCGGAGTTGTGGAACCTGTACAACGGGCGGAAGAATCACGGCGAGCACTTCCGCGTCTTTCCGCTGTCGAACTGGACCGAGCTCGACATCTGGCAGTACATCAGCGCGGAGGACATCCCGCTGCCCGGACTGTACTTCGCCCACCAGCGCGAGATCGTCGAGCGGGACGGAATGCTCCTGGCCACGACCGAGCACCTTCGGCTCGACCCGAGCGACACGGTCTCGACACGCACCGTGCGCTTCCGCACGGTGGGAGACGCCACGTGTACCGGCGCCGTGGAGTCCAGCGCATCGACGGTGGCCGACATCATCATCGAAACGGCCGCCGCCAGGATCACCGAGCGCGGGGGCCGCGCGGACGACAAACGATCCGACACGGCCATGGAAGACCGTAAGCGGCAGGGCTACTTCTGATGCCGAGCACACGACAGCCCGGTGACACGCGCGGAGAGACGCCCGAGCAGACAGGCTCGGCGCCGATGATGGACCTGCTGCGCTTCACCACGGCGGGGAGCGTGGACGATGGTAAGAGCACGCTGATCGGACGGCTGCTCTACGACACCAAATCGATCTTCGAGGATCAGCTCGAGGCCGTGGAGGGCGCCAGCCGCAAGCTCGGCGAGGACCACATGAACCTCGCCCTGCTCACCGACGGGCTGCGAGCCGAGCGCGAGCAGAAGATCACCATCGACGTGGCGTACCGCTACTTCGCCACGCCCCGCCGCAAGTTCATCATCGCCGACACGCCGGGGCACGTGCAGTACACGCGCAACATGGTCACCGGCGCATCGACGGCCGACCTGGCGGTGGTCCTCGTGGATGCCGGCAAGGGGGTGCTCACCCAGTCCCGGCGACACGCCTTCATCACGTCGCTGCTGGGCATCCCCCACATGATCGTGGCGGTCAACAAGATGGATCTGGTGGACTTTGCCCAGTCGGTCTACGACGAGATCGTCGCCGACTTCGGCCGGTTTGCCGCGCGACTCACCGTCAAGGACATCACCTACATCCCGATCTCGGCGCTCGAAGGCGACAACGTCGTGGAGCGGTCGACGCGCATGCCCTGGTACCAGGGCGGGCCACTGCTGAGCAAGCTGGAAACGGTGGCGGTTGGCGCGCGCACCAACAGCATCGACTTCCGATTCCCGGTGCAGTACGTGATCCGTCCGAACCAGACGTTCCGCGGGTACGCCGGCGTGGCGGTGTCCGGATCGGTGGCGGCCGGCGACGATGTCGTCGTGTTGCCATCCGGCATGGCGACCCGGATCAAGTCCATCGAAACGTTCGACGGCCCCCGGGACCTGGCGGATGTCGGCGAGTCGGTGGTCCTGACCACGACTGACGAGATCGATATCTCGCGCGGCGACATGATCGTTCGTCCCCGGAACCTCCCCGCGGTGGCGCGCCGGCTGGATGCTTACCTGTGCTGGATGGACGCCACGGATCTGGCCGTCGGTCGACCGTACCTGCTGGCACACACCACCAGACGCATCCAGGCGATCGTCAAGGGCATCGACTACCGCGTCAACGTGGACACGCTGCACCGCGACCCGGCGTCAACGCTGGCCATGAACGAGATCGGGCGCGTCGAGATCGAAGCCGCCGACCCGATCTTCTTCGACTCCTACCGCCTGAATTCCGCCACCGGTTCGTTCGTGCTGATCGACCTGCAGACCAACGCCACGGTCGCGGCCGGGATGATTCGCGGAGAGACGCACGACGTGGCCGCCGCAACTCACCCTGCGGCTGCAACGGCCACCACCGTGTCCGCCGGGGTGGTCTGGGAAGGCTGGAATATTCCGCGCGAGGCCCGCGAGGCCCGCCAGGGACACCAGGCCGCGGTGCTCTGGCTGACGGGCATGTCGGGCGCCGGCAAGACCACCATCGGGAGACTCGTGGAGCGGCAGCTCTTCGAACAGGGTTGCCGGACGATGCTCCTCGACGGTGACAACCTGCGCCATGGACTCTGCGGAGACCTGGGCTTCTCGCCTGCCGACCGCGACGAGAACATCCGACGCGCCGGCCAGGTCGCCCACCTGTTTTTCGAGCAGGGCGCCATCGTGCTGTGCGCCTTCGTCTCGCCATATGCGGCGGGACGCTCCAACGTCAGGGGGCTGATGCCGGCCGGGCGATTCGTCGAGGTCTTCGTGCAGGCCGACGTGGAAACCTGCCGGGCGCGCGATCCCAAGGGGCTCTACGCCAAGGCCTCGACGGGCGGCCTCGATCAGTTCACGGGGGTGTCAGCGCCCTACGAGGAGCCGGCAGAACCGGAGTTGACGATCGACACGCGCACGATGACCGCCCAGGCCGCCGCCGAGATGGTGATCGACTTCCTGCGCCGGAGCCGCCTGATCGACGTGTAGTAGAGGAATTACCTTCCGCCGATTGAGTCGTCCTGCAGAACGCGCTCGACGTCCTGTGCGCCGTGTAGCACGGCGACAACAGTAAGAGGCACGCTCGCGGGGTCGTAGACGATCAGGTACGAATAGACGGTCCAGAACTTGACTTGCCGCGCCGTAAGGTCTTCACTGTCACGGCCACGGAAGCCGGCATCTCGACTCCGCCGTCCGCACGGCACGCCCACCCGGAGGCGCAGGACCTGGAATCCCTTTCGAATCGACAGCGCTCTGGCGACCGCGTCGGCTAGAGCGTTTTTCGATTCGGTGGAGACCGAAAAACGCGGGAAAGCGCTTTTCGAAAACGCCCGGCCCCCGCGAGAAGCCCTGGACCGAAACGAAAAGCGCTCGGGCTCCGCGAGACACCGGCTCCTGCGTCCGTGGTGGCCCATCGCTGGAGGCCAGCGTGCGTTGCAGTTGATGGGCGCCGATCTCACCGCCCTCGATTCGCCGACTTCCGACCGCTTTCTCGTAGCGTTAGAACACTCAGCCGAGCCGCGAGCATGAACACCGACGCTGCAACCTGTTGAGTATGATCATACTTTAGGCCATACTCCTTACGTGGGTAATAGCGAGCGCGTCACCGTCACGCTGTCCGGTGACCTCGTCGAGGGGATCGATCGGCTCGAGAGGAATCGCAGCCGCTTCATCGCCGAAGCTATCCAGCACGAGTTGGATCGGCGGCGTCGCGATGCCCTCCTCCAGTCGCTCAGTAGCCCACATCCGGAGACGACCGAACTCGCCGACATGGGCCTGGCCGACTGGACTTCCGACCTGCCCAACGATGAGGGGCTCGTCGATCCAAGAGGCGGAACCGCCGTTCGCTGGATTGAAGACCGCGGCTGGGTGAAAGAAACGGCGTGAAGTTCGAACGAGGCACCGTTGTTCTCGTTGAGCTTGATCCGACGGTTGGCCACGAGCAACGTGGTTCGCGCCCCTGCATCGCGGTCAGCGATCCGACCGTCAATGTAGATCAGCGCTTCCCCTTGATTGCAGTGGTGCCGGTCACCGGTACCGAAGGGGCGGGTGCTCTGTATCCCACGTTGTCCCCAGGAGTCAGTGGCCTCACGAAACAGTCGTGCGCTCTCGTGGACCATCTCCGGTCCATCGACAAGCGCCGCATCCGGCGGATCTTCGGCCAGGTGTCGCCGGGCGAGCTCGCGAGCATCGACCAGGGCCTCGCACTATTCCTGGGCCTCGGCGCCAGCTGAATCGCCGTAGGGCTACCAGACGGTCTTTCAACCATCGTGACCGCCGGTAGCTCCCAAGGAGGCCGCCGCGCACAACGAGTCGCGCAGAGGCCCAAGTCTCACGGCCACGGGAGCCGGCATCTCGACTCCGCCGTCCGCACGGCACGCCCACCCGGAGGCGCGAGGCCTGGCATCTCTTTCGAATCGACAGTGCTCTGGCGACCGCGTCGGCTAGAGCGTTTTTCGATTCGGTGGAGGCCGAAAAACGCGGGAAAGCGCTTTTCTAAAACGCCTGGCCCCTGCGAGAAGCCCTGGACCGAAACGAAAAGCGCTCTAGGAGCCTGCGCGGCAGAACTGTTTCGGCCAGATTTTCGGGGTACCGCGACCCCTCTCTGGTGCCGATCGCGGCTCCTGGGGCAACGTCGCCAGCTGAAAAATCGTGCCGTTTTCTGGCGCGCAGGCTCCTAGCTCCGCGAGACACCAACTCCCGCGTCCGTGGTGGCCGCCTCGAGACCCAACCCGGGGTGACGTCGCCGCTTCAGCCGCAGCGGCTCATGATCCACCCCGCCGCTGTCGGCTGCAAGCGGGTTAAACCCCAAAAACGATCGAGCTGTATACTCAGGGAACAAAAGACAACATGGGAACCAAATCCGCAGTTGTCCACAGCGACCCGGAAATCATGGGCGGAACGCCCGTGTTTGTCGGAACGCGCGTGCCCTTTCAGACACTCCTTGACTATCTCGAAGCGGGCGATCCCCTCTCAGAATTCCTCGAAGACTTTCCGACGGTAGGTCGGGAGCAAGCGGTGGCGGCTCTCGAAGAGGCCAAGGACGCCCTTCTTGCGCGTGCGCATTCTGCTTGACGAGTGCCTGCCGAAACGCTTGAAAGGCGATTTGGTCGGGTACGACGCACGAACGGTGCCCGAAATGGGCTGGGCGAGCAAGCGGAATGGCGAGTTGCTCACCCTGGCAGAGACGCAATTCGATGTGTTTCTGACAGTCTATCGCAATCTCTCATTTCAACAGAATATTGGTCGGTTCAAGATCGCGGTCGTGGTCATAGTAGCCAAGAGTAACAAACGCACTGACCTGCAACCATTGATCAAAGACGTGTTGGCGGCTCTGCCCACAGCAATACCCGGCCACGTCACGAAAGTGGGTGCCTAAACCTAACCAGGCGAGACCAGGCGCTGAACCCGACGGCCGCCGGTGCCCTCATGAGCGGCCGCTGGTGAGCGCCGGGTGTTAGACCGTTCGTCCATCAGTTGAGACGAGTGTGGGGCTGAGGTTGGCGTCGAAGAGCAGCTTCACGCCACCGAACTTACGCGACGCTCACGCGCGGCGGCGAAGGCAAGGCTGGCGCGAATATCCTCGGTGGCCAGATCCGGGAAGTCGCTCAGCAACTGCGCTTCGGTCATGCCACCAGCGAGATACTCCAGCACGTCGTAGACGGTGATGCGCGTGCCCTTGATGCACGGCTTACCACTACGGACGCCGGGATTGACGATGATTCGTTGCTCCCACTCCATGGAGCCGATTCTACTCCCTTCTTCTCGAGGCGCCGTTCCAATGCCGTTTGGTGGAAAGACACGGTTCTTCGCGTCGCTCGGCTTCTCCCGCGAGTACTCCCACGGAGGCCGCCGCGCACGACGAGCCGCGTAGAGGTCCAGTAGAGGGCCAGGTGTCGCGGCCGCGGGAGCCGGCATCTCGACTCCGCCGTCCGCACGGCACGCCCACCCGGAGGCGCGAGGACTGGCATCTCTTTCGAATCGACAGCACTCTGGCGACCGCGTCGGCCGGGTGATTCGACGTGGGACAATGCAGGCAACGTGAAGCTCCGGAACGCTCAGCTTGCTGTCGTCGAACGTGGCAAGGTCCTCGACTATCTGCTGGATGAAGCCCACCCGGACAACGGTGGGAAGGCACGATTCTTCGCGTCGCTCGGCTTCTCCCGCGAGTATCCCGAGCGCCTGATGAGGGCCCTCCGGCAGGTCGCCGAACACGGCGAGGTCGCGAAAAGCGCGGCATCGGTGCATGGAGAGAATACGTTGTTGACGGCTGGTTGTCGGTGCACACTCAAGAGAGCCGGCAAAGGTCGGTCCGCACGGTTTGGATTATCGACCACGGCGGGGCGGCACCGCGACTCGTGACCGCGTATCCTGGCAAGGAGTGACCATTCGAATGATCAAGGAGCACGATCGAATCGTTCTGAACGAGCCCGTGCCCGGCGAAGGCCTCGAAGTTGGCGACGTCGGCACGGTGGTTCACGTTTACGCGGACGGGAAGGCGTTCGAGGTCGAGTTCACGACACTCGACGGTAAGACCGCCGCCGTCGCAACCGTGGAAGCACTCGCGGTCCGGCCGGTCACCGGTCACGAGATCACGCACTCTCGCGAGCTGACGGACGCCAGATGAATCGCCGTTGAACTGGGAGACGGTCTTTCAGCCATCATGACCGCCGGTCGCTCCCAAGGAGGCCGCCGCTCACAACGAGCCGCGTAGAGGTCCAAGTGTCACGGCCGCAGGAAGCCGGCATCTCGACTCCGCCAGCCGCACGGCACGCCCACCCGGAGGCGCGAGGCCTGGAACCGTTTTCGAATCGACATCTCCCTGGCGACCGCGTCGGCCGGCTACGCGAGACACCGGCTCCCGCGGCAGCGGTCGCGAGCTGCGCTGTCCTTCTGCGTCCCTCATCGAGGCGCAGTGGGAGGCGTGGGAAGCGATCGCGCCTCAGTCCGCCTCGGTCTCCTTGAGCAGGCTCAACAGGTACTGCCCGTAGCCGTTCTGTTCGTAGGGCGTGGTGAGAGCCCGCAGTGCGTCAGCATCGATCCACCGCTTGCGGAAGGCGATCTCCTCGGGGCACGCGATCTTGAGTCCCTGCCTGCGCTCCACGGTCCGGACGAACTGATTGGCCTCGATCAGGCTTTCGTGGGTGCCCGTGTCGAGCCAGGCGAAGCCCCGTCCCATCACTTCCACCGCGAGCGATTTCTTGTTCAGGTAGACCCGGTTGAGGTCGGTGATCTCGAGTTCGCCCCGCGGCGACCGCTCAAGGCTCCTGGTGTACTCCACGGCGTGCTCATCGTAGAAATACAGCCCCGTCACGGCGTAGTTCGATCTGGGCTTCTGCGGCTTCTCTTCCAGGCTGACGACCCGCCCCTGCCGATCGAACTCTGCGACGCCGTATCGTTCCGGGTCGTGCACGTGGTAGGCGAAGACCGTGGCGCCAATCGCCCTGTCCGACGCCGACGCCAGAAGCCGTTGGAGTTCGTGCCCGTAAAAGATGTTGTCGCCCAGCACCAGCGCCGACGGGTGCTGCCCCACGAACGAATCTCCGATGACGAACGCCTCCGCGAGTCCGCCGGGCGACGGCTGCACGCGATAGCTCAGGTTCAGCCCCCACTGCGACCCGTCCTTCAGCAGTTCTTCGAACATCGGGAGATCGCGGGGCGTGGAGATGATCAGAATCTCCCTGATGTCGGCCAGCATCAGGGTCGACAGCGGGTAGTAGATCATCGGCTTGTCGAACACCGGCAACAGCTGCTTCGACACGGCGAGGGTTGCCGGATGGAGTCGCGTGCCGGCCCCGCCAGCCAGGATGATGCCCTTGCGTGTCATGTCGTGCTCTCCGAACCGATCGCGCGTCTCAGCAGGGCTTCCACGTCAGCCGGTCTTTCGCGTTTCAAACCAGCGGCGCAACGAAGCCGGGGTTTCACCGGAACGTCGCCCGGCGAGCAGGCCTTCCACGCTGACGTCCTCGTCCAGTTCGGGCCAATGCAGGCCCTCACCCTCACCGATAATCCGCCAGTGCGCTCGTGCCTCGTTCGTACCATGTGCAAGCCGCGGGTACCAGCTGAGGGGAACCGCAATGGTCCGACTATCGATGAGATCGACCACGAGTGCGTCGCCGGTAATCGAGACGCGCTGCGCCCGACCTTCGGTCATAGCAATCCGTGACGATGAGGTACTTTGCCCTTGTCGGCCAGCAAGGACCAAAAGCTCATTGTCCCCTTTCGCGACCACCAGCACGACACTCCCGATTGGCACGTGCTTTGGGACCAGCTCCCTGATCCGACGCACGAGGCGCCAGTAGTCAATTTTCTGCTGAAACGCCTCGCGAGCGTCTGACGACAGCTGGGCAGAAAAGAAGTCGCACAAGAGAGACCGGAGTTCTTCGTCTCGTCTCGCGATATCGCGTCTTATTGCGTCGAGCAGGACGTCACCGCTCGCCTCTTGATCCCCCTCTTTAATGGCGGCCGTCTTGGTCACCGACCGTGGGGCGGGCGGTTTGCCAGGCCTCTTCGCAGAAACCTTGAGCTTGCTGCGATGACTGGATCCATTCTCCAGTCCCACCTCCTCGGCCGCCGTTGGGCTGGCCAGCAATTTGCCTGCTGGGGCATCGGCAGTTCGACGTACCAAACTTTTTCTACTCATTTCTCGCCCTTCGTGCCAATGTCGGTCGTCGCGGTCGACGACGGCACCACATCCGGTAACGCAGCTCTGAACTCACCAAAACTCGCCAACCGCCGATCGCGTTCGGAAACGGTGGGCTGTCCAATCGGCCATCGGATCGCAAGGTCGGGGTCGCTCCAACGGATGCCGTCTTCCGTCGCGGGGTTGTACGGGACGTCCACCTTATAGAGAATATCGGCCGGTTCGTCTCCAAGGACACAGAAACCGTGCGCGAATCCCTCCGGTATCCAGAGGAGCCTGCCGTTGGTGTCGCTGAGTTCGAGTCCGACGTGCCGCCCAAAGGTGGGCGAATCCGGCCTGATGTCCACGACGACATCCCAGATTCGCCCCCGGACGACGCCGACGAGCTTCCGCTGCCACGGTGACTGCTGATAATGGAGTCCGCGCAACACACCCGGCGCCGAGCGCGAGTGGTTGTCCTGAACAAAGGTGGTCGGCAATCCGTGAGCGTCGAACGCGTCCGTTCGATATCGCTCGACGAAGAATCCGCGCGCGTCTCCCCAGACCTTGAGTTCGATCAGGCGCAGCCCATCGAGGTCGAGCGGCGTGACGCGAATCCCGCCGGGGGGACTCTCATCCTCTGGAGGAACCGCGCCTTGCGATTGCTTCGCGACCGCCATACCTACTCTCTCGACTCCCCACGTTGCTGGTCCCAATCACCTGCCGACACCGCACTGCCCTCGCGCTCGGGCTGGTCCGGCCGCAGGTCGAAAATGGCGCACGAGTCCTCGTCGCGCGCAAGCGGCCGATAACGCGTCAGGAGATGTTCGCCGAACGCCTGGTAGTATTCCAGCCACCACACCGTTGTCGACGGCACGACGACAAATTCGGCGCCTTTCGCTCGCAGTCGTTCCAGTTCGTCAATGCACGCGGCGCTGTCTGCCGGGTAGTGACCGGCGTAGCCCCCGTCCTGATCCTGCGGGAAGTGCCACGCGCGACGGCCCGCCAGATCGAGCAGATCGTCGTCGCCCTTGCTTACTACCAGTACGGTCGCGTCGGTCGGCACCGCATCGGAAACCGTCCGCCGAATGCGCTCGACCAACGCGGCGTATCCTGATCGGGCTCGCCGTGTGTGGGGCTGCACCCGTTCGGGAGACGGAAACTGTCCACGGTCCCCATTGGGCGCAAAGGTGCCGTATGCGACCCCCTTCACGAGGAAGCGTTGTTCGCCACAGCGCAGGAACTTCCCGTCTGGAAGTGCGCGCGAGGCAGTCTGACCACACAAGGCGATCGACGACAAGATACGGCTGGCCTCTCTTTTTCACGTCAGGCGGGGGGTCCTGCGAATTAAAGTCCTAGAAAGTCCTTCAGACTACGACCACAAGATTAAAGTGTGCAACGTCCTTCTATCGCGTGTCAATGCCCAAAAGTGTAATTTCAATAACGATTTAGCTCCATTTACCGTCTTGGTCTGGCTGTCGAGGGCGCTACGGGAAGAGCACGCCAAACAACCTCGTTACCTGCCTGTCAGTTTCCTCGTAGTCGCCATCGGTCGAAATCACGTAGTTCGCGCGGCGCACCTTTTCGTGAATAGGCAACTGCACGCCGATCCGCAGTCGTGCCTCTGCATCAGACATGCCATCTCGCGCTATCAAACGACGAATCTGCGTGGCCGGATCGCACGCGACCACGATGACGGCGTCGAAATCACGATCCCGGCCCACTTCATACAAAAGCGGAATATCGGCGATCGCGCAGGGGAACTGCTCTGCGTCCAGGGATGCAAACCACCGATCGGTGGCCCGTCGAACCTCGGGGTGCACGATCGCCTCCAGCGCCAATCTCGACTCCGGGTCGGCAAACACGATGTCAGCGAGGCGCTGGCGGTCGAGGGTCCCGTCCGGGTGCAGCACATGCCGGCCAAAGCGAGCCACGACCGAGGCCAGACCCGCCGTGCCAGGAGCCACGGCGTCGCGCGCCAACGCATCGGCATCAATGGTGGGAACGCCGAGCGCCTCGAATCGCGCTCGCACGTAGCTCTTCCCTGTAGCGATTCCGCCCGTCAGGGCGACGCGTCTGACGTCTGCGCGATCCACGTCCCGCCTCCCCCGATAGGTCCCGCTAGTTCCCGCAGAGACCCAGCGCGGATTTCACGTGCGCGTAACGGACCGTCGAGGCGCCCCCCTGGCAGGAGTGGACTGCCTGCGGTTCCGGTGCCGGAGCTACGCGCTCATGAAATCCGCGCTGGCGACCTCCCGCTGGCGCCAACGCGTGCCCGCGCGGCACGCAGCGTGTTCATCATGAGCATCGCAATCGTCAGCGGTCCGACCCCCCCGGGAACCGGCGTCAGCGCGCCGGCCACGTCAGCGACACTCGGATGGACATCGCCCACGAGCATGCTGCCGCGCTCACGGAATCGCGCCAGCCGTGGATGTCCTTCCGGGAACAGGGAGGCCGCGACGCTCGCGTCGGTCACGGTGTTCATCCCGACATCAACGACCGTGGCGCCTCGCTTGACGAAGTCCTTGGTGACCAGGCCGGTTCTGCCGACGGCGGCCACGAGGATGTCGGACGATCGGCACACTGCGGCCAGGTCGGACGTCTTGGAGTGGCAGATCGTCACGGTCGCGTCGCGCTGGAGCAGAAGGAGCGCCATCGGCTTGCCCACGATCTCGCTGCGCCCGATGACGCACGCATGGCGCCCGGCGATGGGAACACCTTCGCGCGTCAGGAGTTCGATGATCCCGAGCGGAGTGCACGGTACCAGCGTGGGACGGCCCTGGACGAGGCGACCGACATTGCCCGGCGTGAACCCATCCACGTCCTTCTCAGGTGCGATCGTGTCAAACACCCGCGAGGCGGCGTCGCGACCGAGCGAGCCCGGCAGCGGCGCCTGCACCAGTATCCCGTCGTGGACCTCACTCGCATTGAGTCGCCCGACCAGTTCGAGAACATCGGTGAGCGCCGCGCTCCCGGGGAGTCGTTCAAGGTCAGCGCGGACACCGACCTCACGACCGGTCTTCAGCTTGTTGCGAACGTAGACCTCGGAGGCCGGATTCTCTCCCACCAGCACGATGGCGAGCCCTGGCGGACGACCGTACTGCCGGGTAAACGCCGCCACCTCCGGCGCGACCTCGTCTCGCAGTTGATCGGCCAGCGCGCGGCCGTCAAGTACTCGTGCCGTCACCGAACCCTGCTCGTTTCCGTCCCCATGAAGACGAGCGTACATCAGTCGCGCGAGCTTTGACTCGCCTCGAGGTTTGACTTTTGTGACCAGTTCCCGGATTCTCCAACTGCTCGTCGCCGTCGCCACACCAGCATCGGAGGTTAGACACAGATGTTGTCCCGCGTGTTCTTCCGCGTCAGTACGGCTCGCCGCGCGATACTCCTCGCGTGCGTCGTGGCAACCGTCAGCGCCGCGGCGGCGTTCGCGCCACGCGAGGTCGCCACGGCAACCACGGCACGGGACCCGGTTGCCCGCGGGTCTGGCGCACTCGTTCCCATGTCGTCGGCACCGTCGCAAGGCTCAGAATGGGACTGGTCGTCGTCGCCGAACACGCCGTCAGTCGTGCCTCCGACGCTGCTGCGCGGGTCACCTCCCGCCTACCAGGCCGCCCAGGCATCGTTGCCCTCCGACCCGGATCCAGCCGGATTCATGGATGGAGCCGATCGGATGATGGGCGTCGTGAACGGCTGGATCGCGACGGCCTTCTTTTTCGATCTGATCTTCTGGAACGACGCACAGCGGCTGCCATTCATCGTCCTCTGGCTGGTTGTCGGCGCGATCTTCCTGACGCTCCGGATGGGATTCATCAACCTCCGCGCGTTTCGGCACGCCATCCATGTGACCAGCGGGCGCTACACCAATCCGAACGAACCAGGCGACGTGTCGCACTTCGACGCGCTGAGCACCGCGCTCTCGGCGACCGTGGGCCTGGGCAACATCGCGGGCGTCGCCATCGCCATCACCATCGGCGGACCGGGCGCCACCTTCTGGATGATCATCGCCGGCCTGATCGGCATGACGACCAAGTTCACCGAATGCACGCTCGGCCAGATGTATCGCGAGGTGCGCCGCGATGGTCACGTGCTCGGCGGTCCCGTGCAGTATCTGTCCAAGGGATTCGCCGAGCGTGGCATGCCAGGTATTGGCCGCGTCCTGGCTGTCTGCTTTGCGCTGCTCTGTATCGGAGGATCGCTCGGTGGCGGCAACGCCTTCCAGGTCAACCAGTCGATGAATGCGATTCAGGAGACCGTCCCCTGGCTCGCGTCCGCCCCGTGGGCCTACGGCCTGGGTATGACGGCGCTGGTCGGCATCGTGATTCTTGGCGGCATCCAGCGGATCGCTCACGTGGCGGACAAGGTCGTGCCGTTGATGGCGACCGTCTACCTCGCCGCGGCGCTCACGGTGATTCTGTCGAGCCTCGATCAGGTCCCAGGCGCACTGGCCGCCATCGTGACCCAGGCCTTCGCTCCTGATGCGGTCTACGGAGGATTCGTCGGCACCCTGGTGACCGGGTTTCAGCGCGCGGCGTTTTCCAATGAAGCCGGCGCCGGCTCGGCCTCCATCGCGCACTCGGCCGCCAGGACCAAGTATCCCGTGCGGGAGGGCATCGTGGCGCTCCTCGAACCCTTCATCGACACGGTCGTGATCTGTACCATGACGGCGCTCGTCATCAATATCTCCGGCGCGTACAACAACCCCGCCTACGCGGATCTGATCGCAGGTGCCAGGGGGGCCGCGCTCACGTCGCGTGCATTCAGCGAACACATCACCTGGTTCCCGTACGTCCTGTCAGGGTCGGTGTTCCTGTTCGCGTTCTCGACGATGATTTCCTGGTCGTACTACGGCGAGCGCTGCACCGTCTGGCTGTTCGGTGACGCCTCGTCGAAATATTTCAAGGCGCTGTTTCTCGTGTTTGTCTTTCTCGGTTCGATCATCACGTCCACCAACGTGCTCGACTTTGGCGACCTGATGATCCTGGGCATGGCATTGCCGAACCTCGTCGGCGTCTACCTGCTGCACGGCAAGGTGCGTGCGGCGCTCGGAACCTACTGGACCAGCTACAAGGCGGGACAGCTGCAGACCTACAAGTAGGCACCGAGACTGCTACGCAAGGGCGTCCACGAACGCGCGGACACGGCGCCCTGGGTCGCCCGTCGCCAGCAGGTCTGCGATCACCGCGACCGACGACGCGCCGGCCGCGATCACAGCCGGGGCGGTGTCGAGCGTGATACCTCCGATGGCCACGACCGGCAGCCCGAGCGACAGGCGAGCCGCTTCCGACACCCGCGCCAACCCGACCGGCTCGTATCCCGTGGCCTTCGTCCTCGTGCCGAAGACAGGACCGATGGCGATGTAGGTCAGGGGCTCGTTGACCGCGGCCTGAATCTGCGCGACAGTGTGTGTCGAGTGGCCGACGACGGCCCCCGGCCCCAGCAGCAGGCGCGCGGCGCGCGGCGCCAGGTCGTCCTGCCCGACGTGCACCCCGGCCGATCCGGACATCCGAGCCAGGTCAGCACGGTCGTTCACGACGATGCGCGTGCCGTACGGCTCCGCGGCGCCAACCACCGCGTCGCAGAGGGCGAGAAACGACCCCGAGTTCAGGTGCTTGGCGCGCAACTGGATCAGCGGCGCGCCGCCGTCGAGAAACACCCTGGCTAGATCGAGGCTGTCCCAGTTCGCCGCCGCGGCAACCTCGACGTCAAGAATGGCGTGAAGCGAAGGCAGCCTACCGTGAACAGAGTCCATGCGGCACCGCCGTCAACACGTCGCAACCCGTCTCGGTCACCAGGACATCGTCCTCGATGCGCACGCCACCGACGCCCGGCACGTAGGCACCGGGCTCGATCGTGAAGACCATGCCAGGCTCGAGGCGCACGCCGGCGGCGTCGGCCCGGGCGCGCGCGATCCGCGGGAGCTCGTGCACGTCGAGGCCGAGACCGTGACCCGTGCTGTGACCGAACGCCGCACCCAGCCCGCGCGAATCCAGCAGGCTGCGCGCGGCGGCATCCACGGCGGTCGACTCAACCCCCGGCCGGACAGCCGCGATGGCTGCCTGATGCGCATCGTAAACGGCGTCGTACAGCCGCCGAGCGTCGGAAGACGGCGCACCCACCGACGCCATCCGCGTCAGATCGCAGCAATACCCATTCAACACGCCGCCGAAATCGAGCACAACGAGATCGCCGTCGGCCAGCACGCGGTCCCCGGGGTGATGGTGTGGTCGCGCGGCATTCGGACCGGAGGCGACGATCGTGTCGAAGGCTGGTCGCTCGTAGCCGGCGTCGCGGATCGCGGCGTCGATCGTCCCCGCGACCGCCCACTCGGTTTCGCCGGCTCGAACCGCGTCAAGCGCTGACCGGGCCACCCCCGTCAGCCGCGCCGCCGCGTCGCGCAGCGTTGCGATCTCGAAGGAGTCCTTGACCACCCGCGCGTCCTCCACGATGGATTCGGTCGCCGTGAAGGTGACGTCAACCTGTCGCGCTCCCGCCATCCGCTGCCACCGTCCGTGCGTCGCAACCGGCACATGGGCAGCTTCGAATCCCACGACCGACGCACCAAGGTCGCCCAGACACTCGAGCAGCGCCTCGTCGTAGCTGGCCGGCACGTCGCGCACGACAAGATCCGGACACGCGGACGACGACCGCTGCAGCGATGCCACCGCGTCGCGGTACCTGAAGTCGACAAGCAGGTGGGCGCCGTCACGCGTGAGGACGAACACGCCAGCGGAGCCCGTGTGATTACTCAGATAACGAATATTGGGCGCGCACGTCACGACGAGCGCGTCGAGGCTCAGCGTGTCGAGACGCTGGCGAAGGCGCGCGTGTCGGGCCACCAGCAGAGTGGACGCCGGCAGGCGCGCGCGATCGAGGGGGCTCTCGGCCGTCACGCCGAGAGTCTATCCTAGCTAGGTCACCGTCACGTTCACCGTGACGGTACCCGTCCGTCCGGTGCTGTCGGTCACCGTTAACCGCACGACGTAAATGCCCGCCACGCCGAACGTGTGTGCCGTCGTCGGCCCGGTTGTGGTCGTGACGGTGCCGTCGCCGAAGTTCCACGCCCAGGACGTGATCGTGGCGCCGCCCGGCGCGGTCGAGGCGACGCCGTTGAACTGCACCGCGATCGCCGTCGTCGGATTGGTGGGCGACGCGGTGAAACTTGCCGTCACCCCGCTCCCGACGATGGTGAACTGGAGCGATGCCGTCGCCGTCTGGCCGAGGTCATCTGTCACCCGCACCGACGGCACGTAGGTACCGACCGCGCTGTAGGTCTTGGTCACCGTCGGCACAGTGGTCGTCTGCGAATTACCGTCGCCCCAGGTCCAGAAATAGCTACTGATCCCGTGGCCGGTGGCAGCGGCCGCCGTCGCGGTGAACGTCGCCGGCTGATCGGCAAGCGGCGGACTCGGCACCACGGTCGAGACTGAGCCACGCTGAGACATTACCGTCGCCGTGAGCAGCGGTTGCAAC
>JAQBVV010000167.1 GCA_027622905.1 Acidobacteriota bacterium
GTGACCGGCACGCGATAGAAGTCGATGTCGGTGGCCCTGCCCCGGATGACGCCGGCCGCCAGCGCCCCGGTGACCGTCGTGCCGGGCTCGATGCGCATCGCCGCGTCGGCGTCGTTGTTCGGCTCGCGCTCCTGGACTTCGCGCAGGACATCGCCAGCCGAGGCTGACGGCACCGCGATCGGCGACAGATTGAGGGGAAGCAGAAGCAGAACCAACAGCCAGAAACGGCGTGTCATGGCGACCTCCTCTGACAGGCGAATCGGAGCCGCCAATAACCCGTGCATCATCGGTGCCAGTGCCCATGCACCGCCAGCCTCATCGTCGCGTGAAAGCGCGCCGAGTGGGTGGGGGGAATCCCGCAGGTGACCGAGGAATTCTGGTCCGCGCCTCTCGATTCATCGAGGTCCTCCGGCCCAGGGTTCTGGCGATCGCCCGGCACCTTCGGAATGCCGGGCGTCGGTGCGCGCGCGCTCGGTCGCGGCGGACGCGATCGGTTCCTGCGGCCTGCCGCGCACCGGTGAAGTAAAATGAAGGATTGAGTTGGCCCTGGAATCCCTGGCAGTAGCGGCAGTAGCGATATGGCGCACGACTGGATTGCGGTGCGCGGTGCCCGCGTTCACAACCTGAAAAATATCAACGTCGACCTCCCGAGGGACCGGTTGGTGGTGATCACCGGCTTGTCCGGGTCGGGGAAGTCGTCGCTGGCCTTCGACACGATCTATGCGGAGGGACAGCGGCGCTACGTGGAGTCGCTGTCCGCATACGCCCGACAGTTTCTCGAGCAGATGGAGAAGCCGGACGTCGATCTGATCGACGGGCTGTCGCCCGCCATTTCGATCGAGCAGAAGACCACCGGCTCGAACCCGCGCTCGACGGTCGGAACGGTCACCGAGATCTACGACTACATGCGGTTGCTGTTCGCCAACATCGGCGTCCCGCATTGCTACAACTGCGGCCGCGAGATCTCCTCCCAGACGCTTGAGCGCATCCGCGAACTGGTCATGCTCCATCCCGAGGACGCCCGCATCAACGTCCTGGCGCCGATCGTGCGTGGACGAAAGGGGGAGTTCAAGAAGGAGCTGGCTGCGTTGCGCCGACGTGGCTTCACCAAGGCGCGCATCGACGGACAGTTCCGCGCGCTCGAGGATGACATCAAGCTCGACAAGCGCCGGAACCACTCGATCGACGTGGTGGTGGACCGGCTGATCGTCAGATCGGGCATCGAGCGTCGTTTAACCGATTCGCTCCAGGTGGCGCTGGACCTGGCCAACCAGATCGTGATCGTCAATACCTACGAAGGCGGTGACCAGCTGTTTTCCCGCCGGCTGGCGTGCGTGCAATGCGGGATCTCGATGCCGGAGATGACCCCTCGCGCCTTCTCGTTCAACTCGCCACACGGAGCCTGTCAGGACTGCCAGGGCCTCGGAGCCACCTATGACTTCGATGCGCGGCTCATCGTGCCCGACGAGTCGAAGTCGTTGCTCGGCGGCGCCATCGCGCCGTGGACCCGCGGCGATCAGAAGCTGGTGCGCGCTGCCATTCTGACGCTGGCCAAGACATTCGGGATCGACCCGGATGCGCCGTTTTCGAGCTTGTCGAAGAAACACCGCGAGTTGCTCTTGACCGGTCCTCCGGCTGCGGCCGTGAGGGCGGCGAAAGCGACCACGCGCACGGAATCGCCGGCGGCAGAGCAGGACGAGGCAGCGGACGAGGACGATCTGCTCGACGACGCTGGCCAGCGACCGACGGGGCGCCGGGGCCGTGCGACGTCGCGTGAGCGCCGGGACCCGTTCGGCAAGAACTTCGAGGGCATCATCCCCAATCTGAGTCGTCGGTACGACGAAGGATCGTGGCTCGTGCAGGGCGACCTCGAACCATACCGGATGCTGAGTACGTGCTCGACCTGTCGGGGCCTTCGGCTGAAGCGGGAGAGTCTTGCGGTGCTGGTGAAGGATCGGGGTATTGCCGAGTACGTGAGCCTGCCGATCAGCGAAGCGCTGGTACTGTTCGAACAGCTCGAGCTGTCCGAGCGCGAGCATCTGATTGCCGTGCGGGTGCTGCGCGAGATCCAGGAGCGGCTGAAGTTTCTGCACGAGGTTGGCGTCGGGTATCTGACGCTGAATCGGAGCGCGGCGACCTTGTCGGGAGGAGAGGGCCAGCGGATTCGGCTGGCCACCCAGATCGGGGCGAGCCTCTCGGGTGTGCTGTACGTGCTGGACGAGCCCTCCGTTGGTCTCCACCAGTGCGACAACCGCAAGCTGCTGGCGACCTTGTCGCGGCTGCGCGACCTGGGCAACACGGTGCTGGTGGTCGAGCACGATGAGGACACGATTCGCGAGGCTGATTATGTGGTGGACCTCGGTCCTGGAGCGGGGGCGCACGGCGGCGAGGTGATGTTCCAGGGCACGCCGGACGAGCTGCTGAGGGAGGGCGCCGGCTCGCTGACCGGGGCCTACCTTCGGGGCGAACGCCGTATTCCGACGCCCTCCACGCGGCGTCCCTCGCTGAAAGGCGAGATCGTGATCCGTGGCGCCAGGGCGAACAACCTCAAGAACATCGATGTGTCTATTCCCCTGGGCACGTTCACCGCCGTGACGGGCGTCAGCGGGTCGGGCAAGTCGACGCTGGTGAACGACATCCTGTACCGGTCGCTGGCGCAGGTGATCTACCGCGCCGGCGCCGCGGCTGGTCTCCACGATCGGATCGAGGGTATTCAACTGATCGACAAGGTGATCGAAATAGACCAGTCGCCGATCGGCCGGACACCGCGCTCGAACCCGTGCACCTACACCGGCATGTTTACATTCGTGCGGGAGCTGTTCGCGATGATGCCGGAGGCCAAGGCGCGTGGCTTCAAGCCCGGGCGGTTCTCGTTCAACGTGAAAGGCGGGCGCTGCGAGTCGTGCCAGGGAGACGGCGTGATCGCGATCGAAATGCACTTCATGCCTGACGTCTACGTGACGTGCGAGCAGTGCAAGGGTCGCCGCTACAGCCGCGAAACGCTGGACGTGCGCTACCGCGGCAAGTCGATCGCCGAGGTGCTCGACCTCACCGTCGACCAGGCCATGCCGTTGCTCGAGAACATCCCCCCGATCGCCACCAAGCTCAGGACGCTCCAGGATGTGGGGCTGGGGTACATCAAGCTCGGGCAGGCGGCGACGACGCTGAGCGGGGGAGAAGCGCAGCGCGTGAAGCTGGCGAAGGAACTGTCGCGTCGCAGCACCGGGCGCACGCTCTACATTCTGGATGAGCCGACGACTGGCCTGCATTTCGAAGACACGCGCAAGCTGCTCGACGTGCTGAACAAGCTGGTCGATCAGGGCAACACGGTCGTGGTCATCGAACACAATCTCGACGTCATCAGGTCCGCCGATTACCTCATCGACCTGGGTCCTGAGGGCGGCGCGGCCGGGGGGCTGGTGGTGGCCACCGGGTCGCCAGAAGAGGTTGCCGCCAACCCGAACTCGGTGACCGGGGCGTTCCTGCAGCCGGTCCTGGCACGATCGGCGTAGGGTCCGGGCCGTTTGAAGGCATCCGCCCTGTGGTAGTATCGCCACGGTTTTCGACGGCGGCGTTGTGGCAACATTGCCACAGTAAAGTGATTATCGCGACGATCAGTGTTCGATCGAGGCGGTAAGTGTATGTTTATTAGTGTGTTATGGTTTTTCATTGAAACCTGTGGGCACGGCACTGTGATTGCTTGTCATACCGCATCCTCTGCTTTTGTCCAGGGAGCTTGATGCACACACAACGGACCCTTCACCGACAGACATCCTGCGCAGGCATCGGACTGCATTCGGGCAGTAAGGTCACACTGTCTCTGAAACCGGCGCCGGCAAACTCGGGCATCAGATTTCGCCGGTCCGATCTTGGCGGGCAGGAAGTGCCGGCCCGGATCAGTCACGTCGGCGGCATCAATCACGCCACCGGGCTTTCCCGAGATACCGTCCGGGTCGACACCGTCGAGCACCTGCTGGCGGCGTTCATGAGTCTGGGCGTGGATAACGCCGTCGTCGAACTGAACTCCCCGGAAGTGCCAATCATGGATGGCAGCGCGGCGCCGTTCATCTACCTGATCCAGGAGGCGGGCATCAAGTCGCTTCAGGCACCGCGGCAGTATCTGAAGGTGCTTCGGCCGATCTCGGTCTCCCGTGGAAACAAGCGGATCGCGCTGTACCCGTCCGATCACTTCAAAGTGACCTACAGCATCGCCTTCGATCACCCGATGCTCCGCCACCAGGCTCGGACGATCAGACTCTCGGAGGAGGTTTTCGTCGAAGAAATCGCGCCTGCCCGCACGTTCGGCTTTCTCGAGGAAGTGGAGATGATGCGGCAGCAAGGGCTCGCACTGGGCGGCTCCCTGGAGAACGCCATCGTGATCGGCGATACGGGCGTACTCAACAACGCGCTGCGATTCGACGACGAATTCGTGCGCCACAAGATTCTGGACGTGATCGGCGACATGGCACTGCTGGGCTATCCGCTGATCGGTCACCTGGTCGCGCACCGTGGTGGCCACGCGCTGCATGCGGAGTTTGCCGCGCGCGTGCTCGAAGAACGGGACTGCTGGACGCTCGTCGAGACGCCGCTCGCGCCGGCGGCGCAGGCGATGCCGGCCGGTCGCGCCGTTCCCGCCGTCAACTAAATTAGAACCCATTTCAGACACCTGCCACAGCGGCGGTGCGTCGCGGCGCCTGCTTGGCGGCGCTGCGCGCGGCGTGTCTGTACTCCGGCGACCATCGGACAGGTCGGATGCGACCGCCTTCGGAGCCAGCGGTAGTGCGGGGCGGTGCGATCGGCGCATGATAATATCCGGTGTTCGTGTCCCAATCGTTCACGCCGACGCCCAGCGGGCTCGCTTGCGACGACGTCACCGTCGAGGCGATCGTGGGGCACGTCGGCACGCCGGTCTATCTCTACAGCGCGCACGCGATTCGTGAGGCCTACCGCGCCCTCGACGCGGCGTTCTCTGCCTATCCGCACGCGATTCACTACGCGATGAAGGCGAACTCGACGCTGTCGATCGTTCAGTTGCTGCGGTCGCTGGGCAGCAAGGTTGATGCGAACTCGGGTGGTGAGATCCAGGTTGCCCGGCGGGCGGGCTACAGTCCGGCCGACATCGTATTCACCGGCGTCGGCAAGACACGCGACGAGTTGCGGGACGCCGTCGCCGACGGCATCGGGACCATCAACGCCGAATCAGCCGGAGAACTCGATCGCATCGCGGAGCTGGCGGTCGCGCAAGGCCGTGAGGCGAGGGTCGCGCTGCGGGTCAATCCAGACATCGACGCGGGGAGTCATCCCAATATCTCGACGGGCCTGCGGGTGAACAAGTTTGGCGTGCCGCTGCAGGAGGCGAGAACCATCTATCGCGAGCGGAAGGCGCGACCGGGTCTGCGGTTCGTAGGGGTACACATCCACATCGGTTCGCAGATCACGACGGTCGAGCCGTTGCGCCGCGCCGCCCGCACCCTCGCGGCGCTCGCGCTGGAACTGCGCGACGACGGATTCGCGCTCGAGCATCTCGATGTCGGCGGGGGGCTTGGTATCGCCTACGACGGCCAGGCCATCGTCGGGCCGGCCGAGTACGCGATGACGGTGATTCCGGAGGTCGAGCGCTGCGGTATACCGGTGGTGCTCGAGCCCGGCCGTTCCGTGGTCGGTCACGCGGGCGCGCTGATCGCGCGCGTGGTGGATACCAAGTGTTACCCCGATGGTCGTCAGTTCGCGGTGCTCGATGCGGGGATGGGTGAACTCATGCGCCCGGCGCTGTACGGGTCGTACCATCGCATCGTGCCGGTCCGTCCCCGTGACGGCGAGGAGTCGCCGTGGGACGTGGTAGGACCGATCTGCGAGAGCAGCGACGTGTTTGCCACCGACCGGCAGCTACCGCCGCTTGCGGTCGACGATCTGGTGGCCGTTCTCGATGCCGGCGCGTATGGATCGGTGATGGCGTCCAACTACAATCGCCACCTCCTGCCTCCCGAGGTGCTCATCGACGCCGGCCAGTGGCGCATCATTCGTCGGCGCCAGACGCTGGACGACGTCCTCGCGCTCGAAGCATGACCGCGGCACCCACGCGTGGCCTTCTCGTGGCCTTTGAAGGACTGGACCAGAGCGGCAAGCAGACGCAGGCCGAGTTGCTCCGCGACCGCCTGACGGATCGGCAACGTGACGTTCGGCTGTTTTCGTTCCCTGACTACGACACCTCGATCGGCGCCGAGATCGGCTCGGCCCTCGCGGGCGATCGGTCGTACGAGCCGGAGGCGATGCAGTTGCTGTACGTGGTCAACCGCTACGAGTGGAGACAGCGGATGCTTGACGCCCGCGCTGCTGGCACGGTTCTGCTCTGCGATCGGTATCTCGCGTCGAGTGTGGCCTACGGAGAAGCACAGGGGCTCGACGCTGCGTGGCTTGCCGCCATTCAGCGGTATCTGCCGCAGCCGGACCTGACGATCCTGCTCGACATTTCGCCAGAGGAATCGGCCCGGCGGAAGAGCGCTGACCGAGACAGGTACGAGCGCGACATGGGGCTGCTGGCGCGAGTCCGGGACAGCTACCTGCGCCAGGCGGCGAGCGGCTGGGTGCGGATCGACGCCGAGCGAGCCCGGGACGACGTTGCGGTCGATGTGATCGCGGCGGTCGAACGCGCTCTGCAGGTCCCCTAGTACCCCGTCGCAGTGATTTTGATCGGTTGCAAGGCGGGGAGTTCGTGAGCGGCGAGCCGCAGCT
>JAQBVV010000168.1 GCA_027622905.1 Acidobacteriota bacterium
TCACGACCGGCCGCCGGCCACCGGTATCAGTCAACGACTTACGCGGTCATTTCTTCACCGGAAAGTAGCTAGATTGGTCTCACTCGTGCCCACGACTGGGCTGGCCACGAGCGCTCACCGCTCCACCACGCAGATGAGCGCGCGCCGCGACTCGGCGTGCTGCCGTGCCGCTGCAGACGTTCGCGGAACTCCTGTCCGGTATCGGCCCCGACGGGTCCCGCGCGCATGCGCTGCAGCAGAGCTGCGTGCCGTAGCGGCGTAGTCGCGTAGCGGGCGACGTCGTCTCGCCGGTGACTCCTACGGCGCGGCGGCCGCCACTGGAGGGACCGGATCCGGCACGTGATTCAGGACCGTCGGCATCGTGCCCAGGTAGGCCCAGATGGCCCGCAGGTCGTCGTCGCTCAGTTGCGCCAGCACCTGCCACGGCATCGGCGGCAGGATGACCCGCGCCGCGGCCATGTGCTTCCCGGTCCGCATCGCGCGGATGAAGAGATCTTCCGTCCAGACGCCGCTGCGGAGTCCCGTCAGGTCGTCCGGCGTCAGATTGGCGGCGAACGACACTCCCCAGGGTCCACTCCATGCGGTGAGATGATCGTTGGTCGCGACCGTCCACGACGAGCCCGGTGCGGGGACAAATGGTTCGGAAACCGGGAGGTCCTGCGGGTGGCCTGTGTGCTGAACTGAACAACTCGGAAAATGGTGGGCGCGGATGGAATCGAACCATCGACCCCCCGCGTGTGAAGCGGGTGCTCTACCGCTGAGCCACGCGCCCGGATGTGACATCTGGTACGAAAATCGAGTCTAGCACAGCCGCTAGAGCGCCTTTGATTTCGGTCCAGGGCTTCTCGCAGGGGCCAGGACTTCGAAAAGTGCTTGCCCGCGTCTTTCAGTCTCCACCGAATCGACAAGCGCCCTAGCCGGTCCCGTGCAGGCGATCGCCGAAGTCGCCGACTCCTGGCACGATGTACTTCTGCGCGCTCAGCTCGCGATCGACGACGGGCGTGTAGAGGGCCACGTCGGGATGTCGTTGCGCCATGACCTCGACGCCTTCGGGTGCCGCCACGATGCAGATCATGCAGATGGTACGGGCGCCGCTGGCCTTGATGAGATCGATGGCCGAGGCGGCGGTGCCGCCCGTGGCGAGCATCGGATCGGCGACCATCACGAAGCTCTCACCGATGTCCGGGGGGAGTTTGGCGTAGTAGGTCGATGCGACCGCGGTCGACTCATTCCGTTGCAGTCCGATGTGGCCGATGCGCGCGGCGGGTACGAGCGCCAGGACCGCGTCAAGCATACCCAGGCCGGCCCGCAATACAGGTACGACGACCACATCGCTGTCGATCACGTGACCCTCTGCTGCGCCGTGCGACGTCGCAACCGTGCCGGTCGTGGTTGGAACCTCACGGAGTGCCTCGGTGGCCAGCAGCAGGCTGATGCGGGTTGTGGCACTGCGAAACGCAACGGACCCTGTGCGCGGATCTCGAAGTTCCATGAGCGCGTCCTGTGCCACCGGATGGTCGAGTATGTGGAGGGGCACCGCCTCCATGATAGTGCGTCGGTCGATTGGCACCCGGCGTGGAGGATCCGAATCGTCCGCCGTCGGCTGCCTGGCTTCACGCTTCAGGAACGTCGAGCACGGCGATGTGAGGCAGGTTGCGATACTGGTGGGCGGCGTCGAGTCCGTAGCCAACCACGAACGCGTCTTCGATCGTGAAACCGACGTAGTCGAGCGGGACGTCCACCCGCCGACGCGAGGGTTTGTTCAGGAGACAGGCCGTTCGCAGGCTGCCGGGCGACCGGGCGCGCAGTAGATCGTGCAGGTAGGTCAGCGTCAAGCCGGTATCGACGATGTCCTCGACGATCACGACGGGGCGTCCCTCGATGCCGGTGTCCAGATCCTTCAGGAGCTGTACCTGTCCGGACGAGGACGACCGCATCCCGTAACTCGACACGGCCATGAAGTCGATGGAGCAGCGCCCCGGGATGGCCCTGGACAGATCGGCGAGGAACATGAACGCGCCGTTGAGGACGGCGATCAGGTGCACGCCGTCCGGGTGATCCCGGTGAATGTCGGCGGCCATCTGGCAGACGCGCTCCTGGATGTCGTGTGACGAGATCAGCATTCTCATGGCGTGTCCGGAGCGTCCTTCTCTGAAGCTTGGTGGTGCGTCGAACGCGAAGGTAACATAGCGAACCGCCTGATGAGACGCTTCACCATGATCGCCGAGGCCGACGCGCGGGTGCTCGAGTACGGCAGCACCGTCGCGCTGGCTGCGGGCGGCCACGTCACACCGCTCGCGCACGACACGCTCAAGGAGCGTCGCGTCACGGTCGTGCGCGAAGGGACTGACGTCGACGCGGAGGCACTGGCGCCGCCGAGCGAGATCCGAACCGTCGCGATCGCGAGCGATCATACCGGCGTGACGCTCAAGCGGGCGCTCGTGGAGCATCTCCGGGGTCGCGGGATAGCGGCGCACGACCTGGGCACCGATGGCACCGAACCGGTGGACTATCCCGATACAGCGGCATCGGTGGCCGTGCAGGTCGCGCGCGGCGAAGCCCAGGCGGGTATTGCGATCGATGGTACAGGCCTCGGTTCGACGATCGCCGCCAACAAGGTTGATGGCGCGCGCGCCGCCATGTGCTCGAATCGGACGCTCGCACGGTATGCGCGCCAGCACACCGGCGCCAACGTGCTTGCCCTCGGATCGACGCTGGTCACGGTGGAGGAAGCGCTCGAGATCGTTGACACCTTCATGGCCACCCCGATGAAGGAGCCTCGCTACATCCGACGACTCTCGAAGATTCGGGACCTGGAGTAATGCCGGACCGGATCGGGCTGCACGCCTCTGGCGGACCGGCCGACGAGGTAGCGGCGCTCATCGATCACACGCTGCTGCGCGCCGATGCCACCAGACAACAGATCGAGGCACTCTGCCAGGAAGCGGTGCAGTACGGATTCGCGAGCGTGTGCGTGAATCCCACGTGGGTGAGCACGTGCGTCGCGTTGTTGCAGAGGAGCCGCGTGAAGGTCTGTTCCGTCGTCGGATTTCCGCTGGGTGCGACGACGTCTGACGCCAAGCAGTTCGAGGCGCGTCGGGCCATTGTCGATGGAGCCGGCGAAATCGACATGGTGATCAACGTCGGTGCTCTCAAGTCCGGCGATCGCGGCTTGGTCGGGCGGGACATCGCCGCGGTGACTGGTGCCTGCAGGGAATCCGGCGTCGTCAGCAAAGTGATCATCGAGGCGGCGCTCCTGACCGACGAGGAGAAGGTGACGGCCTGCGAGCTGGCGCAAGCGGCGGGCGCCGACTTCGTGAAGACATCCACCGGGTTCGGTCCAGGCGGAGCCACGGCCCATGATGTCGCGCTGATGCGACGCGTGGTCGGCCAGGCCATGGGCGTCAAGGCGGCTGGAGGCATCAAGGACCTGGACGATCTGCGAACGATGGTGGAGGCGGGAGCCAGTCGGATCGGTGCCAGCGCAGGCGTGCGCATTGTTCAGGAGTCGCGCAGATGATCGGCGACGGGACCCCCGTCACGGCGCCGGGGATCCGGACCGCGCACAACGGGAACATGCGGGAACATGGAAGACATGGCCACGAGAAGAGCAGGAAGGTCGTGAGGCGGTCGACGGCGATCTGCCTGCTGTGGATCGGTCTGTCCTCGGGTGCGCCGGCCGCCGCACAGATTGCCGCGCCCAGCCCGCCCGGGCCGTTCGTTGTTGATGTGCGCGGCGCGATAGGCAGCATTCCACGGGACGTGACGATCTTCCCGGCGGTGCCGACCGGAACGGATCTCCCCTCAACGGCCGCCGGCATCGTGGTCGGCGCGCACGTCTACCCGCTGAGCCTTGGCCCGATGCGGCTTGGTATCGGCGCGAGTGCGCTGCGGGTTCGAGCCACGGCCTCGCCTGCGGCACCGGACTCCGGGTCGGGATCGACATCCTCGAGCGCGACGACCGTCGCGACGACCCCCGACGTGGAGGCCACCTTCACCTCCATCGCGCCCGAGCTGTCCCTGAACTTCGGTTCCGCCCAGGGATGGAGCTACATCAGCGCGGGCGCCGGGCGCGCGAAGCTGGCGACCGGTACGTCGGCGTTCGGCGGTGGCCAGAGCGGAGTCGTGGCGACCGAGGCACAGGTGCTGGACGGCGGCAGCCGCAGCAGTGTCAATGTTGGCGCTGGCGCCCGGTGGTTCACCAGGGCGCATCTGGCGTTCTCGTTCGACCTGCGATTGCACATCGTGTCTGCTGGCACCGCAGGGGAAGGCGATCGGGCCGCGCCCCGCGTGATGATGTTCGTCGCATCCGCTGGCGTCGGGCTGCGGTAGGCGGTGGCGGACATCTCATCTGTTCAGGCTGCTAGAGCCCCCTCATCGGTGATCACTTAATCAGGTATCAGGAGGGTGCGTTCCGTCCGGAGGCGGCCGGTTCCGTGTGCGTAGTTCCGGCGCCAGCCCGCCTGCCTCGATTACGAAATTGGCCGTTGATCTTAGAATCGTTTAAATACTATAGTGTCCCTTTCTTCATCAAAGGGTCCCCCAAACCTCTGCTTTGTACGTCATCGGAAGACTTAACGCTGTTCCCAAGAACAGACCGTTCTTACCACGAGGAACTCATCCCATGTTCGACTTGAGATCACGACTGCGCGGTACCTCCGTCTCCACTCGTTCCCTGACTCGCCTTGTCGCCATTGCAGGCATGCTCGCACTACTGGCGGTTGGTGTCCGAGCGCAGGCGGACCCGACTGGCACGCTGTACACTTGGGGGAGCAGCCAGTTCTTGCAGCTCGGCTACGACACGTATCCCTACGGCGGCACGTATTACTGGGTCCAACCGGAAGTCGTTCCTGGCATGGGCGACGTCACGTCCGTTGCCGCGGGCCTGGGCCACAGCCTCGCGCTCAAGATCGACGGCACGGTCTGGGCCTGGGGGAACAACGGTGAAGGCCAGCTGGGCGACGGGACCACGGTCTCGCGCGGTACCCCGGCCGCGGTGAGCGGCCTCACGGACGTGGTGGCGATCGAGGCTGGTTACTATCACGGTCTTGCAGTCAAGAGCGACGGCACGGTCTGGGCGTGGGGGGACAACCGGTCGGGACAGGTGGGCCTTCCAGGCCCCACCGACCAGCCCACACCCGTGCAAGTGTCGGGTCTCACCGACGTAGTGGCGGTGGCCGGGGGCCAGTTTTTCAGCCTGGCGCTCAGGAGCGACGGCACTGTCTGTGGCTGGGGCGAGAACGGGTCAGGCCAGCTCGGCGGTGGCTTCACGACGCCGTCCGAGGTCACACCTCTGCCGGCGACCGGTCTGGCAGGCGTGATCTCCATCGCCGCAGGCGCGTACCACAGTTTGGCCGTGACGAGCGACGGCAAGGTCTGGGTCTGGGGCTACAACGGCTTTTTCGGCTTGGGAGATGGCACGAACGTCACCAGGACGGTCCCCACGCTCAACGGCTTCGAAGGGGCCGTGTCGGTGGCCGGGGGAACCTTCTTTAGCCTGGCGCTGAAGGGCGACGGCACGGTGTGGGGATGGGGAAACAACCAGTACGGCGGGTTGGGTGATGGCACTACCACGAGCCATTCGACTCCGGTACAGGCGGCGGGCGTGACGGGCGCCGTCGCCATTGCCGCCGGAAACTGGCACAGCCTGGCCTTGCGCGACGACGGGACGCTGATGGGCTGGGGCCACAACCATGTGGGCATGGTGCAAGGCGGGCCGTTGCAAGGTGGGCCCTCCTTCCTGACCCTTCCGGTGGCCGTGTCGGGGCTGGACGGAATCGGCAAGATCGCTGCCGGCACATCGTTCACCATGGACGTCGCCGGGCCGCTGGGACCCGCCGACAGCGATGGAGACGGCTTCCTGGACGACGACGATTTCTGTCCGAACACCGCGTCTGGCAGCGTGGTCGACGGTTTCGGGTGCGCCGCCTACGAATATGTCGGTGCGCAGGGTCCACAGGGACCGCCCGGAGCGCAGGGCGAGCAGGGGATCCAGGGTGAACAGGGAATCCAGGGTGAGCCGGGTCCCATCGGGCTGACCGGCCCAACAGGCGCGCAGGGGATCCAGGGCGAGCCGGGTGCCGTCGGCCCCACAGGCGCGCAGGGCCCGATAGGTCCCGCTGGCCCGCAGGGGGATAAGGGCGACACCGGCGATACCGGTGCGACTGGTCTCGTCGGTCCCCAGGGAGAGGTCGGCCCACAGGGCGAAGGCCTCTTCTCCGGCTCGATGCTGATGCTTCCGGTGGGGTCAACGCCGCCCGCGGGCTACAGCTTCCTTGGAACGTTCGACCTTCAGCCCGCGGGGACCAACCGCGGCCGGCCGGTGCAGGTACAGGTCGACATCTACGTGCGCAACTAGCGCGGAACGATTCCGGCTTCGGAATCTGCTCGATGTGTGTGACGGGTCATCGTGACCCGTCACACGTTCTCTCCTCTTCCGGGTCTCGCGGCGGGTCCGCATCCGAGCCCGCCCGCCGACGTCTTTTCAAAACCTCACGGCGCCGGCGCCTGTCCGTTCGGTCAACGAACGGATCGACACTAAGAGTAGTGGTCGAAAACGAGGGGATGTCCCACTGACTGTTGAAAATTGAAGCGGCGGCTCCTCACGGCTC
>JAQBVV010000169.1 GCA_027622905.1 Acidobacteriota bacterium
GACCGCCTCACCGGCCGGCTACGCGCCGGCCTGACCCTGGCGGAGCCGGCTTAAGTGATCACCTATGTGGCCGCGTAAGGAGGTTGCCATGTCTTGCATCTCGAGGCGTCTAGAGCGTTTTTCGTTGAGCCGCAGCGCGCTGGCCGTGCTCGTCTTGCTGGTGATCGGCGCAACGGCGTGCCAACAACAATCGGTGGGTCAGGTGGAGCCTGACGCCGCCACGGTGCTCACGGGCCTTCGGATCATCGACGGTACTGGCGGCGCCCCTGTGGAACAGGGCACTATCGTCATCCAGGATGGCCGTATTGTTGCGGCCGGCGTTCTTTCCGACGATCAGATTCCCGCGAGTGCCACCACAGTCGACCTGGCGGGCAAGACTGTCATGCCCGGCATCATCGACGCCCATGGGCACGTCCGGGCAGTGGACGACCAGATCCCGATGCGGGAGGATCTGCTCAAGCGGCTTCGCGTGCTCGCCGACTACGGGGTGACGACTGTGGTGAGCCTGGGACAGTTGACCAACGATGAAACGCCAGAGGTCGCCACGCTACGCGACGAGCAGGAATCCATCGCCGACCTGGATCGGGCGCGGATCTACACTTCTGGACCCAGCATCCAGGGGCAGAAGTCGCCCGAAGAGGCCAGGGCATCGGTGGCGCAGCGCGTCAGCATGAACGCCGACCGTATCAAGTTCCACATGGGGGACGGCAGCCCCCGCGAGATGAGCGCCGACACCTACGGCGCGATCATCGACGAAGCTCACAAGAGGGGGTTGCGGACCTACTCCCACATCTTCTCGGTGCAGGAGGCCAATGAAGTGCTGGACGCGGGCATCGACGTCATCGCCCACAGCATCCGCGACCAGGATGTGGGCCAGGCGCTGATCGACAAGATGAAGGCGCGGAACGTGCCGTACATCCCGACGCTCACACGTGACCTGGCCGTCTTCATCTACGAAGACACGCCGGCGTTTTTGGAGGATCCCTTCTTCCTGCGAGGCGTCTCGCTCTACAGCGAGGAGATTCCGACGCTGACCTCTCCCGAGTACCAGCAGGGGATTCGCGAGAGTGAGGATGCGCAGGCCATCAAGCCCGCCCTGGAACAGGCCAATCGGAACCTGAAGATCCTGTCCGATGCCGGCATCACGATCGCGATGGGCACCGATGTGGGTGGGGGCGACGGACGGTGGCAGGGATACTTCGAGCACGTCGAGCTCGCGATGATGGTCGAGGCCGGCATGACGCCGATGCAGGTGCTGGTGGCGGCGACAGGCGCGGCCGCGGATGTGTCCGAGCTCGATCACCTCGGGAGGATCCAGCCCGGCAAGGTGGCCGATCTGCTCGTGCTCGACGCCAACCCGCTGGACGACATTCTGAACACCCGGGAGATCCACTCGGTGTGGATCGCGGGCCGCCGCATTGGCGCGGAGGGAACGAACTGACGCCTTACGCGACCCTGCCCCCCCGGCAGCGCCCATAATCGCCGATGGCTGCGCTGGCACGGAGGGGCAGCCAGGGTCGCGAGACTGGGGCTCGTTGACTGTGTGCCCCCGCTGTATCCTATGCCCTGGAAGTCAACCCGAGAGACCCAGGAGATCAGACGCATGAATACGCGTATTGCAACGCTCGTCGTTCTTGCCCTCTGTATCGCGTTGCCGGCGCTCGCGGCCGACCCGCTACCGCGCGCGACGCCGGAATCAGTCGGCATGTCGTCGGCGCGGCTGACTCGCATCGGCGAGGTCTTGCGCGCCGACGTGGAGAACGACCGGATTCCGGGCGCGGTGATCGCGATTGCACGCCGGGGCAAGCTCGTCTACTTCGAAGCCATCGGGTACCGCGACAAGGTTGCCGGGGCGCCGATGACGAACGATGCCATCTTCGGCATCGCCTCGATGACAAAACCCATGGTCACGGCCGGTGCGCTCATGCTCTACGAGCAGGGCCGGCTCCTCATGAACGATCCGATCTCCAAGTACTTCCCGCAGTTTACTGACACCCGGGTGGCCGTGATGTCCGAGGACGGCCAGCACATCCTCGACACCGTAGCCGTCGACCGCCCGATCACCGTGCAGGATCTCATGCGCCACACCTCGGGGATCATCTACGGCAACCGCGGGACGACGGCCGTGCACGAAGCGTCGACACAGGCGCTGGGTCGGCCGCAGGCAACCCTGAGCGGACCGGAGTTTATCGACGCGCTGGCGTCAGTCCCCCTGCTCTATCAACCCGGGACCGTCTGGGATTACGGCTATTCCATCGACGTGGTGGGACAGCTCATCGAGCACCTGTCCGGCCAGACGCTTGGCGAGTATCTGAAGGCCAACCTGTTTGACCCGCTCGGCATGGTCGACACCGGGTTTCTCCTTCCGGAGCAAGCGCGCGATCGGTACGCCCAGGTGCTGCCCAAGGACCCGCTCAGCGGTCGACCACAATCGACCCGGGATGCCACCACACCGCTGACGTTCGAGTGTGGGGGCGGCTGCGCGATATCCACGGCCAGCGACTACCTGCGCTTCGCGTTGATGCTGCTCAACGACGGTGCGCTGGGTGACACGCGCGTGCTGGGACGCAAGACCGTGGAGTACATGCTCGCCAACCATCTGGGTCCCGAGGTCAAGAACCTGATCGCCGCCGCCGATCCCACGCGGGCCGACTACGGGTTCGGTCTTGGACTGGCGGTGCGCACGACGCCGGGGGTCGCGCGTGTCATGGGATCGGTGGGCGACTTCTCGTGGCCGGGCGCCACCGGCACCAACTGGTGGGCTGATCCGGAAGAGGAGCTGGCGGTTGTGTTCATGTCCCACGCACCCGGACCGATTCGCTGGCACTATCGACAGCTCATCAACGCGCTCGTCAATCAAGCAATCATCGATTAAGGCGTCAACTGATCCGTGCCGGGAACTTCGGAGACCAGATTCGTTGAATCAGGCCACTGGGGTCTGAGCATGGTACTGCGCTTCGTATTCTGCGAGCGGTTCACTTCCGTCTTGTACAGCGCGATCACCGACTCGGCAAGTGCGTTGTCGAACGCATCCCCTTCGCTCCCGACCGAGGGCGCGATGTCACTCGTCGGACAACGCTGCGCGCGGACGCAACACAGACCGCTCCTGGGCATCTAACTGGTCAACAAGGCCAACCTCCCACTCCAGGTAGCGCCGCGCCGCATCCAGGTTGCCATCGTGACGGTCGTGCACGAAAAACAGATAGTCGATGCATTCTTCATCGGTCGGCACGTGTGGTGTGGTGACGATGTCGTAGCCAGCCTCGGTCCAGATCGCCGGCGAACCCACGCACGCCTCGATGACGTTGCATCCTGCGGCGATCAATTCAGTGACCACGCCGTCGATGAGTTCCCGGTCCCGGCCGGTGACCAGTACGGGTTCGCCGGGGTCCAGTCGTAGCTGGTCGATCCGCGCTCTGGTCACCCATCGGGCATCGGCAACATGCGCCTGGCGGAAGGACATCCCCGGTGAGGCATCCAGAATCGTCAGCTCCTGCAGCGAGCCAGCGGCAGGAAATACGGGTGCCTCGTCAGTGGACGCGGCGCGTGACTGATCGGCAGAGGCACGTGATGACCCTGCCCGGGCATCGGCGTCCAGAAGATAGACATCGTGACCCATGTCCTGCAGTCGAACGGCAGTCGTCGCCGCTCGCACATGGTTGTCGTCACTCAGTACGATCCGTGCGTTTCTCACGGCGACATACTGGTCGGTCGCCTGAATGAGCTGTCCGCCCGGAGCGTGTCGTGCGCCTTTCCAATGCGCGGCGTCAAACTCCGCCTTCGTCCTGACATCGAGCAGGTAAGTCGTGCGCTCGGCCTGTCCTTGCCACTCGGCCATCGTCGCCTGGTCGATCATTGGAAGGTTGGCGGAGGCGATCAACGCGCTGGCACGCCTGGCCATCCGGGCCATCGCGTTGTCGTCAGGCTCGACAAGCGCTTGCGGCGTGTTGTCGTTGGCAAGATCAAAACCGGCCAGTCGCCATCCTTGCGTGCCATTTTCCAGTGCGAAGAGTGGATTCGGTATATCGAGAATTCGTAAACTTTCGACGCCAAGAATCGAGCGGGTCCGGCCGGCACAATGAATCACCACCGTCGTGGTTTCGTCGGCGACCAGCGAATCCAGACGATAGCCCAGCTCAGCATTCGGACAGCACAGCGCGCCCGGCAGCGTCATCTTCCTGTATTCCTCCGGGCTTCTGCCATCCAGCAGCACCACTGAAGGATCACGTTCGAGCAGTGAGCGCAGTTCAGTCGCCGTCAGGCGTGGTGTATCCGCCGTCTGTTCGAGCAACTCGCCATAGGTTTTGGACATGACGTTCACGCCTTTGAACAACGTGAATCCCGCTGCTGCCCAGCCAGGCGCGCCGCCCTCGAGTACAGAGACATTGCGATAACCCAACGATTCGAGCACTGCCGCCGCACGCTCCGCAACACCATCGTTGTCGTCGAACACGATCAGGCGCGGATACGTGCTGGGCAACAGGGTCGCGGCCATTGCTTCAAGCCGGCTGTAGGGGAACGGAACACTGAAGAACGGGTGGCCCTCGCCGTACTGACCCTGTTCGCGGACATCGAGAAACGCGATCTCGCCCTGCTTGGTCAACAGGGGCTTCAGGTCGTGCGCGGCAATCGTGTTCATGAGACGGCCTCAGACAATGGTTTTCACGCCAACGTCCATGAGTCGGTACGTGCCACTTTCCACGTCGAACGCTTTGCGCGCCGAAAGCGATTCCAGCGGACGCCCGTACAAATGCAGGTGCCGTATCACCTGGTTGCCGCGAACTTCGAATGTGTGGATGTCGTCGGCCAGCATCGCAATAGCATCACCAGGGCCTACTGCAACCACTTTGTCCAGCACAAGTGTCGCTTTGCCAGCTTCCGTACCGTCATCACGACGCGAATAGAACATGTTGTGCTCAACGCCCTCGACGGCGGCAATACAGGCCCAGGTCGTGTGATTGTGCGGCGGCACCTTTTTTCCGGAGCGAACGACATTGAGATACAAGGTGATGCCCTCGGCGGGCTCGCCAGCGATCAAATAGCGATTCTGGAGTTGACCCTCGGGTGGCGAGGGGAATTGCCCTTCCGACCACAGATCTTTTTTCGCGGCCAGCACCAGGAGACTGCGCCGTATCTCGTCCAGACGTGCTCGATCGATTTCTCCGGCGTCGCAGACCAACCGCGTACCGGCGACCAGCGCTTGCGCGAGTGCATTTCGGGATTCCTGGATCTTTGGCATTGCTGACTCCGTACAGTGAAAAGATTCGTCCATGATTGCGTCCTGCCAGGCGACCCGCCGCCGAATATGACGAATGACGGGCGTTGCCCACATCAACAACGCGACGCCAATAGCCAATATTCAGGTCGTTCAGCGGGTGTTCGTCGACATCAATCAACACCTGCCACGAACCATCCGACGCCGGCAGCGAACCGCACAAGGCTGGCTCCACCTGGCCGTCGAGCGCCCGCCGCAGGATCGCGTCCGGTGACCCGGACCCTACACGGGCCGATGCGCCTTGAGGAAGGAATGGATGTGGCGCACCGCCAGGGGAATCCGTTCCGTGGGTACTTTCCAGGGAAACAGGCTCACTTCGGCGTTCGGCGCGAGCATCGCGCTCTCGATGGCGGGGGCGTACGGGTGGGCCGGGGAATCGTCCGGCAGGACCAGAATCGGGGTCTGGCAACCACGTACGAAATCCCGTGTCACCGTGAAGACGAAGTCGGGGTCGGTCTCGAACATTCTGGTCACGAATCTGTCCACCGTCGGCCTCGTGATCTCGGGCCGCTGGGCCGTCAGTGCCGGACCCCAGTTCTTCCAGAAGACGCCCGGGTAATTCGGATCGCGCATCTCCGGCCGCCACCCCACGGGCTGCGCCAGCACCGCCGCGACAACACGATCGGGCGCGCGCTGCAGGAGACTCCAGATGAACGGGCCACCGATACAGAAGCCCATCACCATGAACTTGTCGATGCCCAGATGATCCATCAGGCCAAGCTGGTCGTCGGCGTAGGACTCCCACGGTCGATCGACCTCGACGGGGCCGGTGGATTGGCCGCTGGTGGCGTTGCGCAGGTCCGCCGTGATGCAGCGGTACTGTCCCTTGAACTCTTCGATCGCGTTGAAGGGCGAGTTGCCCGAGAAGAACGCGATCGTCGAGTTCAAGCCACCGCCGGGAAGCAGCATCAGCGGGAAACCGGCCCCGGCCTCCTCGTAGCGGATGCGAACGGGGCCTCGCTCGTAGACGCGCGCGCCTGCTCCTGCACCTGCCACTCCGGTCTGCTGAGCAAACATGCGCGGCGCTCCAGCCATGGCCGTCGCCGCGGCACCAGTGGTGAGTATCTTGCGTCGTATCGGATCCATAACTGTCATCCTCCGTGATCGTCGTCGCCATGGGCTGAGGCGGGCGCCGAGTGTCAGAGCCAGTCACAGCCTGTCCTGCGACCCCGAGCCCCGGTGCGCTAGCAGCCCGTGGTGAAACTCATTGAAAAGGATCGACACGATCGATCCCCCGTACTACACTGTCGC
>JAQBVV010000170.1 GCA_027622905.1 Acidobacteriota bacterium
TTCGATCCGTTTCTCCTGTTCGATGACTTTCGCAACGAGGATCCTGACGCGTATCTCGCCGGGTTCCCGTGGCATCCGCACCGCGGCATCGAAACGATCACGTATGTGTTGGCCGGGACGGTCGATCACGGTGACAGCCTCGGGAATCGGGGCAGCCTCGGTGCTGGAGACGTCCAGTGGATGACAGCCGGGAGCGGCATTCTGCATCAGGAAATGCCGAAGGGCGACCCCCGGGGTCGAATGCACGGTTTTCAACTCTGGTCGAATCTGCCGTCGTCGCTGAAAATGACCGCACCTCGATACCAGGACGTGGTGGCCGGTGACATTCCCGAAGTGGTCGACGATGACGGCACCCGGGTCCGCGTGGTGTGCGGAGACTTCTGGGGCAAGAGCGGTCCGGTCGACGGCGTGGCAGCGAGCCCACGGTATCTCGACATTGCCGTGCCTCCAGGTGTGAAAAAGCATCTGGCTGTCGAGACAGTCAACAACGCCTTCGCCTACGTCTTCGAAGGATCCGGCACGTTCCGCGACGCGTCTGAACCGCGGGCGGTGGAAACGGAACTCGTGGGGGAACAGGATCAGCCAGCGTCCGGCGATGGCCTTGGAGCGCAGGGAACCGACGAACTCGGCAACTGCTCGCTGGTGGTGTTCGACCGCGGTGACGAGGTCGTGGTCCAGGCGGGCGAACTGGGTGTCCGGTTTCTGCTGGTTTCAGGGCAGCCGATTGAGGAACCTGTTGCGTGGCGCGGTCCGATCGTCATGAACACACCCGAACAACTGCAGCAGGCCTATGCCGAATTGCGGTCCGGTACGTTCATCAAATAGCCGGCCCCGCACCGTCGTCGAACCAGCGCGTCCTCACTCCGGGCAGGTCAATCGACGTAGGCAAGCAGCGGAAACTCCGCGCCCGAAGGAGGCGGGCATTCGACCTCGGAGGCCGTGCTCATCTGCGAATCCACGAAACCGTCCATGCCCATCTCACGAGCCAGGCAGACGACATAGCGATTGGGCGGGTAGTCCATCCTCGCCCCGAAGCTCAGGAGCATCGCGGCGGTGTTGTCGTCGCTGCCGGCCACGGCGAGCATGAGCGGAGACACCTGCACTTCCCGGCCGCCCGTGCGGACATCGTCACGGAAGCGGACCAACGTATTGGGGTCCTGCCCCTGCCGGATGAACAGGTAGGCGTGCTCCACGTTGCGGTCGTCCAGAGCCTCGACGAACGTGTCCGCCATGGCTGGGGGCTGGGCGACGTCACTGGACTCGTACAGGGGTAACCCGACCGCGCACAGCAGCGCCGGCATTGCGATCAACCACGCCAGGATTCGCGTGTTGCCAGCCGGCATGTCAGCCCCCTCCGATCAACGCCAGGAACCACTCGGGATACGTTGGACGGCGGGCTCTGGCCGGATCCGTACCCTGCGGCGTCATCGTCTGCATGATGCTCAGGTACCTCGGGCGGTGAGCGAACGTGACCCGTGACCAGTTCGGACTCGTGATCCATGTGCGGTGCGTGCTCGCGGCCCGCAATCGCACGTCGTGCAGCGTGCCGACGGCGCGCAACTGCCACGCGCCGGCCAGCATGACCAGAACCAGCGCGACTGTCGCCCGTCGTTTGAGCGACGCCGCACCAGCGCGTTCGGCGACAGACAACACCGCGAAGTAGGAGGCAGCCGCGTAGAACGGGACAGCCATCCCGCCGAGGCGGTCACGCGCGTAGTTGAAGCCGAGCGCGCCCGAGGCGCCGAGCGCGAGCACGAGGATGACGAAGAGGCGCGATTCCGCGGACCACGCGTCCGCTGACCAGTCGCGTCGAAGGATCGCCACTCCCCACCAGGCGATCAACGCCGTCATCAGCGTCGACGACACGATGCTGATCCACTCCCATGGCCGCGTTTCTCCGGACAGCGCGTGGTCCGTGATCACGAACGTCCCGCGGCTCGGCTCGGAGAACAGAATGTTGCCAATCGTGGCCAGCGCACTGTAGCCGTAGAGGATCCACGGTCTCTCGCCGAATCGCGCCGCCGCCTCGTCCTCACCAAGCTCGCCGAAGAGAAAACCCACGTCCTGCTCGAAGAGCGCCCAGTGCCCGCGCGTGCTGAAGCGCATCGCGAGGTACGCCAGCACCGCCAGCACGACTACGGCCGTCGTGGTCCTGCGGGCGCCGGGCGAGCCCATCCACCACGCGCCGACGACCACCGGTGCAATGACGAGCCCCTGCTCCTTGTACCCGATGGCCGTCATCGTGAGCGCCAGGATGAGAGGCGTGTACCACCAGCGATGCTCTCGTTCGAGCAGCATCCAGACGAGGAGGGCCATGGGCATGCCCACCAGCGTCATCAGCACCGGTATCTCCAGGTTGTCCCTGAACCCGGGCATCCCCATCATCACGGCCACCGCCAGCAGTGCGGCCGCAGCCTGCAGCCCTGTCCGTGGGCGGAGGTAACTGACGAACAGCAACAGGAGCACCAGCACGGACCCGACCTCGAGGTACCTGAACCAGTGCAGGCCGCCGAGCAATGACCCACTCCCGTTCCAGAATCCCCACAGCGTCAGATGAAAAAGGGGGCGGTACCAGGAGCGGATGGTGGGGTCGAAGAAGCGCCCCGGTGTCGAACTTTCGGCGTCCTCGAGCAGTGAAATCATCTCGTTGATCGGGAACGGCGACCGCCACATGGACAGCAGCAGAGCGACGCTGAGTGGCGCGATGACAACAAGAACGACACCGACCCAGAGGCTTCCACGGTGAAACGACATGAGCCGGTCCATGAGGCCAAGAATGCTACGTCGCACTGGCAGCACTCACGCCCTCCCGAAGTACTCGCGAATCACGCGCACGTTGCGGTGCGCGTCCACGAGCGAGTAACGGGGGTAGGTGGGCAGCAGCACAACCGACCGGGCCGTCCTGCGAGCGCGGGGGCAGTCCCGGTAGAACTCGCTGAAGCAGTCGAGGTCGGCGCAGTTGCGCAGGTGCTGGGCCGCGACGTCGCAGCGCTCCTGCATGAGCCGGCGCAGCAGCGCCGGGCGGTCGTCCACCTGGATCGGGAAGTACGTGTAGGTGTGCGTGAAGTCCGTATACAGCGGCGGCAGGTCGATCTCCGGGACATCCCGCAAGCCTTGATGGTACAGCTCCGCGAAGGCGATACGCGCGAGGATGTCGGATTCGACCCGGTCGAGCTGAGGCAGCACGAGGCGTGCCTGGGTCGGCGTCAGGCGGCGCAGGTAGCTCTCCGGGAGACTGCGCTTCATCTCGGGATTCTGGTCGACCGTCACCTGGTTGTTGAGCAACCCGACGTCGTGGAGGAAGCCAAAGCGAAAGACCCGATACACGAGAGATCTGAACAGCGGCGGCCAGGTGGCGACGTCGGTCGCAACGCCGGTGGCAACCTTACTCAGATAGTAGCCGAGCTCCTGGGGCGGAAAGCCTTCGATCTCGGCGCGGAGGCGCTCGCCAAGATCCTCGTGGGGCGTCACGACCATGCCACCGAAGAAGGCGTTCATGTTCTTGTACATGCCGAAGCTGTAGATACCCGCATCGCCAAACGTGCCGACGTGGCGCCCCGCGCGCCGCGCCCCGAATGCCTGGGCCGCATCTTCGACAAGCGGGACGCCACGCTGGCGGCACACATCGGCGATGCGCTCCACATCGCAGGCAAGGCCGTGCAGATGCGTGACCATGACAGCGCCCGTTTCGGCGTCGATGAGCTTCTCGACCTCCGCCGCGTCCACGTTGCAGGTATCCGGCTCCAGGTCGGCGAAGACGGGAACGCCGCCCGCGCAGATCACCATGTTGATCACGTCCGTGATGGTGTACGGCGAGAGGATGACCGCGCGCCCGGGCTGGATCAAGGCCCGGATGGCCAGGAAGATCCCCACCCTGGCCTTGGAGGCGCACACCGCGTGGCCGACGTCGACGCGCCGCGCGATCGCTTCCTCAAGCTCGCGACAGCTCTCGCCGACGTTCCATCTCCGCGAGACGACATCACGGGCCAGCTGCGCGTACTCCCGCGGACGCGAGTAGATACGGAAGCGCGGTAGCGGCTGCATGGTCCTCTCGGCTCAGCTCTTCGGCAGCCGGTCGGAACCGGGGATCGGCTTCTGGAACTGGACGAAACGGCGTCCGGCCTCGGCCCGGGTACCGATCGGCGCGAAGCCGTTCTCCTCGTAGAAGGCGATCGCGCGGTTGTCGGCCGTGTCCAGCGTCTTCACGAAGCAGGCAGTCTCGCCCCGGTCGCGCAAGTAGGTCTCCACCCGTGCCAGCAGTCGGGCACCGAGGCCGTGCCCGCGGAGCCTGCCGTTGGTGAAGATATACGTAATCTCCGGCGCCGCCGGCGACTCGACGTCGCGGCGCGCCTCGGCGACGGAACGACGCAGAAACGTGCGAAAGTCCGGGCGCATGACAAACGCCGACAGGGCGTGAAGAACCAGTACCGGGAGCGTGCCGCGCAGGATACGTCCGTGAAGCGACGCGGGCGCAAAGCTCAGCACGCAGACGCTCTCGATGCGACCGTCCACGCGTTCCGGGAAGAGCGTCTCATCAGGTGAGCGTGCGAGGAACCGGTAGAGCCGGTCGCTGAAGCCGACGCCAAGCAGGGCCGGCAGGGAATCGTCGATGCTGTCCACGTGGAGCCACGCCATGCGATCGAAGTCCGCGGCGTCGAGCTGTACCTCCGAGTCGACCACGCGTTGCGTCTCCCTACGATGTCCGCACCGGGCGGCTGCGATCCGAACCCCGTGCCAGGGACACGCGCCCCGCGCCTGCGTATCAACGTGTTGGCGATTGTCCTATACTGGGTCGCCCGAAGCAACGACAGCATGCCAAACCCTCGACCGGCGCCGCGCCTCCGGGCACACACGCGGCCGTGATCGCCATCATCGGCTCTGGACCGGCGGGCATCGCCAGCGCCAGGGCGTTGCTCGCGCGAGGCTGCGAGGTCACCCTCCTCGACGGGGGCGTCTCACTGGAACCCGCGCGGCGCGCACTGGTCGACCGACTGTCCCGATCCGAACCCGCCGACTGGCCCGGAGCAGACGTCGCGGCACTACGGGAGGCGACGGCCGCCGGACTGGGCGGCGTGCTGCTCAAGTCCGCCTACGGCTCCGACTACCCGTACCAGGAAGTCGATCGCTGGACGCCGTTCGAGAACCGCGGCACCGACACTCGCCCCACCCTCGCCCGCGGCGGCTTCAGCAGCGTGTGGGGCGCAGCCGTGCTGCCATATCTGGCTGAAGACCTCACCGACTGGCCTGTCTCGGCGGAAGAGCTGGCGCCGCACTACCGCGCGGTCGCCAGCTTCCTCCCACTCTCTGCCGTGCGCGACGACCTCGCCGACGAGCTGCCGCTGCACTCCAGCACACCCCGTCCACTGCGTCCGAGCGCACAGGCGCGGGCGCTGATGGAGGACCTCGAGGGGGCTCGCGAGCGGTTGCGGGCGGGCGGCTTTCGCTTCGGCTGGTCGCGTCTGGCGGTGCAGGCCGAGGCGGATGGTGAACGCCCGGGCTGCGCCTACTGCGGCCTGTGTCTCCACGGCTGCCCCTACGGCCTCATCTACGACAGCTCGGCCACCCTCGCGCAGATCGAAGGCAGCGAGGGATTCCGGTATCAGGGCGGCGTGGTCGTGGATCGGTTGGAAGAGGGGCCGGGCGGCGTGGTCATCCATGCCCGATCCATGGCGTCTGGCGAGGCACTCCGCTTCCAGGCCGAGCGGGTGCTGGTCGGGTGCGGCGTCGTCTCGACGACACGTCTGCTGCTCGCGTCGCTCGGCGTCTTCGAGCGGCCGGTCGAGATCCTCGACTCACAGTACTTCCTGTTGCCGCTGCTCCGCTTCCGGGGCGCCGGCCGGCCACGCGACGAGAACCTTCACACGCTCTCGCAGCTGTTCGTCGAGCTGCGCGACCCGTCTGTGGCGGCCCACAACGTGCACCTCCAGGTCTACGGCTACAGCCAGCTTTTCCAGGAGACGATCGACGGGCTGCTCGGTCCGCTCGCCCGCCCGGCACGGCCGGTGGTGGACGCTGCCCTCGCGCGGCTGCTGCTCGTGATGGGCTACCTGCACTCGGATGTCTCGCCTCGGATCGCCGCCACCCTCGGTCGCGACGGACGCATCGTCCTGACCGAGCGGCGCAACCCGCAGACGCGACCGACGTTGCGTCGCGTCGGGGCACGATTGGGACGCCACGCGCTCGACATGCGCCTGCTGCCGCTGTGGCCGTTGATACGGGTCACGCCGGCCGGCAGGGGATTCCACAGCGGGGGCAGCTTCCCGATGCGGGAGCACCCCGGGGACCTCGAATGCGATCTGCTCGGCCGTCCCACCGGCTTCTCCCGGGTCCACGTCGTGGACGCGACGTCCTTCCCGAGCATTCCCTCCACCACCATCACCTTCACCGTGATGGCCAACGCGCACCGCATCGCGAGCGCCGTCGCCGGGCTGTAAGGTCCAGGGCTCGGCGTCTACACCCGAGCCCTTAGCACTACTTTGTCATCTTCGCAGAGGCGCATTCCGGCGGAAGCTGTCGAGCATCACG
>JAQBVV010000017.1 GCA_027622905.1 Acidobacteriota bacterium
GGGGGTCCCGGGCTGGCGGCGTTGCTCCTCCCTCGCATATGCCCAATATTCTCGGTCGTTGCGCCTGGCCAGCCGGGCGCCGCGCTCTGGGACTTATCCCAGGAATCACGAATCCAGGGGACTATGTTGTCCGATTTCACCGGTAAGCATGGCCTGATCGTCGGCGTGGCCAACAAGCGGTCGCTGGCCTGGGCGATCGCCCAGGAAACGGCCCGCCGAGGTGCCCGCCTCGCGATCACCTATCAAGGGCGATTCGAGGGCCACGTCAACGATCTGTCGCAGGGTCTGACCGAGCCGCCGCTGGTGCTTCCGTGCGATGTCACGTCGGACACCGACATCGATGCGGTGTTCGCCGCGGTCGATCGGGAGTTTGGCGGCCTCGATTTCATCGTCCATGGCGCCGCCTTTGCGCTTCGCGAGGAGTTGTCGTCGCCGTTTTCACAGACGACGCGCGAAGGTTTTCGCGTTGCCCTGGACATCTCCACGTATTCGCTGATCGCGTTGACGCGGGGAGCGGCGCCGCTCATGGAGAAGCGAGGCGGCGGCAGCGTGTTGACGCTGACCTATCTCGGCAGCCAACGCGTCTTTCCGAACTACAACGTCATGGGCGTCGCCAAGGCGGCACTCGAGGCGACGGTTCGCTACCTGGCCGCCGATGTCGGACCGAGCAACATTCGGGTCAACGCGATCTCCGCAGGACCGATCAAGACGCTGGCCGCGGCCGGGATCTCCGGATTTTCAAGCATCCTGAACGTCTACCGTGACAGAGCACCGCTACGGCGGAACGTCGACGCCGGAGAGGTCGGCCAGGCTGCCGCGTTTCTCCTCGGCGATGCGGGCAAGGGCGTGACCGGAGAGGTGTTGATGGTCGACGCAGGGTTTCACGTGACCGGCATGTAGCCGTCAGCGCGCCCATTGCTCCGTTCGGATCTGCGCGTCCGGCACGCCCAGTGTCCTGAGCGTGGAGACGGAGTCCTTCACCATCGGTTCAGGTCCACAGACGAGACAGAGGGTCCCGGTCGGCTCGTGCAGCATCGACTGGAAGTGTGACCGGTCGATGCGTCCGCGCCGGCCGGACCAGAAGGCACTCGGGTCTCGGGTCACCGTCTGGTGCAGTTCGAGCCGTCCTTCGGTGGCGTGCTCGTGCAGTTCGTTGATGAAGGCGAACTCATCGTCGCGGCGCGCGCTGTAGAGCAGTGATATTCGCGGCGCGGCTGCGCGTCTGAGCAGGTGATCGAGCATGGAGCGAAGCGGTGCGATGCCGGTCCCGCCGGCGACGCCCAGGACGCGGTGATCGGGGTTCACGTGCGGCAGCGTGAATGCGCCTGTCGGTCCTTCGAGGTCGACCAGGGTCCCCGGGCGAGCGGATGCGAGGTGTGTGCCCGGGCTACCGCTGACATCGACGGCCACGAGCAATTCGAGGCGCCCTGTTTCGGAAGCCCGCTCCGGGGAACAGGCGATGGAGTACGGTCGTCTGTCATTCTGGCCCCGCGTGCCGACGACGACCGCCTGGCCGGGAAGGAATGCCAACCCCTCGGGAGGCAGGCGTATGGTGACGAGGCGCGACCGGGGCGTGATCGTCTCCATGTCGATGATTGGTACCGTCACGATCGACACAGCGTGAAGTGTACCCCCAGAGCGTTCTTCGATTCGGTGGAGACCGAAGAACGCGGGAAAGCGCTTTTCGAAAAGGCCTGGCACCTGCGAGAAGCCCCTGGAGCGAAACGAAAAGCGCTCTGGCAGCCCGTGGCGGAAGTCCAGCAGCATTCGACGAGCGATGCATCCTTGCGGGTACTCATGACCGATCGACCGGCGCGGGTGCTGATCACGGTGACCCGGAGCGACGCGCTCATGAGACCCGAGTCCGAAGGGGACCCGCAACACGCCGTATGATGATGGGTCGGAGATTCAATGGCGAATATTTTGCAGAACGTTCCGGTCGGCCAGAAGGTCGGCATTGCCTTTTCCGGTGGTCTCGATACGAGCGCCGCACTCCATTGGATGCGCGCGAAGGGGGCCATCCCGTACGCCTACACGGCCAACCTCGGCCAGCCGGACGAGCCGGACTACGACGAGATACCTCGCCGGGCACTCGAGTACGGCGCCGAGAAGGCGCGGCTGGTCGACTGTCGAGCGCAGCTTGTCTCGGAGGGGCTTGCCGCGCTCCAGTGCGGCGCGTTTCATGTGTCCACCGCCGGTGTCCCGTACTTCAACACGACGCCGGTCGGTCGCGCGGTCACCGGCACGATGCTCGTCGTGGCGATGAAGCAGGACGACGTGCACATATGGGGCGATGGCAGTACGTTCAAGGGCAACGATATCGAGCGGTTCTATCGGTACGGCCTGCTGGCGAATCCCGATCTGAGGATCTACAAGCCATGGCTCGATCAGGCGTTCATCGACGAGCTCGGGGGGCGCGCGGAGATGTCCGAGTACATGCGAGTGGCGGGGCTCCCGTATCACATGAGCGCGGACAAGGCGTACTCGACGGATTCGAACATCCTGGGCGCCACGCACGAAGCCAAGGATCTCGAGCGGCTCGATACCGGCGTCAGGATCGTCGAGCCGATCATGGGCGTGCCGTTTTGGCGGGAGGACGTGACTGTCTCGGCCGAGGAGGTCACCATCCGATTCGACGAAGGTCAGCCCGTGGCGTTGAACGGCATGTCGTTCAGCGACCCGGTCGAGATGCTGCTGGAAGCCAACCGGATCGGGGGTCGCCACGGTCTCGGCATGAGCGACCAGATCGAGAATCGCATCATCGAGGCAAAGAGTCGTGGCATCTACGAGGCACCGGGTCTCGCGCTGTTGTTCATCGGCTACGAGCGCCTGGTGACGGGTATTCACAACGAGGACACGATCGAACAGTACCGCGACAACGGCCGGCGGTTGGGCCGGCTCCTGTACCAGGGTCGTTGGTTCGATCCTCAGTCGATGATGCTGCGCACGGAGGCGCAGCGGTGGGTGGCGAGGCCGATCACGGGTGAGGTCGCGCTTGAGCTTCGGCGCGGCAACGACTACTCGATCCTCGACACGACCAGCCCCAATCTGACCTACAAGCCCGAGCGCTTGACGATGGAGAAAGGGGAGTCGGCCTTCACACCGCAGGATCGTATCGGCCAGCTCACCATGCGACATCTCGACATCGTCGACACGCGCGAGAAGCTGATGATGTACAGAAAGATGGGCGCGCTGGCGCCGGCGGCCGGATCGGCGCTGCCGAATCTGCTCGGCGCGGACGCAGGGGACGGAGAGAAAGACTAAGGAGGATTCCGCTGGCCAGACTCGGTGCTGCCAGCGGCCTTGCGCGCGCGCTTTTCGGCGTACATTCGACTGTCGGCGGCATCGAGCAGCGCGTCGTAGGCCCGGCCGTCGTGTGGAAATACGGCTGCGCCGGCACTTATTGACAGAGGCAATCGATCGCCGGGACGTGGTTCGAACGCGATGGACCGCACGGCTTCCTCCAGCTCCAGGCGCTTGCTTTCGGCCTGCCCCCGCCCGCAATCGGTCAGCACGACGACGAACTCGTCTCCGGCGTACCGGACGCACAAGTCATAGGGGCGAATCACATCCCGGATCACGGCAGCCACCGTGCGCAGCGCGGTGTCGCCAACGTGGTGCCCGTAGGTGTCGTTGATCAATTTGAAGTCATCGAGATCCGCGACAATCGTCGAGAACTCGATCTGCAGACGGGACGCGCGCGCGAGTTCCCGGCTCAAGTTACTGGACGAGCGCGCGCGTGTTCGGCAGCCCGGTCAGCGCGTCCGTGAGCGAATCTTCCTGGGTCCGTTCGAAGACCACGGAGTTGCGGATGACCGCAGCGGCCTGCTCGCACACCCGCTCCAGCAGTCTGAGGTGATCCTCTTGGTAGAACCCCGGTTCGGTGTGATAGAGGGCGAGCGTGCCGATCAACCCCTCGTCGAGAGTCAGGGGACAGATCAACGCAGACTGTAGTGTCGTGTCTTCCGCCGAGCCACCTGCCTCCAGATCGACGCGCGGTCGCGCGTTGACCAGAGGACGCCGATTGCGGCCCACCCACCCGTTCAAACCCTGGCCGCTGGTGAATATCAGCGTCCGGAGCAGCTCGGCATCCGTGCCGGTCGCGAATCGACATCGCAATCGATCGGTTGAACGTTCGTAGACGAACACAGCGCACGACGAAAACGGCACCAGGGTTGTCAGGCGCGACGAGATCAACGACATGGTGTCGAACAGGCCGAGACGCGTCCCCATCGCCTGCGCGATCTTGTACAGCCCGTGGAGCTCGTCGTGGGCCAGCGCAATATCGTCGAATGCGGCTGCCCTGAGGTGATCCGCCTGTGGAGCGCCGAGTGTTCTGAGGCCCTCGCCAGTCTGGATCTGCGGTGTGAGCTTCGGGCCCGCCGGCGCTATCGGCTCGATCGCGGCCACCAGTTGCGGGAGTGCACCCACGAAGATCTCCACGAGGCGTGGATCGAGGGCCTTCCCCGCGTCTTGTGTGAGAACGGTCGCTGCGGCCTCTGCGCTGATCGCAGGGTGGTAGGGTCGGTCGGACGTCAGCGCATCGAAGTAGTCAGCGACAAAGATCACGCGCGCGCCGAGCGGAATATCCTCCTTCTGCAGGCCGGCCGGGTACCCTCGGCCATCCCAGCGCTCGTGATGACTGAGGATGAAGGAGGCGACGGGATAGGGGAACGGCACGGAATGCACGATCCCGGCGCCCACTTCAGGGTGGACGCGGATCTTCTGGAACTCCTCATGCGTGAGTGGTCCGGGCTTGGCCAGAATGTACTCGGGGATCGCGAGCTTGCCGATGTCGTGTAGCAGCGCCGCTGTTCTGATCGCCTGGATGTCGACGTCCGACATGCCAAGGGCGCGCGCAAGACCCGTGGCATAGGCCTGTACCCGCTGCACATGGTTGGGTGCTGTCTGATCTCTCGCGTCGATGGCGAGTACGAGCGCTTCCATCGTGGCGACATGTAGTTCGGCTGTCTGCCGCGCGTTCTGGCGCTCATCCTCGATCCGGCGCGAGCAAGCCAGATACGCGAGCGCGAGCGTGGCCGCCCAGAGCGGTGCCAGCCAGAGCGCCGGCACCGAGAGGACAGCGGCAGCCGCCGTCGCCAGCGCAGCAGCGACAGCGCCGCCCGTATACAGACGGCCGGTAGAGGCCCCTTGGTTCATTGGTGAGCCTCAATTCTAGATTGAGTTCTGGATTGAGTCTCAGCCTGATTCGCGATTCAGGGCAGCCAGATGATCGTGACTCGGGTTCTCATCGTTGCTCCTTTGGTTGCTGGTTTCGACCGGAGGGTGATCCACGCCGCTTGTCGACAGGCTGTGCTGCGGTCCAGAGCGTCTGGTCAACGCTGCCGGTACTCCAGACGATGTTGTCGCCCCCTCGAGTACTCCAGACGATGTTGTCGTCGCCGCCGGTGCTCCAGACGATGTTGTCGTCGCCGCCGGTGCTCCAGACGATGTTGTCGCCACCGCCGGTGCTCCAGACGATGTTGTCGCCACCGCCGGTGCTCCAGACGATGTTGTCGTCGCCACCGGTGCTCCAGACGACGTTGTCGCCCCCTCGAGTACTCCAGACGATGTTGTCGCCACCGCCGGTGCTCCAGGCGATGTTGTCGTCGCCACCGGTGCTCCAGACGATGTTGTCGCCGCCGCCGGTGCTCCAGACGATGTTGTCGCCGCCGCCGGTGCTCCAGACGATGTTGTCGTCGCCGCCGGTGCTCCAGACGATGTTGTCGCCGCCGCCGGTGCTCCAGACGATGTTGTCGCCGCCGCCGGTGCTCCAGACGATGTTGTCGCCGCCACCGGTGCTCCAGACGATGTTGTCGTCGCCGCCGGTGCTCCAGACGATGTTGTCGGCGGTCTTGATACCCCAGACGAGTCGTTCGCCCGTCGGAGCCGCGTCAGTGCCCCACGTGACGTCCAGCGTCCACGCGTTGCCGCCAGGCAGCGGGAGGCCGCCGCGGATCCGGTGGTTGCCCCAGAGGATCTGACGGCTCCACTTCACGGGTTCGTCTTCGATCACATCGAGCGGCAGTGGGGGACCGTTCTGAGGCGATCCGAAGAAGGACGCCATGCGAACTGCGCCGAGGGCGTTCAAGTGGCCAGCGCCCTGGGCAAGCAGTGGCGCCCCCTCGCGGGACTGGGCCGTGTACTGCAGGATCGCCTTGACGGCGTTGGGCGTGAGTGCCGGGTTGACCTGGAGCATGAGCGCCACGGTGCCAGTCACCACGGGTGCCGCCATGCTCGTACCCGACATGCTCAGGTACGGTTTGTAGCGAGCCCGGCGCACACCGTCGAGGAGGTAGTCGGCCTGCGTCGTATACAGCGTGCTGCCGGGGTCTGACAACGACTCGGTGCCTACGCCGGGCGCCACCAGGTCCGGTTTGGCCGAGAAGTCGATCCACGTCGGCCCCCGGGAACTGAACGGCGCGAGCGTGTCGTCACTGCGTTGCGGCGTGCCTTCGTGGCTGCCGGCGCCAACAGTCAGGACCCACGGGGCGTTGCCGGGGCTGGTGATGCCGCCCCATTGTGCATCGCCGTGTGCGGTCGCTCCCAGATTGCCGGCCGCCGCGACGACGACGATGCCCGCGTTCACGGCACGGCGAGCCGCCAGGGTCAGGGGGTCGGTTGCGTACGATTCGAATACACCCGTTGCGACCGACAGGTTGATGATGCGGATGTTGTACAGATCCTTGACTGCGATCGCGTGGTCGATGGCGGCGATCACGTTGCTCATGTACCCGTTCCCCTCGGCGTCGAGCACCTTGAGTCCGATCAGGTGAGCGCCGGGCGCGATGCCCTTCCTGGCCCCGCGGGAGTCGAAGCCGCTACCCGCGATGATGCCGGCCACGTGGGTGCCGTGGCCGTATTCGTCAGACGGCTGTTCGGAGGCCCAGATATTCGGACTCCCCTCTGTCGTGAAGTCCTTGAAGTGGACGACGCGAGGACTGCCGCGGCGGGCCTTTCGCATCGTCAGATAGAGGTCGTCGTGCCAGGCGGTAATGCCGGAATCGATCACCGCCACGCCGATCCCCCTGCCCGTGGCGTGGAACACCTGGGTGGCCAGAGACGCGGCCGTGGCCGCCCCCGTGCGGTCGAGCGTTGGAAACACCGGATGGTCGATGCTGACCCGCGCGACCTGCGAGTTGCGCGCCAGGTCGGCAAGCGCGCGGTTGTCGATTTCCGCCACCTGTGAGTCACTGGCCCCGAGTCGGCGCCCGGACACGCCGCCCCTGCCGGCGATCAGCTGAGCATCCGCCGAGCCGCGGAAGCGCACGATCACGCGTGAGCGTCCAGTAAGTTGCTTTGCTCGCTCCCGCAGAACCGGGGCGAGTCTTTCAGACTCGACTTGCTGCGCCTGACTCGTCACCGGGTACAGCAGCCCGATCAGCGCGATGAGGGTCACGGAGCGCCGGAAGCGTGGCGTCAAGCCAGTCGACGCACGGACGGTTTTGGTCGTTGTGGTCTGTGTCATAAGTAACTTGTCCCCGGGGGTTTGGTGTCGCCAGCGTCTCGGTAAGGCAAGGGGCCTGCCGCGTGGCGCGTACCACAATCGTGGGACGTCACAACCCGTTGTGAAATCAGGAGGTTCGGAAGGCGCGCAACTCGACCGGGCAGCGGGTCCAGTCGTGCAGTTCTGCGCAGCCTGTGTGCAAAAAACGCACAGCGCCAGGCGGAATCCGTTGCAAAGAATACAGTTTGGTTAGACGAGGGCAACCTCTCTGCCAGATCTGAAATCCCAGGAGTCACGTTGAATTCGGCTTCATTCTGTGATGAAGCCCGGCCGTGTCGCGATTCAGGACACTTTCATTTTGGGATCAAGGCCGTAGTCGACGATCTTTCGATACAACGTGCCCCGGCTGATCTCAAGCATTCGGGACGCCTCTTTCTTGTTCCACCCGGCGGCCGCCAGAACGCGGGCGATGTGACGGCGCTCGACTTCGCGCAGCGTCGGTAGCTGCGGCGCCTCGTCGCTGCGCTGCTCCATTGCGTGCGTGTGCAGGAACTCGACGTCGCTGCCGCGGATCATGCGCTCCGGAGAGGTCAGGGCCGCGCGGAACACGGTGCTTTCCAACTCACGGATGTTGCCAGGCCACGGATACCGCCGGAACCGCTCGATAGCGTCGGCTGAGAAGATCTTGGCGTCGAGCGCCAGCCCGTTGGAGGCGCAGTACCGAGCGAGGAAACGCGTGGCCAGAACGGGAATGTCCACGGGACGCTCGCGTAGCGAGGGCAGCCTGATGGCGAAGGAGTTGATCCGGTAGTAGAGGTCCCTTCGGAATTTCTCGTCTCCGACGAGCAGGTCGAGCGGGCGGTTGGTGGCCGAGATCAGCCGGAAGTCGACGTGGACGGCTTTCTGACCTCCCAGCCGCTCGAACCGTCGCTCTTCGAGCGCGCGGAGGAGCTTGGCCTGTGCAGCCAGCGAGAGGTCGCCGATCTCATCGAGGAGCAGAGTGCCGTGATTGGCCTGCTCGAGTCGTCCGGGCTTGCGGACGTGCGCGCCAGTGAACGCGCCTTTCTCGTAGCCGAAGAGCTCGGATTCGAACAGCGTGTCTGGCAGGGCCGCGCAGTTGACAGCTTGAAACTGTTCACGGCCCCTGCGGCTGAGCTCGTGGATCATGCGTGCCACGACTTCTTTGCCGCTGCCTGTTGGTCCGAGAACGAGCACGGCGATGTCCGACTTGGCGGCCGTGCGGATCCACTCGAAGACCACCAGCATCTTCTCGTCGCGGCCGATCATGTCTCTGAAGCGCTGGACCGATGGCGCCTGATCCTCTGAGCTGACGACAGCCTGCCGTTCGAGGAACACGTCGAGCTGTCGCGAGGCGGGCTCCCGCCGTGGCCTGCATGCCGCGTAGACCGGAGGGGATCCGGGCACCAGGCGGACGACGCCGAACTCGACGAGCTCGCGGAGGCAGTTCTCGACGTCGAGCCGCATGCGGCCGAATGTGGACGCCAGTGAGTCCACGTCGAAACGCTCTGCGGGTCTGGCACTCAGGAATCGGAGCAGGCCCGCGCGCAGGGGTGACTGCACCAGATTCCCGAAGCTCGAGTCCTCGTCTCTCGCCCTGTCGTGCCGGGCGATGGAAGGTGAGCGCGACGGAAGTGACATCTTCTCCACAGCGGTCCGTCCGTGTATCGGTCCTGTGGAGGCTGGACGACAGCGAGTCGGGTTGGCCCGTGGTGAACATCCGGCGTCGCTGGTCGGATGCAGACAAACTTTTGGCACCGCTGCTAAGCTAGCGGTGTGCCCCACCGTGGTCCGGGTGCCCCGAACACGGGGCGTGCCCGTCATCTGTCAGGACGACCGATCCGGTACTACCGTCCCCGCGGCAGCGCCGACGTGCGACAGCTGATCGAGGACGGATTTCAGGCCTTCAACGCCGCCCGCATCGGCGAGGCATGTCGGGTGTTCGCAGACAAGATGCTGCTGCCGGAGCACGACACGACCATTGGCTTGACGGTCGCTGGTGCGCTGACGCCCGCTGGACTGGGCGGCTGCATGGTGGAGTTGATGGAGCGTGGGCTGGTCGATTTCGTGATCAGCACGGGTGCCAACCTGTACCACGACCTCCACTATGCGCTGAACTTCACGCTGCACCGTGGTTCGCCCTTCGTTGATGACGTCGAGCTGTACGAGGACGGCGTCATCCGGATCTACGACGTGCTGTTTCCGGCAACGGTGCTCCTCGAGACCGACGCCTACATTCGCGAATTCCTGGTTCGGTGGGGCGCAGACGGCCCCGTGTCGACTGCGGAGCTGCACTACGCGCTCGGCCGCGATCTGCTGGAGCAGAAGCCCGGGTGCGAGGAGTACTCGGTGGTGGCGGCCGCGGCTGCGTTCGGGGTTCCCGTGTACACCTCGTCGCCGGGGGACAGCTCGATCGGCATGAACGTCGCCTTTCACGAGCTGATGAACGGGAGCGGGCTGATGGTCGACCCGAACAAGGACGTGAACGAGGTCTGTGCGTTCATCCTTGCCGGCAAGAAGAACGGATGCGTGATCCTGGGCGGAGGTTCGCCGAAGAATTTCTATCTGCAAGGTCAGCCGACGCTGTGGGAGGTCTACGGCATCCCGAAGGGTGGCAACGACTTCTTCGTCCAGTTCACCACCGATTCGGTGGTCTGGGGCGGTCTGTCAGGAGCCACGCCGGCCGAGGCGGTGAGCTGGGGCAAGGTCAACCCCGGGGTGTTGCCGGACACCGTGGTGGCCTACTGTGACTCCACGATCGCTTTTCCGTTGTTCTGCGAGTATGTCGTTGGCTCCACGCACGGGCGTCGCCCGCGCAAAACGCTGATGCATCGACGCGACGAGTATGTGGCCACGCTGACGCGCGAAGCGAAGGCGGCTGCGCGCGCCGCCGGTACGGGCACCGCTCCGGTCGACGCGGGATCGAAGGGGCAGTCGCAGCCGGAGTCGGATCGCTGATGGGCACGCTCGCGTCGGAACTCACGCCGCACGCAGAGCGCATCGCCGGCCTTCCGCGTGTGTATGTTGATGCCAACGTGCCCGCGGGCCTGGTTGCCTTCATGCGGACGCGCTTGCGCTGGGACGTACTGTTCGTGGTCGAGCACGACGATCTGCGTCGGGCCAGTGACGTGGAGCACTACCGGCGGGCGCGTGAACTGGGTCGGACGCTCATCACGCTGGATCGGGACTTCCTGGACGACCCCGGGTTTCCACCCGATGAAGGCAGCGGTGTGCTGGTGCTGACGGCGCCAGCGGAGCAGGGCTACAGGGCGCTGTTGGCTCGCGCCGACGCTGGACTGTTTCGGCAGTCGTCGTTGCCGTTGCTGGGGCGCAAGCTCCATGTCCACATGGACTGGACCGGCGACGACACCATCGAACCGTGATCGTTCTTGCCGGCGGCGATGTTGTCCTGCCAGGCCGGATTCTCCCGAACGCGGCCCTGCTTATTGACGGTACCCGAATCACCGCGATCGACCCGCGCGCGGGTGTCGACCCGTCCGGCGCCACCATCGTCCAGATCCCGGACTGCTATGTCGTGCCGGGTTTCGTCGACGTGCACGTGCACGGTGTCGACGGGTTCGACACGCTTGATGAGGGCGATGGCCTTGCGCGCATCGCGCTGGGGCTCCCCCGCTATGGGGTGACCGCCTTCTGTCCGACGACCGTCGCGTGTACGCCAGCGGCGCTACGAACCATGCTGGCCAAGGTTGCGAAGGCGCGGGCCGGGCGCCGGACCGGGAGCGCGCGGGTGCTGCCCGCGCACCTCGAGAGCAATTTCATCAATCCGGACTACCGCGGTGCGCAGCCGCTGGCGTGTCTGAGGCGGCCGGATCAGACCGCCGGGTCCGCGGGCGAGTTCTCTGTGCGGGACGTACTCGATGTCATCGCGCGGGCCCGGTCCGATGTCGGCATCGTGACCCTTGCACCGGAGCTGCCTGGCAGCATCGAGCTCATTCGGACTCTGGTGGCCGCCGGCACGCGCGTGTCGTTGGGTCATTCAGGCGCGACGCTGGACGAGGCGATGGCGGCCATCGACGCCGGTGCATGCCATGCGACGCATCTGTTCAATCGCATGACGCCGATGACGCATCGGGAACCGGGAGTGGCCGGTGCCGTGCTTGCCAGCGACGGTGTGGCGGCGGAACTGATCTGCGATGGCTATCACGTGCACCCGGCCGTGAGCCGGATCGCCGTCGCGGCCAAGGGTGTCGATCGGATGATGGCGATCACGGACGGCACCGCGGGCTCCGGTCTTCCTGTTGGTTCGCGCGCGCGCCTGGGTGGCCAGCCGATCCGGGTGACGCACGAGGCTGTTGTCCTCGACGACGGCACCGTCGCGGGGAGCTGTCTCACGATGGATCGCGCGTTTCGGGTCATTGCGACAACATTCGGACTGTCAGTGCCCGATGCGGCGACGCTGTGCTCGACCACGCCCGCGCGTGAACTCGGATTGACCGGCTGCGGGATGATTGCCGAAGGGGCCGTTGCCGATGTCGTCGTGCTGAATCGCGCCTTCGAGGTGCTCCGGACCTTCGTCGACGGCGAGGAAGTGTTTCGACGGGGAGTCGCCGCGTGACGCGGACCTTCGCTGTGCTCGCTGCACCTGCCCGACGCACGTAGGGCGACCGGGAGCATTTCGCGAAGGGCTCGGGTCGAGCCCTATTTCGCCCCGTGCCCTAAGATGGCTGTGTATGTATTCGGTCACCAAGCGCATCGACTTCTGCTACGGGCATCGGCTGCTCGATCATGACGGTGTGTGTAAGCATCTGCACGGCCACAATGCTGTTGCCGAGATCGAGGTGCGCGCCGACGCCCTCGATTCGCGAGATATGGTGGTCGACTTTGGCGAGATCAAGCGGCTGGTCAAGGAATGGATCGATCGCGAGATCGATCACCGGATGATCCTGCGCCACGACGACCCCATGGTGAAGCCCTTGCAGGCGCTTGGCGAGCCGGTCTATCTGCTCGACAGCAATCCGACCGCCGAGCGTATCGCGCAGTTGCTGTTCGACGTGTCACGAGAGCGAGGGCTCGCCGTTGACCGTGTCACGCTGTGGGAGACCCCGTCGTCATGGGCAACCTACGCCGGCTGACGCAGCTCTCACGAGTGCGGGGCCCCCGAGTACACGTGTTCCGTGCGCGCTCCCTTCCACCCGCACGCGTTGCGCGTCACTAGGGACAGATGACATCCGCGTTAATCGTGTTCGACCTGGACGGCACGCTGGTCGATTCCAAGCGCGATCTCGCCGAGTCGGCGAATCAATTGATCGCGGAACTGGGTGGTGTGCCTTTGTCTGAAGAGGCCATCGGCCTGATGATCGGAGGGGGCGCTGCACGGCTCGTTCGGCGGGCGTTGATGGCTGCGGGTATCAGCGATGTGCCAGGCGGCCCACCTGGAGCGCTGTCACGATTCACGGAGGTGTACGGTAGCCGTCTTCTGCGCAACACTCGTTTATACGACGGCGTACCGGACGCGGTGCGTATGGCCCGCGAGCATGCGCGTGTCGCGGTGCTTACCAACAAGGCACGAGATCCGAGCGAGCGTATTCTCGAAGGGCTTGGCGTGCGGGAGCTGTTTGACGATGTCGTGGGCGGAGATGGTCCGCTGCCGCGTAAGCCGGATCCGGCCGCGCTGCTCGACCTGATGAGGCGCGCTGGTGCGAGCGCGTCGCGCACGCTGCTCGTTGGTGACTCGACGTTCGATCATCAGACGGCGCAGCGGGCGTCGAGCCGATGCTGCATGGCAGCCTACGGCTTCGGGTACGCGACGTTCGCGGTCGAGGACTTAACGGGGGAGGAATGGATCGCCACCGACGCTCGGGAACTGGTCGGCATCATCGAGCGATTTGCCGCGCCGGTGTTGTAGCGGCACGGTTCCCTCTCTGAACGTTCCACTACCTTGGATTGGGGATTGGAGTGTCGGCGTTACTGAAAGCGGAGCGAGAGACCCGTTCCGACAAAATAATCGTCTGCTGCGGCGTTTAGTCCAGTCCCAGCTCGGATGTCCCACTGGACGTCATTGCTGAACAGGTAGGTGAACCCGCCGTTGAAATAATGTTCGGGCATCGCCGTTTCGGCGCTGTGTGGGAGAAGGGCAAACCATTCTGTGTACGCTCCAACCTTGTCCGTCAACGAATACGCGATCGTCCAGGATTGCGCCCACTCGGTGTACGAGAGCGACGAACCATCGTCGATTGCACGGTTGAACTGAGTACTTCCCCCCGTTGAAATAAAGTCATTCACTTCCCAGGCGTAAATCCAATTCACCCCAGGCAATACTTCCTCGGCCGAAAAAGTGTCCGCCCCGGCGGGGACTGTCATTTGCGGGATCAACGCCATCTCCGGCAAAACCCCTTCCTGTGGTGTCAAACCGATTTTGAAGCCGGTATACAGGTCTTCTGTTCCCCATGTGGAGTTCGACCTCCCGGCAGCTCTCGTTCGTTCTTCAACGGGAAACAGCGCGATTCGGAATTCCAACCATTCAGCCAGAATGCCGTATCGCAGCAACGGTTCGCCAAAAGATTGTGCCCTGACACTTTCGCCAGCATCGTTGTTGTATGTGTAGGTGTATCCGAATTCGATCTGGGCGACTCCCCGGCCAACGGTCGAACCGGCCTCTGTGAAATCGGGTCGATCGGTTACCAGCGGTTCATCAAGATCCGGTCCGCCGGAGAAACTCGTTCCATCACTCCATTGAAACAATGTTCCACGTGGCTTGCAGCAACAGGGGCCATCGGAACAGGTGTGTTCCTCACAGCCTTCGTCGCACGGCTCATCGGCTCGTAAAGCAGGTTCAGCCAGAGCGCAACAGATCGCGGCCAGTAAGCCGAGAAATGTCGCTGAGTTGTGGGGGAAATGATGCCGTGACATTGTCGTGGGTCCTTTGCTTTCGGGCTCTGCGTGTAGCCAGCCGATGGTCGTTGTGACCTGCGCTTTGAACTCGGCGGGCGCCTGATCGCCGAGGCTCATTTCGGACGCTCCTACGCGGACGTCACCAGTTCAAGAAGAATCGCCGCGGCCGCTGGCGTGTGCACGAGCACCTTCGATGCGGCGCGGGTTCCGATGGTGATGTGGTGATCGTCTTTTCCGCGCACACGAACGCTGTCGGACGCTGAATCGCGGTCTTCCACCTCGATCGACTCGCCCGGCTTCAGGTGATGGTTCTCGATGAATCGAAGGAAGCTCTTGTCTTGATCGATCACGCGCGTGATCGTGACCGGCGTGTTGAGCGGACAGGTGAGGAGGGATTGCGCAGGTTGCGGCGTGATGACGCCTTCCTGGTCGGGGATGGGGTCTCCATGGGGATCGACCGCCGGTCGCCCGAGCATCTCGTCCATCCGATCGACGAGCCGGTCGGAGACGGCGTGCTCCAGTTGCTCCGCCTCGTCATGTACCTCGTCCCACCGGTACCCCATGACCTGGACGAGGAACAGTTCGACCACCCGGTGGCGCCGGACAACCAGAGCGGCGAGCTTCTCACCGGCCTCGGTCAAGGCGACGCCCGTATACGGCTCGTATTCGACGAGACCAGACTCGGCGAGCGTCTTCACCATCGTGGTGGCGGTGCCAGGAGCGACTCCCAGCGCGCACGCCAGCTGGCCCATCGGGAGTAGCCGGTGCGGCTTGGTGAGGGCGGCAACCCCGAGGTAGATGGCCTTCAAGTAGTTCTCGACAGTGCTGGATGGCAGCATTTTGTGGAGTCTAACACAATATTTTGACTTGGCTTGCATTGACTTTTGACGCAGCCATGAAGTATTTTTGACTAATCAAAATGCTGGTAACGTCACTTACACGTCGAGCGTGGCTGCGCGCCGCAGGGTTCGCGTCGCTGGCAAGCGGCGTCGTCGGTGCCGCGCGCCTGTCGGGTCAGGGTCAAGGGGGTGGTACCGCGCTGCACCCCGCGCACGACGCTCACATCATGGGTACGGTGGGCACCCCGGCGCCGGACGGTTTCAACCCAACGACATTTCTGCAGACCTGGAACTTCAGTGACTTGCCTCCGGAGGAGCGCGCGCGACTCTATCGGGAGACACCCCGTCCCGACGGCACCATGCTGCGCGAGTACGAGATCTTCTCGGCGGACCGCGAGATCGAGATCGCGCCGGGGATGTTCTTTCCAGCCTGGACCTATAACGGTCAGGTGCCGGGGCCGACGATCAGGGCGACCGAGGGCGATCGGATCCGCGTCACGTTTCGGAACCTGGGTTCCCACCCGCACTCGATCCACTTTCACGGCTGGCATCCGCCCGCCATGGATGGAGCGCTTGCGGGTCAGGAGGTGCCGCCGGGCGAGACGTTCGTCTATGAGTTCGATGCCGACCCGTTCGGCGTGCATCTCTACCACTGTCACACGGTGCCGCTGAAGCGGCACATTCACAAGGGCCTGTACGGGGTGGTCATCGTCGACCCCAGGGCGTCGCGCGGCAGCCGGCCGCCCGCCGACGAGTTCGTGATGGTGATGAACGCCTTCGACACGACCTTCGACGCCGAGAACGAGGTCTACGCGGTGAACACCGTGGCCAACGCATATGTGCGCGAGCCCATCCGGGTCACGGTGGGCCAACTGGTGCGGGTGTACCTCGTGAACCTCACCGAGTTCGACCCTATTAACAGCTTCCACCTGCACGGAATGTTTTTCGACGTGTATCGCACCGGCACCTCTCTGGTGACCAGTGAAACGACCGACACGATCATGTTGTGTCAGGGAGAACGCGCGATCCTGGAAACCACGTTCCGGTACCCCGGTGACTTCATGTTCCATGCCCACCAGAGTGAGTTCGCCGAGCTGGGGTGGATGGGATTCTTCCGCGCGGAGGCGCCGTCGACGTGACGCGCCGGCTGTTCCTCGGGGTGCTGCCGCTCGCGCTCCTTGCAGCGCTACTGGTCCTGATCGTGCGGTCCGGGCCCACGGACCTGGTGCGCGGCGACAACTATCCGCCGGTGGAACGCCTGATGTTTCAGCGCGTTGTGCTGGAGCCAGGCTTCATCGTGGCCAGCGTATTGAACGACGGACCCGATCAGGTCACGATCGCGCAGGTCCAGGTCGACGAGGCGTTCTGGACCTTCACCGCCGACAGCGGCGTCGAGCTGGGGCATCTGAGTCGAACGACGCTGCGCATTCCATACCCGTGGGTGGACGGTGAGGCTCACCTCTTCAAGGTTCTGACGTCCACCGGCACGGCATTCGAGCATGAGATCGCCGTGGCCGTCGAAACCCCAACGCCCGGCATTCGCTTCTTCGGGATCTTCACGCTCATCGGTCTCTACGTCGGGGTGATTCCCGTCGCCATCGGATTGCTGTGGTTCCCGTTCGTCAAGCGCCTCTCGGTCGGCGCGACCGACTTCCTCCTGGCCTTGACGGTGGGTCTGCTCGCGTTTCTGCTCGTCGACGGGGCGAGCGAGGGGCTTGAGTCGGCGGGGATGCTGCCCGAGTCCTTTCAGGGGGTCGTCCTGTTTGCGTTGGCCGCGGCAGGTGCCTACCTGTTGCTCGAAGGCGTCGGCGCGTGGTTGCGGGCGCGGCGGCAGAAGGTCGACGCAGGCCGGGACGGATGGGTGCTGGCGCTTCTGATCGCGGTCGGTATCGGTCTCCATAACTTCGGTGAGGGGTTGGCGATCGGGTCGGCATTCGCACTGGGAGAAGCCGCGCTCGGCACGCTGCTGATCGTCGGCTTCACGCTGCACAACACGACCGAAGGGCTGGCAATCGTCGCACCGCTGGCACGGGACCGCGAGCGTGTCTCCGTGGCGGACCTCGCGAAGCTGGGATTGATTGGCGGCGTGCCGACGATCGCCGGTGCGTGGGTGGGCGGCTTTGTCTACTCTCCGGTCTGGTCGGTGCTGTTTCTCGCGATCGGCGTCGGCGCGATCGCGCAGGTCGTCGGCCAGATCGTGCGGCAGATGACGCGAGAGGGTTCGGTAGCGCGGATGCTCGCCACCGGTCCAGTGCTTGCCGGTCTGTTTGCAGGGTTTGCCGTGATGTACGTTACCGGGATGCTGGTCGGATGAGGATCCTGGGGCACGACCTGTCGAGGGCGGTGCTGTTCAAGGTGGCGATCCCGTTCGTGGGGGTGCTGCTCCTGGCGGTAGCGTTGCCCGCGCTGACCAGCACGCCGACACGAGAGGTCACGTTGGTCGCCAGGGGAATGGCGTTCTACATCGAGGGAGACGCCGGCACGCCGAACCCGACGATCGAAGTGAAGGCCGGCGAGCGCGTGCGCATCGTGCTGCGGAACGACGATCGAGGGATGAGGCACGACTTCGCCGTCCCGGCTCTTGCGGCGGCCATGGATGCTCTCCGCTGGAACGAGTCGGCCGACGTCATCTTCGACGCCCCGGAGACGCCGGGCACCTACCAGTACGAATGTCGTCCCCACCGAATCATGATGCGAGGCGTGCTCAGGGTCTACTGACGCGTCGCTGGATCCTTTATCTTTCCGGGGAGCAAGCGGCGCTCAACTCTGCTTTTTCAGCACGATCACCTGATGCAGGCCAAGCAGACTCAGGCCTGGCCTGAGTGCCCATTCCGCCGCCTTCAGTGCCCCCGCCGCGAAATCGGGGACCAGTTTCACAAAGTTCAGTCCGCCCGACAAGAGATACCTGACGTAGCTTGACAGCGGCTTCATCTCGACAACATCGAGGCCACCGTGGCGCCGGTCGAACTCGTCTCTTCCCCTGACAAAGACGACGTAGCTCAAAGCTTGATTGGCGCCGACCATGGGCCCTGCCATGTCGGTTTGCCAGTTGTCCGCATCCTTGACGAACGTTTCGGTGGTGAACAAGCGCCTGTACACAAAGCTGGCCAACGGACCGTGGTAGGGGTCAATGAGCACAACGCCGCCGCCCGGTTTCAGCACGCGCAGCGCCTCTTTGAAGAACCGATCCGGGTCGGGAAAGTGGTGAAAGCAGTTTTGACCGTAGAGAGCGTGAACCGATTCGTCAGGAAGATCCATCGCCAGCGCATCGAGCACGAGGTCCGTGTCCGGCGACGCCACCACATCCGTTGCCAAGACATCGTCAAACGTGCGCTTGATGGGAAACACGCCCGCTCCAAGTTCGATCTTCATGCCGCCGGTTTGAGCCAGATGTTTGCGGTCGAGTCTCAGCATGGTCGTGTGAAACTCTGTGAACACTTCTTTCAATATCGGTTTCTGCTCGAGGATCTCGGCGTGAACGTGCATGCGTGCGCTGTCGTCGAGATCGACCGACGCGAGCAGTTTGTGTTGCAACACACGATCAAGCATCAGTCTTCGTTGGGGGGCTCTGGATACTGTCTGTTCCGGCAGTGTGAGTGAGGTTCAGTCGGGCTGTCAACGCGTGCGTTCGACCCCCACGAATGCGTCCTAGAAGCCGTCAGCATTTCGTAGAGCACCGCCCCGAACGCTCGGATGTCGGCGCGTTTCTGATCCCGCTGTGGCGACGGCCCAGGCTATTCCGACGTCTCTGTTGTCCGCTGTAACTCCAGATTGATCGTGATGTCGACCTGATCGCCGATGTCGGGAACGCCGCCCGCGAGGAATCCGCCATAGGACACTCCGAAGTCCCGTCGGTTAATGGTGGTCGTGGCGCTGGCCCCGGATACCCACACCCCTTCTCTCAGCGACACCGGACTGGCCGGCTGGGTGATGTCGAGCACGATCTCTTTGGTCACACCCTTCAACGTGAAGTCACCCACGAGCCGGAACCTGCCCGGGGACGCCGGCTCGACGCGCTTCGACGTGAAGGTCATGACCGGGTACCGTTCGACTTCGAAAAAATCGGCACTCCGGAGGTGTTCATCGCGGGGGGCCACGCCCGTGTCGACCGTCGACACGTCGATGGTGACGTCGACCATCGACCGGCGAACGTCCCCGGCATCGAAGTCCACCGTGCCCGTGATCTTGTGGAAGAAGCCGTGGACGAAATTGACACCCCGGTGTCTGACGACAAACAGTGCTTCCGAGTTATTGGGGTCGATGGTCCATGTTTCCGCCATGACCGGCGACGCCAGTCCGAGAAGAGCCAACATCAGCAGAGCGCGTCGTAGCATCTCATTCTCCTAGGTCATCCCGGGTCGCGAGAGACCGGTGCGAGGCCACAGGCGATCAGCACATGGTGACGAACGTGGATTATGGCAGCTTTCGGCACCGGATGGCCGGGGGACGGGGGCACGCGGAGCCCCCACCGGCACGCGGCATCGGCAGGGCTAGCCGGTGCTCAGGAGATGCAGTTGCGGCTCCAAAGCCCTGCCAATCTGGCGGAGCGTGTCCATTCCGTGGACATCGCGCGGCAGCAGCTCCAAAGAGACCCGAGGAAGGTCCGAGAACGTCCGGTCGATCTCGTCCCGGTATTTGAGTTCCTGGAGCCGTCGCTCCCGGAGGAACGCACCCTCCGCGTCTGGTGGCAACAGCCGATTCACGATCATGCCTGCGACCGGGACGTCGAACGTTCTGAGGAGGGCCAGCGTTTTCCTGCTCTCGAGAATCGGCAGCCGTTCCGCGTTGATCACGAGCAGGAACGCGGTGATGCTGGCGTCGGTCAGCAGCGCTCGCGCCCGATGAAATTTTCGTCGCCGGGCCAGCAGGATGTCGTGGATGCGGCCGTCCCTGGTGTCGTCCGATGCGTCGGTGGTGCCGCCGAGGATCCCGAACTCGTCTTCCGCCGCCTGATCCCTGCCGAGCGCTGTCATGAGGGTGCCGAGTTTTCGCGACCGGTCGCGATAGCCGAGCATCCCATCACTCCAGGCGGCCATCATTTCCGGCAACGACAGCAGGCGAATGGTGTGGCCGGAGGGCGCCGTGTCGAAGATCAACAGATCGAAGCGACGTTTCGCGTCGGCCATCAAGTCGGCCATGCGTTCGAGGAGGGCCGCCTCCATGGTGCCAGGGGAGTGGCGGGCCAGTTCCAGCTGGCGGTCGATGGCGTCGTACAGCTTCGGCGCGACCATGGACTTCATGCCGGCCTTGACGGTGTCGATATGACGCTCGGCCTCTTCCTCCGGGTCGATCTCCAGGCCTGTCAGGTGCGGGCTGAGCGCTGTCTCGGTATTGCCGACCCGTGTATCGAAGACATCGCCCAGTGAATGCGCGGGATCGGTCGAGACCAGCAGTGTGTCGCGGCCCGCATCGGCGGCCATCAGCGCCAGCGCGCCGGCAGTCGTGGTCTTGCCGACACCACCTTTCCCACCGACGAAGATGATGCGGCGGTCGAGCAGGCGATGCACCTCGGGCTATCGCCCCCGCGCGAGGAAGCCTAGAGCGTTTTTCGATTCGGTGGAGACCGAAAAGCGCTCTCGGCCGCGACGGCGCGGCAGCAGGCGGTCTGCGGTCAGCAGCATCTGAAGTCGTCGAGGGGTGAATGCTCCATGCCCATGCGCGTGTGCCATGCATGGAACCGCTCGAGCAGGATCGGTTGCAGTTCAAGCGTGTAGTAGGTCGCCGGGTTTGGAATGCCCATCATCTCGGAGAAGACGAGGAGCATGAAGAGGTCGTCCTCGTCGCGCTTTGCGCGTGCGACCACGCCTCGATACGGAGCGTTATAGAACTCGGAGGCCAGATAGGTCACCCGGCGCAGCGTCTGTCTGACGTCAGTCCACGCCAATGCGTTCAGCTCGCAGGCGCTGCCGCCGCGGACGCGTCTGCGGCCCGCCTTTCCCTGGTGAACGCGGCTGCGGATTCCAGGAGCACGAAGATCGACGCGACCACGATCACGAGGTCGAGCCCCGCGAGCATGTACTGACCACTCGCGATCAGATCCCACAGCTGATAGAGCGCCGCAAGGAACGACATCGACGTGACGAACACCATCGGCACCAGCGTGAACACGTACTGTCTCCGCAGCTTGACCAGCATGACGCTGACCACCAGCAGGGTCAGGCCTGCCAGGAGCTGATTCGTGGTGCCGAACAGCGGCCAGATGAGCATGCCACCCTGGCCGTCGGCACCACCGGCCCCGAACGCAAGCGCGACGCACGCCGTCACAGCCAGGAGCGTCGCGACGTAACCGTTCTGCAGCGTGGGAATGTTGTAGATCGTGCCCCATTCCTGAACGATGTAGCGCTGGAGCCTGACCCCGGCATCCATTGTTGTCCCGGCGAACAACACGGCCATGACGGCAAGCAGCGTGCTCGCGAACTCAACCGACAGTCCTGTGCCTGACGAAATGATGTTTGCGCCTCCGGCGACGAACGTGCCGATACCGGTCGAGCCAAAGGACGAGTAGGTCGCCTCCCACTCGGTCAGCGATGCGAAGCCGGCCGACACGGCGATGATGACGACAAGGGCAAGCAGACCCTCGCCGGCCGAACCCAGATAGCCGACGAATCGGGCGTCGGTTTCCTTGTCCAGCTGCTTCGAGGTCGTGCCGGACGAGACCAGACCATGGAACCCGGAGATCGCACCACACGCGACGGTCACGAACAGCAGCGGAAAGATCGGAGGCGTCCCCGCAGGCACGTTCGCGTTGAGCATCGGCGCGACGATCGTGGGGTTGGCGATGAACACCGCACCGAACAGGAGTCCAAGACCGATGAAGAGCTGGATGCCGTTGATGTAGTCCCGCGGCTGGAGGAGGAGCCAGACCGGCAGCAGTGATGCAATCATGGCGTAGACAAAGAGGATCAGGATCCACTGCGGGCCCGGTGCAAGCCCGAGAAAGGTCGCCGGCAACTCCACGGGCACGATCTCGCCGAGATAGATGACGGCATACAGGATGATCGTGCCGACGACGGTTGGCCACAGGATCGGGACGCCCACCCGGTAGATCAGCACGCCGATCACGACAGCGACGGCGATGGCGCTCCAGACCGGAATCACGGCGCTGGGCGTGTCCACCAGCGCGTTGGAAATCGCCACGGCGAAGACGGCATTGACCATCAGGAGCAGAAGAAAGATCACGATCATGAACAGGGTGCGCGCCCGGGGACCCACCACCTGGCCGGTGAGCGCTCCGACCGACGTACCTTTATTTCGGACGCTGGCCCAGATCGCGCCGAAGTCATGAACGCCCGCGAAGAAGATGGTGCCGAAGATCACCCACAGAAACGCGGGCAGCCATCCCCAGATGACCGCGATGGCCGGTCCGATGATCGGCGCCGCACCAGCGACGGCTGTGAAGTGGTGGCCCCACAACACGACCCTGTTCGTGGGAATGAAGTCCACGTCGTCCCGCATCGTGTGGGAAGGTGTCTCGAAGTTCGGATCGAGTTTGTAGATCTTCTCGGCCATGAACTTCGAATAAAACCGATAGCCCAGAGCCACGGCGACGATGCCGGTTACCGCGAGGACGATTGCGCTCATAGTTTCAATCCGGAATCTACGGTGAATCCAACCGCGCCACGCAGGCGCGAGACATCGTGCGGACGAAGGGCTCGGGTCGAAATACGGTTGCCGCCTTGACCACCGATACATCCCGCCACCACCCCACCGCGCACAGTCCGCACGGCGGGGGCCCCGGCCGGGCCGCGTTGCTCGTCGCTTACATGCGCCCGGCATGCGCGCTCCTCGCGCCTTGCCGGGCGGGCGCCTCGGCGCCCAAGCTGGCAACCGTATTTCGACCCAAACCCCAAGGAACGAGAAGACGCCGCTGGGTGCCAATTATGGTTGAGGTCTGGCCATTGTCAAGGCACGGATTTTCGCGTGTCGAGGTCGAGGCCCTTCGACGGAAGCGCCTTGCCCGGGGCCACTCGGGCTATTCGGGCTACTCGGGCTACCGTTCCAGCCAGGGCTGGAGAACATCGAGCAAGAACGTCAGCACGTCGTCCTCCGACACGTCATCGACCTCGGCTCCGGGCTTGATCGGTCGCTCCTCGTCGAGCGTGCGAGAGCCCCGGGATCGGCTGATGCGGCCGATGACCTGTGGCGGATCCGTCGATGTGTCGAGCGCAAACTCCACGTAGTCGTCGCGGCCGCGATCGGACGCCAGCCGCAGCCCGCCGCTCGGTGTGAACACCGTGAACAGGTAGTTCTCGACCTTGAGACTGTTGGCCACGAGGCGGGTCACCGGTGTAGCCACGTCCTTGAGGAACTTCTCGTACGCGCGCTCGGCGGCCGCCGAACGCTGCCGGCGCTGCTGGGCGCGCTCCCGAGCCACCTCGATGGCGCGGTTCAATCGGTTCCGGACAACAGAGATCTCCACGGCGGGCCATTGTGTCACGCTCCGGCGGGAATCGTTGCCGGGACACAATAATCGCGTCGCACACGCGCGTCGTGTCCGATCGGAGTCCTCGCAGCACTAAAATAGCCAGTCGTGTCTCCCGTGACCGGTCAACCCGTCGATTACGCTGCAGCTCGTCGGACGCTGGCTCGCCGTGATCCGATCCTCCGCGACCTGATCCGGCGCAACGGAGCGTGCGGCCTGGCGGCCTCGCGGCGGACCGATCCGTTCCAGGCTCTGGTACACGCCATCATTTCGCAGCAGTTGTCGACCCGGGCGGCCGCGACGATCGCGTCACGGGTCGACGCGCTACTTGGCGGCGTGCCGGCCCCGGCGGCGCTTGCCGAGGTATCGGACGTGCAACTGCGTGGCGCGGGTCTCAGCGGTCAGAAGATCAGCTATCTGAGAGCGCTCAGCGCGCACGTCACCGATGGGTCGCTGGTGCTCGGCGCGCTCGATGCGATGCCCGACGAGGCGGTGATCGAGGCGCTGACGCAGGTCAAGGGCATCGGCCGATGGACGGCCGAGATGTTTCTCATGTTCCGCCTGCATCGGCCCGACGTGCTGCCCGTCGGCGACCTCGGCATCAACAAGGCCGTGCAGCGTGCCTATCGGCTTCGCGCCGCTCCGTCGCCGACCAGACTGTTACGCCTCGGCGAAGCGTGGCGCCCGTACCGATCCGTGGCCTGCTGGTATCTGTGGGCCAGTCTTTCCAATGTTCTAGCCCAGGAGTGATTCATGTCTCGACGTGCATCGATCCGTCTGCTCGTCACCGTCGTTGCCGCCGGAGCACTTGCCATGGTGAGTGTCACGACGCCGGGGGCGCAGGGGCCATCATCGATGACTGATATTCCTCGCCTGGCGTTCGAGAAATACACGTTGCCCAACGGCCTGGAGGTGATCCTGAGCCAGAACCGGCGACTACCCATGGTGGCCGTCAATCTCTGGTATCACGTGGGCCCGGTCAACGAAGAGCCGGGGCGTACCGGCTTCGCCCATCTGTTCGAGCACATGATGTTCCAGAGTTCGAAGCATGTGCCGGAGGATTCCCACATCCGTCTGCTGGAATCGGCGGGTGCGAGCGACCTCAACGGGACAACGAGCCAGGATCGCACCAACTACTTCGAGACAGTGCCGGCCAACCAGCTCGAGCTGGCGTTGTGGCTCGAGTCCGACCGGATGGGTTACCTGCTCGAGAAGGTTGACCAGGCGGCACTGTCGAACCAACAGGATGTCGTGCGCAACGAGCGTCGCCAGAGCGTCGAGAATCGCCCGTACGGACTTGCCCAGGAAGCACTCGTGCAGACGCTGTTTCCCGAGGGGCATCCCTACTACGGTGACGTCATCGGATCGCACGAGGACATCCAGGCAGTGAAGCTGGAGGACGTGAACCGTTTCTTCCGTCAGTTCTACGCGCCGAACAACGCCAGTCTCGCCATCGTCGGAGACTTCGCACCTGCGGAGGCGAAGGCCCTGGTGGACAGGTATTTCGGCACGCTCAAGCGTGGTCCGGCCGTCCCGGCCGTCGAGGTGGAGACGCCGCCGATCGCGGCCGAGCGCCGGCGCGTCGTGACCGCGCGCGTGGAGCTTCCGCGGGTCTACATGGCATGGTTGTCGCCACCCATCTTCGAGCCCGGCGACGCCGATGCCGACATTGTGAGCAGTATTCTCGGGCAGGGACGGTCGAGCCGTCTCTACCGGGCGCTCGTGTACGAGAAACAGATCGCACAGGACGTCTCTGCGTATCAGCAGTCACTCACCCTCGGGTCGGTGTTCCAGATCGAGGCGACCGCGCGCCCCGGACACACCGCCGAGGAACTGGAGCGCGCGATCGAGGAAGAAATTGCCGCGCTGAGGATGGAGCCGCCTGCGCTCGGTGAGGTTCAGCGATCGCGCAATACCATCGAGACGAGGATCATCGGCGGACTGGAGCGCCTGGGCGGGTTCGGCGGCGTGGCCGACCGGCTGAACTCGTACAACCACTATCTGGGGACGCCGGACTATCTCGACAAGGATATCCAGCGCTATCGGGCTGTCACGCCAGCGTCGGCGCAGGCGTTCGTGCGGCGGTACCTGACGCCGAACAGCAGGGTCGTGCTGTACGCGGTGCCAGGGGAGCCGGAGGCAGCGCAGGGCCCGAGCCCCGCTCAATCGCCGTCCGAGGCCCCGCTCGCCGCCGCGGCGGAGGCCGATGGCGAGGGCATGTCAATCAACGACGACGAGCCCTGGCGCTACGAGATGCCGCAGCCCGGCCCCGCGAGACTCGTCGAGCTGGCAACCCCTGAGTCGGTCACGCTGCCCAACGGACTCACGCTCCTGCTCAACGAGCGGGGCGGTGTACCGATGGTCGCCGCCAATCTCGTGATCAGAACCGGCAGCGACGCGAACCCCCTCGACAAGGTTGGTCTGGCCAGCTTCGTGGGCGAAATGCTCGATGAAGGGACGACCACGCGCGGCCCACTGGAGATCGCGGACGAAGTGGCCGGCCTTGGCGCGACGCTGACGACAGGCAGCACCATGGACGCGACGACGGTCCGTTCGCGGTCGCTGCTGAAGAACTTCGAGGCCACGCTGGGCCTGATGGCCGACGTCGTGCTCCGGCCATCGTTTCCAGCAGCGGAGGTGGAGCGGCAGCGCACGAGCCGTCTTGGCGACCTCGTCCAGGGGCGTGACAACCCTGGCCAGGTGGCTGCCGAGGTCATGGCCTCCGCGCTGTACGGCCCTCGTCACCCCTACGGCTACACGGAGATCGGAACCGAATCGTCTCTGCGCGGACTGACGCGCGACGACATGGTCGCGTTCTGGCAGCGCCACTTCGTGCCCGGCAACGCCGCGCTGGTTGTCGCGGGTGATATCTCGATGGCCGAACTTCGCGTACTGGCCGACAAGGCTTTCGGTACCTGGGAGGGCGAGGCACAAGCGCCGGTCACGCTTGGGGCCCCAAAGACCACCACGGCGCGCGTGATCATCGTGGACAAACCCGGCGCGCCGCAAACGCAACTGCGGCTTGCTGGTATCGGTGCGGCTCGGTCCTCGCCGGATTTCCGTGCGCTGCAGGTGATGAACATGGCGCTGGGCGGGCTCTTTTCCAGCCGCATCAACATGAACCTGCGTGAGGAGCACGGATACAGTTACGGGGCGTACTCGGCTTTTGTGTTTCGTCGCGGGGCCGGGCCGTTCGTTGCCGCGGCTGGGGTTCGCACGGACGCCACCGCCCTGTCGGTCACCGAAGTACTCAGCGAGGTTGCGGGGATGGTGGCCGCGCCGATGACCGCGGAGGAACTGCAGAAGGCCAAGGACGCGATGGTCAACTCGTTGCCCGGCGCGTTTGAAACGAGTCTGGATGCGGCCAACAGTTTTTCGAACATCTTCGTCTACGACCTTGGTCTCGACTACTACGCCCGGTACGCCGGCCAGGTGAATGCGGTGACCGCCGTGCAGGCGCTCGACGTTGCCCGACGGTATCTGGTGCTCCGCGACCTGGTGGTCATCGCGGTAGGCGACCGAAGCGCCATCGAGGCGGATCTCCTGGCGTTGGATCTGGGTGAGGTCCAGTTTCGTGACGCACAAGGAGGGCAGCTCGAATGAGTTCGACACTCTGTCGAGAGCACCCGTGGCGTGCCGTGGTCGCGACGTGGTGGAGTTCACCCGCCGGAGTTGTGTAAAATCGGACTGGAACAGTCGGATATGTCAGCCGTTACCCTTGGGCTCCCCCGAGCCTCCCCGTCCATCGTCGATCTGATCGGCAGTACGCCGCTCATCAGGCTGTCGAGTTTCGAGACAGGCCTTCGCAACGTCGAGTTGTGGGCGAAGGCCGAGTGGAGGAACCCCGGCGGATCGGTGAAAGACCGGCCGGCCGCCAGGATGATTCTCGAGGGAGAGCAGTCGGGCGCGCTGACGCGCGACACGATCCTGCTGGATGCGACGTCGGGCAATACCGGAATTGCCTACGCGATGATCGGCGCCGCGCGAGGGCACCGCGTGCGCCTGTGCGTGCCGAGCAATGTCACGCCGGAACGCAAACGTATTCTCCGCGCGTTCGGCGCGGATGTCGTATTTACCGATCCGATGGAGGGATCGGATGGTGCGATCGTTCGGGCCAAGGCCATGTACGAAGCGGAACCCAGCGTGTACTTCTATCCCGATCAGTACAACAATGACGGCAACTGGCGATCGCACTACGACACGACGGCGCCGGAAGTCTTCGAGCAGACGAACGGACGGGTGACCCACTTCGTGGCTGGGCTGGGCACCAGCGGCACGTTCGTCGGCACGGGCCGCCGGCTGCGCGAGTTCAAGGCCTCGATTCGTCTGATTTCTGTTCAGCCTGATTCGCCGCTCCACGGACTGGAGGGGTTGAAGCACATGGAAACCGCGATCGTGCCAGGAATCTACGATCCGACGCTGGCCGACGAGGATATAGGCGTAGGCACCGAGGAGGCGTTCGAGCTGACGCGCGAGCTTGCCCACCAGGGGCTGTTCGTCGGAATTTCGAGCGGGGCGAATCTGGCCGGTGCGCTACGCGTGGCGCGAGAGGCGTCCGATGCGGTCATCGTCGTGGTGTTCTGTGATGGCGGCGAGAAGTACCTGTCGGAGCGTTTCTGGGACGAGTCGGCAGACGGAGGCCGTCAGTGACGACGTTGACACTTCGACCGGGCGTCGACGGCGCCATCCGGGCACATGGCGCGGAGACGTATCCTGATGAGTGCTGCGGGGCGCTGATCGGGCGGGACGGCGTGGTCACCGACACGTACGCGTTGCCGAATATGACCGAAGAGGGTCCCCGGCGGCGGTTTCGCGTGCGGCCGGACGATTACCGTGATGCCGAGCGCCGGGCCGCCGACGGCGGGGCTGAACTGCTCGGGTTTTATCACTCGCACCCAGATCATCCGGCGCGACCGTCGCAGTACGACCTCGATCACGCATGGCCGTATTTTTCGTACATCATCGTTTCAGTCCGCGGGGGCGCTCCTGAAGACATGACGTCGTGGCGTCTGAAGGACGACCGTTCCGCTTTCGACCAGGAAGACCTGACCAATGCCGAACACGATTCACATCCCGACTCCTCTTCGCCCCTTCACTGACAAGAAGGAGTCAGTTGAGGTCACTGGCAACACCGTTGGTGAGCTGCTCACCGATCTGACCACGCGTCACGACGGACTCAAGAAGCACCTCTATGCCGATGACGGCCGACTGCGGAACTTCGTCAACGTGTATTTGAACGACGAAGACATCCGGTACCTGGAGCGCGAGGCGACGCCGGTCAAGCCTGGCGACGAACTCAGCATCGTGCCGTCGGTGGCCGGCGGGGCGCCGGTGACCGCGGCGCCCGCCTCCGCGGAAGCTACGGCGGGCAAGGGCGCGGAGTCGCTCCCCGAGCTGTCGCAGGAGGAAATTCAGCGATACAGCCGCCACCTGATCATGCCGGAGGTTGGCATGGATGGGCAGCGGAAGCTGAAAGCCTCCAGCGTGCTCTGCATCGGTGCCGGAGGGCTCGGGTCTCCTGCGGCGATGTACCTGGCGGCTGCCGGCGTCGGGCGCATCGGCATCGTCGATTTCGACGTCGTGGACTTCAGCAACCTGCAGAGGCAGCTGCTGCACGGGACGCCGGACGTCGGCCGCTCGAAGCTGGAGTCGGCCAAGGATCGCTTGCGTGCGCTCAATCCGCATGTCGAGGTTGATACGTACGAAACGCTCCTGTCGTCGGAGAACGCGCTGGATCTGTTCGCGCCCTACGACGTGATTCTTGACGGCACGGACAACTTCCCGACGCGGTATCTGGTGAACGACGCGTGCGTCATCAGCGGCAAGCCCAATGCGTACGGCAGCATCTTTCGATTCGAGGGCCAGGCGTCGGTGTTTGGCGTCAAGGGCGGCCCCTGCTATCGCTGCCTCTATCCCGAACCACCGCCGCCAGGGCTCGTGCCCAGTTGCGCGGAGGGCGGCGTGTTCGGTGTGTTGCCGGGCATCATCGGGGTGATCCAGGCGACGGAGACCATCAAGCTGATGCTCGGCGTCGGCGAGCCCCTCGTCGGTCGGTTTTTGATTTACGACGCACTGAAGATGCGGTTCCGCGAGCTGAAGTTGCGGAAGGATCCCGAATGCCCGGTGTGCGGCACGAATCCGACGGTGACCAAGTTGATCGACTACGAGCAGTTCTGCGGCATCCGGCCTGAGCCAGCGGCACAGCCGGCAGGCGCGGTCGCCAACGAGTGGGACACGACGCCTGTCGAGTTGAAGCGACGGATGGACGCTGGCGACGATGTGGTCATCCTGGACGTGCGGGAGCCGAACGAGTATCAGATCAACCGCGTGGAGGGATCGACGCTGATTCCGCTCGGCGAATTGCCGAGGCGCTATCAGGAACTGGACCCGGAGCGCGAGATGGTGGTCATGTGCAAGATGGGCGGCCGAAGCGCCAAGGCCGTGGACTATCTGCGTTCGGTCGGATTTACGAAGATCAAGAACCTGCGGGGCGGAGTGCTCGAGTGGATCGACACCGTCGATCCGAGCCAGCCGAAGTACTAGCGAGGCGGCGCCTCAGACCGCCGAGCATGTGGCGCCGCCTCGCTAGAAGCAGTATTTATTTGCCCCGCTCTGCGGGGCGAGAAAACTTGACTCAACTGGTTGGAATTTCCGGAGGTCAAGTTTTCTAGCGAGGCTCCGCCTTGTCAGTACCAGTGCTGGCTGGCCCCGCCTTCGGCGGCGCTCACCCGGCGGCGCCCAGTGGAACGCCGACCAATGTTGACGGAATTCGCCAATGCCGCATAAAATACGACAATTGAAGTCGGGTTTTGTGCGGGATGGCCATGGGCACCCTCAGCCCGGAGAGTAAGGCATGTTGCGATTATCCAAGAAGGCCGACTACGCGCTGATGGCCGTGAGGCATCTGGCCCTGCCGGATGGACCCTCGTCGACGAGCGCGCGGGAGATCGCCGAGCAGTACGACATTCCGCTCGAGCTGATGGCGAAGGTGCTGCAGCGGCTCGTGCGAGCCGGCTTGCTGAATTCGACGCAGGGGACACGGGGCGGCTACACGCTGAGCCGGCTGCCGGCGGCAATCAGTGTGGCCGACGTGATTCAGGCGATTGACGGGCCGTTCATGGTGACGGCCTGTTCAACGGACAACCACGACTGTGAGCAGTACAGCAAGTGCAGCATTCGCGATCCGTTGTGGCAGATCAGAGAGCGCATTGCAGCGACGTTGGACACGGTAACCATTGCCGAGATGGCGGCAACGAGTAATGCGGTGCAGGCGCCGGCGGCGCCCGCCGCGGTGATAACACGATGAAGCTACCGATTTACATGGACTATCACGCCACGACTCCCGTGGATCCACGGGTACTCGAGGCCATGCTGCCCTACTTCACGGACAACTTTGGCAATTCGGCGAGCCGCAATCACGCCTTCGGGTGGGTGGCGGAAGAGGCGGTGGACAAGGGGCGCAAGCAGGTAGCGGATCTGATCGGCGCCAAGCCGAAGGAGGTCATTTTCACCAGCGGCGCAACCGAATCCAACAATCTGGCCATCAAGGGCGTTGCCGAGATGTACCGCGAGAAGGGCAACCACGTGATCACGTGCGTGACCGAGCACAAGGCGGTCATTGACACGTGCAAGAAGCTCGAGAAGCAGGGAGGGCGCGTCACCTACCTGCCGGTCCAGAAGGACGGACGCATCGACCTCGACGAGCTGCGCGCGGCGATCACGGACAAGACGATCCTGATCACGATCATGACCGCCAACAACGAGATCGGCGTGCTTCAGCCGGTAGCCGAGATTGGTGCGATCGCCAAGGAGAAGGGGATTCTGTTTCATACCGACGCCGTGCAGGCGGTCGGCAAGGTGCCGTTCGACGTCAACGAGGTCAAGGCGGACCTGGTATCCCTGACGGCACACAAGATGTACGGCCCGAAGGGCGTCGGGGCGCTGTACGTGCGCCGCCGGAACCCGCGAGTGTTACTCGCCGAACAGATCAGCGGTGGCGGTCACGAGCGCGGCATGCGTTCAGGCACGCTGAACGTTCCCGGGATCGTGGGTCTGGGAAAGGCCGCGGAGATCTGCCAGACCGACATGGCCGCGGACACGGCGCGCCTGATGGCTCTGCGTGATCGCTTGAGCGAGAAGTTTCATCAGAACCTCGACGAGATCTATATCAACGGCTCGATGGAGCACCGTCTGCCGCATAACCTGAACATCAGCTTCGCGTATGTCGAGGGCGAGTCGTTGCTGATGGGTATCAACGATGTGGCCGTCTCATCCGGCTCCGCCTGCACGTCCGCGAGCCTGGAGCCGTCGTATGTGCTGAAGGCGCTCGGTGCGGGCGACGACCTGGCGCATTCCTCGATTCGGTTTGGGCTTGGCCGGTGGAGCACGGACGACGAGGTCGACTACGTCGTGGACAAGCTCACGGACGTCGTGCGGCGCCTGCGCGAGATGTCGCCGTTGTACGAGATGGTGAAGGAAGGCGTCGACCTTTCGAAGATGCAGTGGATTGCCCACTAAGGATTCAGGGCTAGGAGAACCAGATGGCTTACTCAGACAAGGTGATTGACCACTACGAGCATCCGCGTAACGTCGGATCGTTGCCGAAGAACGACGTGAATGTGGGTACCGGCCTGGTCGGCGCGCCGGAATGTGGCGACGTGATGAAACTCCAGGTGCAGATCAACCCGGAGACCGGCGTGATCGACGATGCGAAGTTCAAGACGTTCGGCTGCGGGTCGGCGATTGCCAGCTCGAGCCTGGCGACCGAGTGGCTCAAGGGCAAGACCGTCGATCAGGCGCTGGCGATCAAGAACACGGACATCGTGACCGAGCTGGCGCTCCCGCCGGTCAAGATTCATTGTTCGGTGCTCGCTGAGGATGCGATCAAGGCGGCGATCGCCGACTACAAGAAGAAGCGCGAGGAGAACACGCCGGGCGACGCGGTTGGCGCACACGCCCAGCCGAGCGCCTGACGACTTCCACGATCCAGCGTTGGCGCGGGTGCCGGTCGCTGGAGCGTGGGCGGTGTTGAGGATGATTGAGATCAGCGAGACAGCGGCCAAGAAAATTCGGTCGCTGATGGCCAAGCAGGGCATCAGCGACGGTGGTCTCCGCGTGGGCGTCAAGGGCGGAGGATGCTCTGGACTCAGCTATACGTTCGGGTGGGACCGGGAACCGCGGCTCGGCGACGAGGTGTTCGAAGGGCCGGACGGCGCCAAACTGTTCGTTGACCGCAAGAGCCTGCTGTTTCTCAAAGGCACGACACTCGACTACGACACTGCGCTGCTCACGCAGGGTTTTGTATTTCACAACCCGAACGCGAAACAGACGTGCGGCTGCGGCAGCTCCTTCGGCGCGTGACGCGCCGCGGGGAGCGCCCGCATATTCATGACTCCTGAACCAATACCCGTTCGCTCCGCCTCGATGCTCGAGTGCCGCAATTGCGGCGCGGGCGCGCCCGTTGACAAGCATTTCTGCCAGCAATGCAGCCGGATTCTTGCGCTGGGCCGGCATGGCGACTACTTCTCGTTCATGGGTGTTCCGCGGCGTCTGGGCGTCGATCTGCACGAACTCGAGCGTCGTTTCCGTGACCTGAGTCGGCAGTTCCACCCCGACTACTTCTATAACGCGTCGCCCACCGAGCGGCTCGCCAGTCTGGAGCGATCCTCGTATCTGAACGATGCGTATCGCACGCTCAAGAATCCGTCGGCGCGCATCGAGCATCTGCTTGCGCTGGAAGGGCTGCCTCCGGCGACCTCGGATGAGGGGGGCGCGAAAGTGCCACCGGCGCTTCTCGAGGAAGTCTTCGCGCTCAACGAGGAGCTCGACGAAATTCGGGAGCTTCGGGTGTCCGGCGGCGACTCGGAAGGGCTCCGCGTGCGGCTCGACGCGGCACGCGCGCCTATCGAGCGGAAGCGTGATGAACACGAACGCCTGATCACGGAGCTTGGAGACCGGTGGGACGCCACGGCTGACACGGCCCCAGGCGAGCGGCCGGCGACGCTGGCAGCGTTGCGCGAGCAGCTGCTCGCGCGAAAGTACATCGACAACCTGCTCGCCGCGATCGATCGTGAGGCGGCCGGTCTGGGTGTGACGTGAGCAGAACATGAGCAGAGTTGTCGGGATCGATCTCGGTACGACAAACAGCCTGGTGGCCTACGTCAAGGACGGCGCGCCGATGGTGATCCGCGATGGCGCCGGCGACGCGCTGGTGCCGTCGATCGTGTCGATCGACGACGACGGGACGATCATTGTCGGCCGCGAGGCACAGCGGCGCTTACTGTCGGCGCCTGGCCGCACCGTGTACTCGGTCAAGCGGTTCATGGGGCAGGGTGTCGAGGACGTCCAGGAGGCGTCCGGGCTTCTGCCATTCGGTGTCGGCGGCGACCCTGGCGGGGTTGTGCGGATCTCGGTCGCCGGGCAGGAGTTCACCCCGCCCGAGATATCCGCGTTTGTGCTGCGGGAGTTGAAGCGCCGCGCCGAGGAGCACTTCCGGGAACAGGGCGAGTTCGACTTCGAGGTCGACCGGGCCGTCATCACCGTACCGGCCTACTTCAATGACGCGCAGCGCACGGCGACGCGCGATGCAGGACGGCTTGCGGGCCTCGACGTGTTGCGGATCATCAACGAGCCGACCGCCGCGTCGCTCGCCTACGGCATGGCGTCGCGCGACAGGGGCACGATTGCCGTGTACGACTTCGGGGGTGGCACGTTCGACGTGTCGATCCTGAAGGTCGAGGATGGCGTGTTTCAGGTCCTGTCCACCAATGGCGACACGCACCTCGGGGGTGATGACATCGACGCGCTGCTGACGGCAGAGGTGAGGCGGAAAATCGGCGGCGCCGCGGGCGACGACAGCAACGACGAGCTGATCCAGGCGGTTCGCAAGGCCGCGATCCAGGCGAAGCGGGATCTGTCCAGCGAGGAGGAGACCGAGCTCCGACTCGAGCCGATGGCGGGAGCGCCGGCGGGGTACCGGCAGCGCATGACGCGCACCGATTTCGAGCGCACGATCTTGCCGCTGATCGAGCGCACGCTGGAACCGTGCCGCCAGGCGCTGGCCGACGCGGAGCTCGGGCCGAGCGATATCGAGGAAGTCATACTCGTCGGCGGCTCGACGCGCATCCCGCTTGTGCGCCGGCTGGTGCACGAACTCTTTGGACGGCAACCGCATTCGGAGCTGAATCCCGACGAGGTCGTGGCGCTGGGCGCGGCCGTGCAGGCGGACATTCTTGTCAGCGGTCGCCGTGAAATGCTCCTCCTCGACGTGACGCCCCTCTCGCTCGGCATCGAGACGATGGGAGGGGTCATGTCGAAGATCATCTTGCGGAATTCGACGATTCCCGCGAGTGGACGGGAGATGTTCACGTCGTATGCCGACAACCAGACGGCCGTCGATGTGCACGTGCTCCAGGGCGAGCGGGAACTGGTCACCGATTGCCGGTCCCTGGCGCGTTTCCGCCTTCGTGGCATTCCGCCCATGCCCGCCGGCATGCCGCGTATCGAGGTGCAGTTTCAGATTGACGCCAACGGCATCCTCAGCGTGAGCGCGAAGGAGCTGCGGACGTCGATCGAGCAGACGATCGAAGTCAAGCCGGCGTATGGGCTCACCGACGAGGAAGTGGAGCGGATGCTCATCGAGTCGTTCGAGCATGCGGAGACGGACATCGAGGCGCGTCTGCTCATCGAGGCGCGCAACGAAGCCGAGACGGTGATTCATGCGACCGAGAAATCGCTCTGCCGGCCGGATTTCGATCAACTGGCCGCGGACGCGCTCGAGTCCGGGGAACCGGAGCGGATCACGCTGGCGCTGTCAGCGGCGAAGCATGCGCTCGAGGGGTCCGATCGCGACCTCATACTCCAGACGACCGAAGCGCTCAACAAGGCGACCCGCCACCTGGCCGAGGTCGTGATGAACCGCAGCGTGCGCGAAGCCCTGGCGGGGAAGAATGTAAGAGACGTCTGATGCCCAAAGTCACCTTCATCCTCCAAGACAAGACGGAGCGAACTGTGGAGTTCGAACACGGCAAGCTGGAGTATCACGAGCACGGTCTGCCGGAGTCGTTTCTCGACCTCGCCATGGACGCCGGTGTGCATCTGGAGCATGCCTGCGGCGGTAGTTGCGCCTGCACGACGTGTCACCTGATCGTCCGGGAGGGCATGGAGAATCTCAGCGAGATGGAAGACGACGAAGCCGATCGCCTCGACACCGCGTGGGAACTCACGACGCGTTCGAGACTCGGGTGCCAGGCCGTCGTCAAAGGGGACGTCGTCGTCGAATTTCCGATGTATACGCGCAACTACGTTCAGGAAGGCGGTGCGATCCAGCTCGGCCAGCCGGACGACAGGGAGAAGGCCCGGAAAGAGGCCGAGGTGCAGTCATGACGTGGGTTGACGCGGAGGATATCGGCATCGCCTTGTTCGAGAAGTTCCCGTCCGTTGACCCGTTGACTGTACGGTTCACCGATCTGCGCGAGAAGGTGCTCCAGCTCGACGGCTTCGACGATGAGCCAAGCGCGTCGAACGAAGCCAGGTTGGAGGCGATCCAGATGGCGTGGTACGAAGAGCGACAGGAAGCGGAGGAATCATGAAGATCACGGTCGCGCACAGTCCTGATTCCGACGATGCCTTCATGCATTACGGCATCGCGAGCGGCAAGGTGCCGTCGGACGACATCGAGTTCTCGCACCTGCTGGCCGATATCGAAACGCTCAATCGAGCCGCGTTCGAGGGCACCTACGAAGTCACGGCAGTGTCGTTCAGCGCCTATGCGCAGCTGACGGACAAGTATCTGCTGCTCCCGCACGGCTCCAGCATGGGTGATGACTACGGGCCCGTCGTGGTGGCGCGGACCGACGGCCCCTCCTCCACCAACGGCATCACGATCGCTGTCCCGGGCGAGCTGACGACGGCGTACCTGGCGTTACGTATTTATGACCCGGACGTCACGTGCGTGATGATGCCGTTTGACCGGATCCAGGATGCGGTTCGCGAGGGTGAGGTCGCAGCCGGTCTGCTGATCCATGAGGGGCAACTGACGTATCAGGACGAGGGACTCAAGAAGATCGTCGACCTGGGTGAGTGGTGGTCCGAGCGCACGGGTGGACTGCCGTTGCCTCTCGGGGGCAACGTGATCCGACGCGATCTCGGGCCGGACACGATCCGTGAAGTGTCGCGGATGCTGCATGGCAGCATCGCGTACGCGCTGGAGCACCGTCAGGAGGCGCTCGATTATGCCCTGCAGTTCGGTCGGGGACTCGACCGGGCCAAGGCGGATCGTTTCGTCGGGATGTACGTCAACGAGCTGACCCTGGAGTACGGCGACCGCGGTCGGACGGCCGTCACCCGCCTCCTCGACGAGGCCTGGGAGAAGCGGCTGATCCCCGCGCCCGCCGTCGTCGAGTTCAGTTCCTGATTCCCCCCCCGCGCGTGTCGGGGAGGGACAGCGCTGCCGGTTTCTGCCGATTGGAGCGCTTTTCGTTTCGGTCTGGGGCTTCTCGCAGGGGCCAGGCCCTTTCGAAAAGCGTTTTCCCGCGTTTTTCGGT
>JAQBVV010000171.1 GCA_027622905.1 Acidobacteriota bacterium
CCAGCCACTTCTGGCCGGCCAAGCCGTTCTCCACGGCGCTGTTTCCAGGACAGTGGCGGACCAAAGCCTGGGTCTCGACCCTCGGCGTGGTCAGTGTGCTCGCGCTGCTTGGGTGGTGGGCGTCTGCCGCTGCATCGATCGCGCCCGTGCTCGCGCTGTACGGGGGGCCCTACCTCGTCGTGAACTTCTGGCTGGTCCTCTACACCTGGCTCCAGCACACCGATGTCGAAGTGCCGCATTTCGACGACGACGAATGGTCGTGGGTGCGAGGCGCGTTCATGTCGGTCGACCGCCCCTACGGCCCGGTGCTCGACTTCCTCCATCATCGGATCGGGAGTACCCATGTAGCCCATCACATGGATGCACGCATCCCGCACTACCACGCGCGGCGAGCGACCGACGCACTCCGGCGTGCCTTTCCCGACCACTATCGCTACGATCCAACGCCCATCTACAAAGCGCTGTGGCGGGTTGTCACGAAGTGCAACGTGGTGTCGAAGGCGGACGTTGGCTGGAAGTTCGTCGTGGAGGATGCGGGCGTTCAGCCGATCGCTCTCGGCCAGACGGCGCTGGCTCGAGATCTGCTGAATCACGAGCGCGGTGGTCCGGTTCCTGCGACTGCGATATCTCGTGATGCCGTCCGGCGTGAGGTGCGGCCCATGGGCCCGGCTTTCCGACCTACAGGTGGACAACCGGTTCGATCTGGCAGTAGCCAAGGCGTGGGATGACATGGTCAGAGGTGTCCCTGTGGCCAACGTGTCGGATCGGGTGGGCCGCGAGGCGGCGTTGTCTGCTGGATCTGTATTGCTGCCCGCATTGGTTCCACTCTCTGGCACCTCGTTGAGCATCGTGGGGACCAGGGTCATGATCCGACTGGCCGACGTGTCAGTCGTAGACGGTCACGCACTGGTGCTTCCGGTCGCGTACGATTCGGCCTGGCATGCCTCGTCCGGTCAGGTGCACAACGTCGGCGGACTCGTGGCGCTCGTCGGGGTCGACCAACGTCAGGTGCGCGTTGACTATGTGCCGGATACCGTGGCCGTGCTGCGAGCGGCCTCGATGACCCTCGCGCAGATCCTCGCCGTTGCCGGATTCCTCGGACTGGCCTGGGTGCGTCCGACGCCCCAGAGGCCCCCGACAGGCGAAGAGCAGGCCGAATCTGCGACGCTGCCGCTGTGATGTTCCTCGGTCCCATCCTCGTGCTCGTGGTCTGGTTTTTCGCCGGACAATGGGACCTGGCCACCGCGGAGACGCGCGCGTGGCTGCAATTCTCCGGCGTGGTCTGCCTCGCGTCGCTGATTCCCCTGCCAGGGACTTCCTGATTGCCCTCCGCTCTTCGCGCGCGCGTGCACTGGTGGGGGTGGATCGTCGTGCTCGGCCTCGTGGTGACCTCGTGAACGCCCCGTCGTCCGACGAGACCCGGCCGGTGCGGTGGCTGGTGGGCCTCGCCGCCGCAATGCCCGCAACGAGGGCCACGACGCGCTCCGATCGCTAGCCCCCCGTCGGCGCGGACGGTACGGGAAGCCCTCGCCACCCGCCGATCGTGCGGGATCGTGCTGCTATGATCCGCTCGGACTGCATGACGTCAGACAACGAAGAAGCAAGGACGAAACCGCGAGGCCCGCTGGTCGCCCTTCCGGCGATGCTGCAGCGCCTGGTCGACACGTTGACGGGAGGTGCCCACATACGCCGCCTGCGACGCCGCATCGACAAGCTGGAGACCACGTCCAAGGCCTTTCGCATCAAGACCAAGGCCGAGCACGAAAAGATGAAGCGCGTACTCGGCGCCCGTCGGCGCCGGATCCTGAGTCCGGCGATCGTGCGCGCCCTGCTGCCGTTGCGCGCGCGCACGCTCCAGGCGCGCGCCGCCGCCGCCGACGCGCCTCGGGAAGACGCGCGCCTCCAGGAGCGTGCGCCCGACTACGGGCAGGCCCTGGTGGCCGCCGACGAGCAGAATCCGGAACTCGTCAAGGCCGCGGTGCAGGGACTCGTCTGGTGGGTGCCGGTGCAGTCGTCGATCACCGGCGCAGCCCGGGAGCGCTTCATCGCCAAGCAGCTGCGCTTTCCATACCGCAATATCACGCAGACGCGCGAGTTCTCGCAGGGCCTCGTCATGCTGGACATCGGCGCCAATACCGGCCGGATGTCCATCCCGCGCGTGATCCTGGGGGATGTGGTGCGTGCGTATTGCGCCGAACCAGACCCCCTGAATTACGCCGCGCTGGTGCGCAACGTCGTTGACAATGGACTGCGCGGACTGGTCCTCCCGGACCTGGCTGCGATCGGTTCCGTCTCCGGGCGCGCACGCCTGCAGCATGCGAAGTACGCCGGCGGCCACCGACTCGTCCCTGACTCGGCCGATCTACCCGGAATTGATGTGGCGTCCTGGCGGCTCGATGACTGGGTTGCGCGAATGTCGATCGACCCTCTTCACGTGGCATACGTGAAGGTCGACACCCAGGGGTGGGAGGCACATGTCCTGCGTGGCGCGCCTGACCTGCTGGCGCACCAGCACATCACGTGGCAGCTCGAAGTCAGTCCGGCCATGCTGGACGCGGCGGGGACGCCGCCGCCCGAGTTGTTCGGTATCTGCCAGGAACGATTCAGCCATTTCGTCGATCTCGACAAGCGCGTCGGGGAACCGAGAGCGCGCCCGACGGTCGAACTCGAACAGACGCTGAGCTACCTGGACGGCACGGATGGACAGACGGATATTCTGCTCTTCAACGCCGACCCGGCGACGCCGATCACGGAGGACGACGACGACGAGTAGGCCGGCTCGTGACGGGTGGTTCGCAGACTACGGTGGACGTCAGGAACGTCGCGTCAGTTCGGGGGCCTCACCCCGCTGAACCACTGGAAGCCGGCGGACCGGATACCCTCGACCGTCTCGGCGTTGCCCTCGTAGCACGCCGTCTCCCAGTGCTCGTTCGCGTAGGGGTCGGCGACCGGGGGCAACGTTGACAGCGCGCGACGCACGGCCGTGCTGCCCCTCGGCCCGCTCGCACCGGTCCCGGCCCGCCGTTTCGGGAAGTTCATCGTCCACGGCCTCGTGTAGATCGTCGGATCCTCTATCGTGACCTCGTAGTCGATCGTATCGGCGTCGACCAGCGTCCACCGCTCGACCGCCCGGGTGTTCTCGCTATAGAACTGTCCGGTGCTGTCGAACCATGCGCGCCCGTTCAGGTTGGTCACCTCGACGACCAGCGTATTGCCGTCCCAGTGACCACGGGAGTCCCCGTACCAGAGCTTGACGTTGGCGGCAAGGGCGGGACGCCCGTCGGTGCGGATGACGCGATAGCCTTCGTCGTTGAACATGATCACCGCGCCAGGCTTCTGCACGATCTCCTGAGGGTCGAATGAGATCCCCGGCACGGCGAAGAGACAGAACGCGCCGGGAGGGGCGTAGAGATGATCGCCAGACTCGCCGGGCCATCCTCTTCCCAATCCGGCGAGAATCTCGTTGCGCCTGGCGAGCGCCCACGGCGTGTAGGGCACCTTCCCGTCCGGTGGGGCCGAGACGAAGCTCTCCTGCGCTGGTGTCGTCGGGTCGATGTATCCGTGGTCTTCGAGGACGCTGGTCCCGTCGCCACCCGCGCCGTTCCAGAACCCTTGAATATCAGGCTGGCCGTCCGGTGTCCGGGGCGGCGTGTAGGGGGGGAGTTCCGCCTTTTCTGCGATCCAGCTCCTGGCCATCGGGAGCTTCGGCGTATCCTCCGGCCAGAACGCTTGCGCAGACGCGGATCCTGGTGCCAGCAGGACGACCGCGATGGCGCCCATCAGCACCGTAGCGCCGACATGTCGTGGATGGCTCACGTGACACCTCCGTTTGTTCATACCTTACTCAGGCTGAGTGAAGAACGTCGACTCGGGATTGTTCCACTCCTGTTCGAGCAGGTACGCGTGGCACTGGTATTCGAACAGATCGCTGTGCGTTTCCTGGCGCCGGTAGAGCGGCATGCTGATCGTCCAGGGCTCCGAGAACACCTGCGGGTCCTCGATCGTCGCCTCGTAGAGCAGATGATCGGGTCCGGTCGGAGTGTAGCGTTCGATCACGTGTAACGCGCTACTGTGATAGTTCCCCGCCCGATCGAACCAGGTCAGATCGTTGAAGTGGATCACATCGACAACCAGCGTGTTCCCTTCCCAGCGCCCGCGCGAATCTCCCATCCACCACTCGATCGGCCCCTCGGGATGCGGGTTCCCGTTCAGATAGATGTAGCGAACGGCGTGCTGGTACTCGTACAGGATGGACACCTTGTCGGCTTGCTGCACGATCTGAAACGGATGGGGCATGTAGGTGATGCGCGGCACGCCCGGGAGGAAGCACTTCGCTTCAGGATCGAGCCTCGCGCGCCCCTCGGCGTGCTCCTGTTTCCGTGCGAGCGCGGACGGCAGATACGGGATTCGCCCCCCGTCCACGACACCACGCCCGGCCGGTACGCCGAGGCTGGCGCCGTGATCCTCGAGATCCCATGCCGCGGTATTGAGTACCTGCCAGACGCCCTGCAGGTCCGGATGCCCATCTGCCGTCAGGGGGGGAGCGTATGGCGCCGTCGCCGATGTCTGCCCGACCACGGGCGGCGGCAGGAGCACGGAGCACGCCGTCACCACGACAAACAACCTCGCGAACCAGCGCGGCACCATGGTTCTCCTTTTCGATACCCGCCAGTCCGTAGCGAGTGACCACGCGACTTGTAACACAGAAACAGGTTTCCGATCCCGCGAGGCGCCTCGCGCGCCGGACGACAGGTCGACGTCTATCCCTCCGGGGGCGCGTCACCGACCGCAGCGGCCTGCCACGCTTCGTACCCACCGTCCAGACTGTAGGTCTCGGCGAATCCGTGCTGGTGGAAGTAGTCCGCCGCACCTTGACTCATGTTGCCGTGATAGCAACAGACGATCAGCGGCCGGGAACGGTCGGCCGCCTGCACGAATGCCTGAACGTTCGAATCGTTGACGGCCTCCGCCCCCGGGATATGCCCCGCCTCGTACGACGCAGGGTCTCGTACGTCAATAACGGCAGCATGGCTCTTGTCGATCAATTCACGCGCCTTCGCGACATCGATACGTGTATACGCCACTGGTGCATTCCCTCGCGTTCTCACAGCCTCGACGGCCGTGTGTTCCAGGCTACTCCACCGCCACGGGCGAGACGCCTGTCAAGATGAGCCGCTCGAATCCCGCTCCCGCTGCGGCGATGTAGAGGTTGCCCTGCGAGTCGGTCTGAATGTGATGCCCGGTGCCGACCGTCGTCTCAATGGTCGTCAACACATCGAGGCTCCGACGATCGAGCACCATGATGCCGTCGCCTCCGCCGACGTAGAGGAACTGCTGCTCGGCGTCGGCCGACAGCGCGAGGTTTCGCGCGAACGGCGCGTCCTGCCACACGACCTGGTCGACATACTCGCCGTCCACCGCGAACACCTGCACCCGCCTGTTCTCACGGTCGGCCACATAGACCATCCCATCGCGCGATATGCGGATGGCGTGCACGATGCCGAACTGCGCTGGCCCGGGTCCGTCGGGCACCGAGTCGAGGAAGAGATAGGGGCAACGGTCGTCGTCCTCTGGCACGTTGCCGAACGCGCCCCACATGCGCTTGAAGGCCCCGGTATCGGCGTCGAACACCGCTATGCGGTGGTTGCCGTACCCATCCGCAACGAAGAGCTCATTCGTGGGCGCATGGACAACCGCGTCTGCCGGCTCGTGCAGGTTCGCCGTGTCCGCATTTCCGGTGCTGGCGTCGCTGTGCCCGATCTGCATGACGAACTCCCCGCTCCGGGTGAATTTCAGGAGCTGGTCATCCGCAATCGGCTCGAGGCCAGGTTCATTGAGCGTGGGACAGTTGTGTCCGCCGATCCAGACGAACCCCTGATGATCGATCTGGAGTCCATGCTCCCGCTGCGGCCACTGGTAGTCGTCACCGGGACCGCCCCACGCGTCGAGAAACGTCCCGCCGCTGTCGAACGCCACGACATGCGGCGCGGCCATGGCAGCCTCGTCGGGCGGAAGCGTCCACGGACGGTGCAGGAACCACGCGTTGTCGTCCGCATCGATGCCGATGCTCGAGACCTCGCCTAACCTCCACTGCACCGGCAGCTGCGGCCAGTCCGGATCCGGCCGAAACGTTGGGACGCTCCGCGGCACGTCCACGACCGCATCCGGCGATTGCCCGCACGCCACGCTCGCCAGCGCGATGAACGCTGCCAGCATCGCCCCGCATAGCACCGTGCCCTTCATGACTCCACGACGCTCCCCCCTCTGCCGGAGATTCAGGCCCCGCAATATGGATGTTCCAGACTGGCTGATTATAGGGTGAGCCTCGACCTTGGTGGCCGCCACCGTGCACGCAGACTCGGTCCTCTGCTAGTGTCCCCTCTCAGAAGTTCGCTGACATGTTCCGGGCGGGGCATCCCGTCTGGCGGCGTTGCTCCTTCCTCGAATATTCTCGATATTCTCGGTCGTCG
>JAQBVV010000172.1 GCA_027622905.1 Acidobacteriota bacterium
TCGATCGAAGGCGGAGCGCGGGTCGGGTACGTGAACCCCGATCAGACCACCTTCGACTATCTCAAGGGGCGGCCGTTCGCGCCGGCGGATGAGGCGTTCGAGCGGGCGTGCGCCTGGTGGTCGTCCATGGCGTCTGATGCCGATGCGCAGTACGACGATACGGTCGTGATGCGTGCCGAGGAGCTGGCGCCCGTCGTGACATGGGGCGTGAATCCTGGACAGTCAGTCGCCGTCGATGGCCGGATCCCATCCGGTGGGGACACCGACGGCGGGGACGCGGTCGCCGAGGCGCTCGACTTCATGGGCATCGAGGGGGGACAGCCGATCGCGGGGCTCCGCGTCGATGTGGCGTTCATCGGTTCGTGCACCAACTCCCGCCTGTCGGACCTCCGTGAAGCCGCCCGGGTGGTTCGCGGTCATCACGTGGCGCCGCACGTGAAGGCGCTGGTGGTTCCCGGCTCGGTCGCGGTGAAGCGCGCCGCCGAGCAGGAGGGGCTGGATGAGGTGTTCCGGGCTGCAGGATTCGAATGGCGCGAAGCGGGCTGCTCGATGTGCCTGGGGATGAACCCGGACAAGCTGGAGGGGAACCAGGTGTGCGCGGCCTCGTCGAACAGAAACTTCAAGGGCCGCCAGGGGAGTCCCACGGGGCGCACGCTCTTGATGAGCCCGGCGATGGTGGCCGCGGCGGCGTTGGCAGGCGAAGTGACCGACGTGCGGAGGATGGCGTGACCGAACCCCAGCGCATCACGACTGTCGAGGGTACCGCGTTGCCGATGCGCGGCAACGATATCGACACCGATCGCATCATGCCCGCGCGGTTCTTGCGCGCGGTGACCTTCGACGGGCTTGAACAGCATCTCTTCGAAGACGAGCGCACCGGGTCCGCCGCCGGCGATCGGGCGCAGGCCGCCGTGCATCCGTTTGACGATCCGCGCTTTGCCGGCGCATCGTTGCTGCTCGTCAACCGCAATTTCGGCTGCGGGTCGTCGCGTGAGCATGCGCCGCAGGGATTGCGTCGAGCAGGGATTCGCGCCGTGATTGGCGAATCGTTCTCCGAGATCTTCTTCGGCAATGCCCTGATCATCGGTCTCCCGTGCGTGACCGCGACGCCCGAGATGGTGCAGATGCTGATGCAACGGGTCGAGGCGCACCCTGACGCTGTGCTGCGGCTCGATCTGGGCGCGGGCACATGTACCGTGGGCGATGTCAGCTGTGCCATCGATGTGCCGGCCTATGCCAGGGACGCGCTGATCACTGGCGCCTGGGATACCACCAGCCTCCTGCTCGAGCGGTACGAAGAGGTGGATGCCGCGTCCGCGAGGCTTCCCTATGTCGGGGACTGGTCTGCCTAGAGCGTTTTTCGATTCGGTGGAGACCAAAAAAACGCGGGAAAGCGCTTTTCGAAAAGGCCTGGCCCCTGCGAGAAGCTCAGACCGAAACGAAAAGCGCTCTAACGCGGCGTGTCCGCCTTGCGCCGGCCGTTCGGCTTGCGGCTCTCGCGCCAACCTTCCACGACAGTGAGGAACGCGGCTGACGCGTGCGAGCGCTTCGTCATCTTGCGGTAGACCAGGCGCACCTGCCGGCGCAGCCGGATATCCGGCATCACCAGTGCGACCAGCTCACCCCGGGCAATCTCTGATTCCGCACAGCGTCTGGGCAGCAGCGCGACGCCCATCTGCATCGCCACCGCGCGTTTGATCCCTTCGAGACTGGGCAGCGACACCAGGATCTTTGCCGGAATATGGTGCTGCTCGAACAGGCGCAGTACGTGGTCGCGCATGTGCGAGGGGTCGTTGTGCGCGATGACGGTTTGCCGGGCGCACTCCGACAGCGTCACTTTCCGCATCTGGGCGAGTGCGTGATCGGGGTGGACGAGCATGACGAGTTCGTCCTGGCCCAGCGCGATGGCGCCCAGACGAGGTTCGGCCGGCTGGAACGTCACGACGCCAAAGTCGAGACTCCCCTGGGCAACCTCGGCACCGATCTGGCGGGCCGGCACCCGGCGCACGTCGACGTGGACCAGGGGATGGGCGGCCCGAAAGAGCTGGATGAGCGGTAAGGCGGCGTGCACCGAGGCTTCGTTCGCGCCGAGCAGCACCCGGCCGCGCCGCAGGTCCCGGAGGTCCTTGACGGCCGTTTCCGCTTCTTCCGAGAGGTGCAGGAGCCGCTCGGCGTAGTCCCGCACCAGACGCCCGGCGTCGGTCAGCGTGGCGTCTTTGGTGGCACGGTCGAACAGGCGCTCGCCGATGCCCTCTTCCAGTCGCCGCACAGCCTGACTGACCGCCGGCTGGGTTCGATGCAGCTTGAGGGCTGCCCTGGAAAAGCTTCGCTCGACGGCGACTGTCAGAAAGACACGTAGTTCGCTCAACTCCATGTTTTACTCCGGTGTTCCAGGGCCACTCGGCTCGGTGACCGGCGGCCATCGGAAAAAAACTCAGCAATCCCGCGTAGCGAGCTTGTCTCGCCGTGTTTCCCGGAGGGCATGATTATAAGCATATCTAATCAAAATAGAATAATTATCATTTTGACATTATCATGCCCTGTCGCGTCTACTGGTCGGGGAGCACCACATGGACCAGCAGCAGATACTGATTTTCGACACGACGTTGCGCGACGGAGAACAGGCGCCTGGGTTCTCGCTGCGGACCGACGAGAAGCTCCAGCTGGCTCGCCAGATCGACGCGTTGGGCGTCGACATCATCGAGGCGGGTTTTCCGATCGCCTCGCCGGCGGACGCCGAAGCGGTTCGGCTCATCGCCACGGAGATCCGGCGTCCGATCATTGCCGGGCTGGCGCGGTGCCATCAGGCCGATCTCGACCGGGTCGCCTGGGCTCTTGAGCCGGCGGAGCGGGGACGCATTCACACGTTCATCGCGACATCGGACTTGCACTTGCAGGCGAAACTGCGCCTGACGCGCGAAGAGTGCCTGGAGCGGGCCGTCGAGTCGGTGTGGTATGCCCGGCAGAAAACCGACGACGTGCAGTTTTCGGCCGAGGACGCCACGCGCAGCGACGTGGACTTCCTCTGTCGCGTCGTCGAGGGAGTGATCGCCGCCGGTGCGACCACGATCAATCTGCCCGACACCGTGGGTTTCAGTACGCCTGACGAGTTGCGCGACTTTTTCGTCACGATTCGTGAGCGTGTGCCGAACGCCGACAAGGCGGTGTTCAGCGCGCATTGCCATGATGACCTCGGCCTGGCCGTCGCCAATTCACTCGCGGCTGTGCAGGGCGGTGTGCGGCAGGTCGAGTGCACCGTCAATGGCATCGGTGAACGGGCTGGCAATGCCGCCCTCGAAGAGATCGCGATGGCGATGCACGTGCGACGCGATCGCATGCCCTATACCGTGAATATCGTCCACAAACAGATCTTCGAGTCCAGCGCGCTGCTGACGCGGCTGACGGGGGAGCGCGTGCAAGCCAACAAGGCGATCGTCGGTCGCAATGCCTTTGCGCACGAGGCGGGTATTCACCAGGACGGGATGCTGAAGGATCGCCGCACCTACGAGATCATGCGGGCGGAGGATGTGGGCGCCCCGTGGAACCCCATGGTGCTCGGCAAGCACTCGGGGCGCCATGCGGTGCAGCAACGTTGCACCGACCTGGGATTGGATGTCGAGGCCGGGGAACTCCGCGATGTCTATCGCGCGCTGATGGCGATTGCTGACGATCGCAAGGTGCTGACCGACACCGACGTCACCGAGGTTGTCAACGACGTACGCGCGGCATCTGCGGCAGCGGGTGCGCCTTCCGACGCGCACGCGTGAGCCGATCGTCGCGTCGGACCCCTGTTGCCCGCAGTCGCTGTATGGCCCCGCCCTGGCGATGATTCCGTTCGATAACACCTACGCGAGGCTGCCGGAGCGTTTCTTCACACGGCAGTCGCCGGCCCGCGTTCCTGCCCCCGCACTCATTCGTCTCAACCCAGCGCTCGCGGCGACACTGCGGATCGACGGTGACTGGCTGACATCGGCCGAAGGCGAGGCGATGCTCGCCGGCAACACCACACCGGATGGCGCCGAGCCGATCGCGCAGGCGTACGCGGGCCATCAGTTCGGCGGATTCGTACCGCAACTTGGTGATGGCCGGGCGATCCTGATCGGCGAAGTGGTCGACCCTTCCGGTGCGCGTTACGACCTCCAGCTGAAGGGGTCAGGGCGCACGCCGTTTTCCCGCGGTGGCGACGGTAAGGCGGCCCTCGGACCGGTGCTGCGTGAGTACGTCATCAGCGAAGCGATGGCCGCGCTCGGGGTGCCCACGACCCGGGCGCTTGCAGCGGTGGCGACCGGGGAGCTCGTGCCGCGGCAGGAGGGCCCCCTCGCCGGTGGCGTGTTCACCCGCGTTGCCGCCAGTCACATCCGGGTCGGGACGTTTCAGTACTTCCTTGCGCGCAACGATATCGACGGAATCCGGCTCCTGGCCGATCACGTGATCGCCAGGCACTATCCGCAGGCCTCCGAGATGGCAAACCCGCATCTGGCGTTGCTCGAGTCGGTCGTTGCGGCGCAGGCGGATCTGATCGCGCAGTGGATGTCCGTTGGCTTCATTCATGGCGTCATGAACACGGACAACATGGCGATTTCCGGCGAGACGATCGATTACGGCCCGTGCGCGTTCATGGATGTCTTCCATCCGCGGTGCGTCTTCAGTTCGATCGACCGGGGTGCGCGTTATGCCTATGGCAATCAGCCCGACATCGGACTCTGGAATCTCACCCGTTTTGCCGAGACGTTGCTGCCGTTGCTGTCAGACGACGTGGAGACCGCGAAGGGGCAAGCCGAAGCGGTACTGTCCGGGTATCCGGCGCGATTCGGTGTCCAGGCGACAGCCCGGTTTCGCGCCAAGCTGGGACTGCCAGCGGAGGCGCCAGCGGAACTGATTCAGGAATGCCTGGATCTGCTGGCGGCGGAAGAGGCGGATTTCACGTTGTTCTTTCGCCAACTCACGCGCGTTGCTGCCGGTGAAGCCTCCGAGACGATCGCGACGATGTGCCGTAGCAGTGAGGCGTTCAACACGTGGTTCGCGGCCTGGCGCCACGCAGCGGATCCCGCCGCGCATCTTGCCGACATGCGTGCCGCGAATCCGATCCTGATCCCGCGGAATCATCGCGTCGAGCATGCCATCCAGCGCGGTTATGCAGGCGACTTTGCGCCGTTCCACCGGCTGGTCGAGGCGCTGGCTGCGCCGTACGCCGAGCAGTCGGACTACGCAGATCTCGAGGCGCCACCGAGACCCGAGGAGGTCGTCCAGGAGACGTTCTGCGGCACGTGAACGGACCTGGTTGTGGGGCGTGTCCGCCGGTCGCTAGAGCGCTTTTCGTCTCGGTCTGGCGCTTCTTGCAGGGGCCAGGCCTTTTCGAAAAGCGCCTTCCCGCGTTTTTCGCTCTCAACCGAATCGAAAAACGCTCTAGCGCCAGGTCGTCTCCATCGCGAAGAAGTGGTCGAACATCTCCCGGTTCGGGTGATTTGCGTCGTTGGTCTCTGGGCTGCGTATATAGAAGTCCACCTGGACCGCCGCGGGATTGACCGCACCGGCGCCGGTGGCGCCAGTCCGATCCTGATGGACCGCGAGCGTCTCCCGGTCCCGCATACCCTGCGTCACCATGAAGTGGATCTGGCCGTCGGAGCGAAGCGGCTCGCCATCAAGGGTCGCGCGGCCCCATCCCCAACCCGCCACGTAGAGGATGCTCTTCGGCCAGTTCATGTCCCCGCACCCGGAATCGCCGTGTTCGAATAACCACGCGGCGATGCCGCCGTCCTGGCACGGCGAGAACTCCTCGAACCGCTCGAGCTCGACGACGTAGCGGCCTTCTGGCAGCATGAGATCGGCCCTGAAGGTGCCCGTGTTGGCGCGTTCGTCCACGTCGATCTCGATCGTGCCGTTGACCGGACGGAGGTTCGTGCCGTCGTCACCCATGTGGTCCCATGGAGATGCATCTGCCAGCGTGCCGACCTGATAGACCCGACTCCCGGTGACGACGAACCGGCCGTCATAGAGCGGGTGCTGGTCGAGTGTGTAGACGCCGAGGCCTGTCCCCGGCTGGCCCTCCGGGGCAGTCGCCACGGTGGCGGGTTCGTCTGGCGGTTCGCTGCCGGCACAACCGAACAAGACGCTGGCGACGAAGACCAGACCTACGACGTGGACGTGCCGTACCATGAGCGACCTCCCTTGAAAGCGATTCAACTGCGAATCGAATACGTGTGGTGGGGCCAAGTGTCTCGGCTGAGCCAGCACAGTCCGCAGCATAACGCCTGACGTGCGAGGCGCGAAATCGTGTCAGAGGCCATGCCTCCTGATTCGCCGCACAACCGGGTCGCCGCCTGGATTCGGGGTGCGTCAGCCGGCTCGGCCAGAGCGTTTTTCGATTCGGCGGAGTGCGGAGTCGGAAGCCTTAGCACTACTTTGTCAGGTTCATTCTCGCTGAACCACGGTCTGTCAGATTGCGCTTGTACTGCCGCG
>JAQBVV010000173.1 GCA_027622905.1 Acidobacteriota bacterium
CTTCGCGCCTTGCCGGGTGGGCGCCTCGACGCCCACGATGATCAACTTATTCCTGCCCGGGTCCTTAGCTCATCCGCTCAAAAATCGTCGAGACGCCCTGGCCGCCGCCCACGCACATCGTCACCAGACCGCGTTGCTGATCCCGCCGCGCCAGCTCCTCCATCAGCTTCACGACCATGATGGCGCCCGTGGCACCGATGGCATGGCCGAGCGAGATTCCGCTGCCGTTCACGTTCGTCTTCTCGATGTCCATGCCCAGCTCGCGGATCACGTACAGCGCCTGCGCAGCAAAGGCCTCGTTGAGCTCGATCTGATCGATGTCGTTCAGCGTCATACCCGTCTTCTGCAGGACCTTGCGGGTCGACGGCACGGGGCCGATGCCCATGACTGACGGGTCCACCCCGGACACGCCGCGAGCCACCCATCGCAGGCGCGGGGTCAGCCCGAGTTCCCGGGCCTTCTCGGCCGACATCACGACGACGGCGGCGGCGGCGTCGTTGAGCCCCGCCGAATTACCGGCCGTCACCGTACCGTTCTTCTTGAACACGGTCGGCAGCTTTGCCAGGCCCTCGACCGTCGTGCCGGCGCGAGGATGTTCGTCCCGCGTCACGATCACGGGGTCGCCGCGACGCTGCGAGACGCTGATCGGCGCGATCTGGGCGTCGAAGTAACCGGCTTCCTGGGCAGCCACGGCGCGCGCGTGACTTTCTGCAGCCAGCTCGTCCTGCGACGCCCGGCTCACGTCGAACCGCTCGGCAACGTTCTCGGCCGTCACGCCCATGTGGTAGTCGTGGATCGGGCACGTGAGCCCCATCACGAGGCCGTCAGTCATCGTGACGTCGCCGAGCCGGGGCCCGTCGAACCGATGTCCGGTCATCAGATACGGCGCCTGGCTCATGCTTTCGGCGCCCCCCGCGACCACGATCTCCGACTCGCCCGTCATGATCGATTGCACGGCGAGGTTGATCGACTCCAGCCCCGAGGAGCAGGCGCGATTGACCGTCATGGCCGGCACGCTGGCGGGAATGCCGGCGGCAAGCATCGCCCTCCGGGCGGTGTACCCCGTCTCGGCCGCCTGGAGCACGGTGCCGAGAATGACTTCGTCGACCATCTCCGGCGCCACGCCGGATCTGGCCAGCGCTCCCCTGATCGCGATGGCTCCCAGATCGGAACCACGCATGTTCTTGAACGCACCGCCAAAGCGCCCGATGGGCGTGCGGGCGCCGTTGACGATCACAACGTCTCTCATGGGATGTTCTCCTCGTGCCTGCCGAGACGCGTGCGTCGGGGACGGACCTAGCCGCGCTCCCTGGTGTGCATGTTCTGTAGATCGCGCTCCAGGCACGGAAGCGGCTCCGGGATCTCCACCATCGGATCCGCATTGAACTCCCTGACGATCGGGCGTGCCACGTACGGCTTCAGGAACATCGAGGGGTCGTGCACGGTCGCTTCCCACCGGACGGTATTGCCTACCCGCGTGATCCGCTCGATCACTTCCTTGTCCGGGCTGGTATACCAGCCGGGCCAGCCGATCCACTCCTGCCCGTTGAAGTCGACCGTTGAAATCACCAGCGTGTCGCCCTCCCAGTGCCCGACCGAGTGACCGAACCAGGTGCCGATCCATTCCTCCACCGGAGGATGAGGGCGCCCGTCGATGTAGACGAACCGCTGATGCAGGTCATAGAGGAACGCGAGCGTGTGCTCGTTCACCTGCGCGACCGCGCGGGGAAAGCCAATTCGCGGTACACCGGCGGGCATGCACTGGAACGTTGGATCCGGCGCGAGCACGTTGTGCCCGTGGACATCGTTGAACTGCACTCGATCCCAGAACTCAGGCCGGTACCACGGTCGGTCGTCCCGCGGCCGCACCCGCTGCCCGATTCCCGAGTCGCGCTCGAAGTTCACGGCAGTACCCTTGCGGGCGAAGAAGGAAAGCCTGGTGTTTCCGGCGCCGTCGGACTCCGCTTCGCGCCCACCTCCGCCGCCCCAGACGCCGGTCAGCACCGGGTGTCCATTGGCATCCCGCGGCGTCTCAACCGCTGTAGCTGCCGGGCCAGCCTGCCCGCCACCCTGGGCGGTCACAGATACTGCCGAGAACCACGCCGCCGCAACCACCACGCAGACGCTCCCGATACACGCATGCCTCATCAGTCGATCCCTCCCAAAAATGAATCGCACAGAATACGATCTCCTCCGCTGCGAAGGGACCCGTTTCGCGGCCTCCCGGAGGCGCTCTCCGTCGCTCCTCGGCATTGTAGACCATCGTTTACGGACGACCGTCAGACTCCGCGCGCGGTCGCCACGGGACCGGAGCTGGCCGAAGCAAAGGTCTCCGCGAGACGGTCGCAATGCGACAATTCGAATCGAGGCGCGGCAACTGGTCGAGGAGGTATGAGGATGGGCCCTTTGACGGGCGTGAAGATACTGGAGATCGCTAGCATCGGGCCTGGCCCCTTTGCGGCCATGTTGTTGTCCGACATGGGCGCGGAGGTCGTGCGGATCGACCGCGCAGGTTCGGTGCGCGCAAGCAATCCCGAACAGCCACCGCAGGACATTCTCAATCGCGGACGGCGCAGCATCGGGGTGGACCTCAAGCACGCCGACGGTGTGGCCGCGGTACTGCGCATGGTGGACGGGTCCGATGGGCTGGTGGAAGGGTTCCGCCCCGGAGTGATGGAACGCCTGGGCCTCGGTCCCGAGCTGTGTCTGGCGCGCAATCCGCGACTGGTGTACGGCCGCATGACAGGGTTCGGCCAGGAGGGACCGCTCGCCCGCTCCGCGGGTCACGACATCAACTACATCTCGATCGCGGGGGCTCTGGAGGCAATCGGACGCCAGGGCGACGCGCCCATGCCGCCCCTGAACCTGGTGGGCGATTTCGGCGGCGGCGGCATGTTGCTGGCCTTCGGCGTGGCGTGTGCGCTGGTCGAACGTTCGGCGTCGGGCAAAGGCCAGGTGGTTGACGCAGCGATGATCGACGGCGCCGCGCTGCTGATGACGATGATGCGGGGGATGCTGGACGGCGGCGCGTGGCGCGACGAGCGTGGCACCAACATGCTCGACACCGGAGCGCACTTCTACGAGGTGTACGAGACGTCCGACGGAAAGTACGTGTCGGTTGGCTCCATCGAACCCCGGTTCTATGCCGAGCTGCTTCGGCGGACCGGTCTCGACGGCGATGCGGATTTTGCGCGGCAGATGGACCGGTCCGCGTGGCCGTCACTCAAGGGCAGGCTCGCCACGCTGTTCCGGTCCAGAACCCGGGACGAGTGGTGCGCGATCATGGACGGAGCCGATGTCTGCTTCGCCCCGGTGCTCAGCATGCGCGAGGCACCGGCGCATCCACACAACCAGGCACGCCGCACGTTCGTCGAGTACCAGGGGCAGGTCCAGCCCGCGCCCGGTCCTCGATTCAGCCGGACGCCTGGCGCCATCGCCGGGCCCAGTGCCGTTCCAGGACAGCACACCGACCAGGTACTGGCTGACTGGGGATTCGCCGACGACGAAATCGCGCATCTGCGAAAGACCAAAGCTGTCGCGTAGGGTACGGACACCAATTGGCGTTCCGGGTTTTGACACGACGTTGACCTCGGCCATAATCGACGCACCTATGAACCGTGCATTCACGATCGGCGTTCTCACCGCTGGACTGTGCCTGGCCTCGGTCCACGCGCAGCAGCCAGGCGGAGACTCACTCGAGATCCTGGCGCTCTCCGCAATGCCGGGTCTGGTCAGCGGCGGTGACGTGCTGGTCCAGATCGCCGGCCCGGCGAGCCTCGCGGTGGGCGGCGTCGCAGATGACGTCAGCGTCACGCTGGACGGCCGAGACGTCACATCGGCATTCAAGTCTGTCGCCGGCTCAGGCGCGGTGGTCGGCTTGCTCACGGGCCTGCGCGACGGGTCCAACACGATCGAGGCCTCGATAGGAGATCGGACGACACGGCTCGCTGTCGTCAATCACCCGATTTCAGGTCCCGTCATCTACAGCCCGCAGCAGACGCCTTTTATCTGCGAGACCGAGTCCCATGGCCTGGGCGCTCCGCTCGACGCCCACTGCTCGGCGAACACGACGGTGGAGTATTTCTACCGCTCCGACCCAGCGGCCTCGCCGACCGATCAGGGGGACCTGGCCGCGGGCGACAATGCGAACGGCTTTCAGGGTGGCGACCCTGGCCCGTACAGACCGCTGGATCCCGACGGTCCTCGTCCTGCCGGCATCCTGATGACGACGACCACCGAGGGCAAGACCGTTCCGTACATCGTGCGCCGGGAGATGGGGACCATCAATCGCGCGGTCTATTCCATCGCGTTCCTGCACGAACCTGGCACGCCGCTCCCGTCGCCATGGTCGACCGGGTCAAGCTGGAACAGCCGGCTTGTCTACTCGTTCGGCGGCGGCCTCCAGGCTGGGTACCACCAGGGACGCACCGTCGGGGGACTGCGCGGCAATCGCCAGAACCTCGAGGACAGTCAACTCGGTGATTTTCCGATCGCGAAGGGCTACGCCCTGGTCGGGGCATCGCTGAATGTCTTCGGCACGCACAGCAGCGATGTGGTGTCGGCCGAAACGATGATGATGGTGAAGGAGCACTTCATCGAGCAGTTCGGCGTACCCGCCTACACGATGGGCAGTGGCCGGTCCGGCGGATCGATGCAGCAGCACCTGATTGGCAACAACTATCCGGGTTTGCTCGACGGCATCGTCCCGACCGCCAGCTACGCCGACTCGCTGACCGTCATGACCGCGCTGGCCGATTGCGAACTGCTTGATCGGGCGATGACGCTGACGCCCGTCCCGTGGCGGACGGCGGAGAAGACGGCGGTCTCCGGGTATAGCCACTTCGATTACTGCACCAACAACAAGCTTCGCTATGCCCCGGTGTCGGCCAACCTCAACTGCGATGCAACCACGATTCCACCGGCGATGCGTTTCGACGCGGCGAGCAACCCCCGTGGCGTCCGCTGCACGCTGCAGGACAGCCTGGTCAACGTCTTCGGCCGGGACCCGGAGACGGGCTTCGCCCGCCGACCGTTCGATAACGTCGGCGTCCAGTACGGCCTGGGCGCACTGAACGCGGAAGACATCAGCTTCGCCCAGTTCATCGACCTGAACATGCGGATCGGCGGCCACGACATCAACGGCAATGTCGTCGCCGAACGCACCGTGGCGGATCCGGATGCGCTGCGTCTCGCCTACACGACGGGCCGGATCAACGACACGGTGCAAGGCCTGAGCATGATTCCGATCATCGACATGCGGCCCTACACCGAAGGCCCGGGCGGCAACGTGCACGACACCTACTCGGGGACGATCACACGGGCCCGCATCATCGCCAACAATGGCAACGCCGACAACCACGTGTCCCGCGTCTACGCACCCGGCGCCTCCATCGTCCAGGCGCAAAGCGACAATCTGATGATCCTCGATGAGTGGCTCGCGGCGATCGTGGCCGACGCGGCGCCGGGAACGCCGCGCGAAAAGGTGGCGCGCAACCGGCCGGCGGGCTTAACCGATTCCTGCTTCAACGCGGAACTGGAAGCATCCACGGACACGGCCGCGTGCGCGGAGGTGTTTCCGGTGTACGGAAACCCTCGCAGCGTGGCCGGGGCCAGAGCCGCAGGGGATCAAATGAAGTGCCAGCTCAAACCGATCGAGCCGGCAGACTACGGAGAGCCGTTGACCGACGCCCAGTTGGCAGGTCTGCGCGCGGTCTTCCCCGAAGGCGTCTGCGACTACAGCAAAGACGGCGTGTCGCAGCAGCCGCCGGCAACGTGGCTGACCTTCATCGACGAGCCCGGCGGCACGCGATAACGCGTAACGGATGAAGGCCGTCGTTGGATCAGCGCCGCGAGGCGCCTGCGACAGCTCACAGGATCAAACGGCCCGAAGACTGATCCAGTACCAGTGCCTCGGAGAGTGGACGGGTTTTCAGCGAGTCGGTGAGCGCGTGCTCCGATAAGAAATCGTCGACCTCGTCGGTCCAGACTTTCAGGCGCGTCAGCAGATATTCCCCGAAGCCGGTCATCATTGCCGCGTCTGCGGCATCGCGGCCATGCACCATGACCACGCGCCCGATGCGCGGCGTATTGTGCCGGGCATCGAAAGGGTACCAGCGGCCTTCCAGGAAGACCTCGCTCCATGCGCAGAAATCGCCCGCGCCTTCCGCTGTGGCGCCGATGTCGCTGAGATAGCCGCTGGCATAGCGTGCGGGAATGTTCATGGCGCGGCACAGCGCGATGAACAGGTGGGCGAAATCGCGACACACGCCGGTCCTCTCACGGAAAACGTCGTGCGCGGTCTTGGTCGGCCGCCCGAACCGGTAATCGAAGAGCACGTGGTTGTGTGACGTGCCTGGTGTTTTTCGGACCAGCTGAAGCCTGAGAGAATGGCGCCCTCACTGCCGAGAGGGAGC
>JAQBVV010000018.1 GCA_027622905.1 Acidobacteriota bacterium
ATCCGTCGCCCGCCTGTCGTACCCAGGTCGCGGCGTGAACCCATCAAAACCACTGCGTCGGGGTACTAGGCGGTCCTTATGACCTCCAAGGATTCTGCGGCCGTGCTCGATCGTTTTCGTCGCGTCGGAGCCCTGCTCGAGGGGCACTTCCGGCTCACGTCCGGACTCCATAGCGCCGGTTTCCTGCAGTGCGCGCTGGTGCTCCAGCATCCCCGCGAGGCGGAGGCCTGCGGTGTCGGCATTGCCAGTCAGGTTCGTGACCTCGGCGCGCAGGTGGTGTTGTCGCCCGCGCTGGGTGGCATCGTCATCGGTCACGAGGTGGCCCGGGCGCTCGGCGTCCGCGCGATGTTCGCCGAGCGTCAGGACGGCCGTCTCACGCTGCGCCGCGGCTTCGCGTTTGCGCCTGGCGAGAAGGTGCTTGTGGTCGAGGATGTCGTGACGACCGGTGGCTCCACGCGGGAGACGGTCGAGGTGGCGCGGGTTGCCGGTGCGGAGGTGGTTGGCGCGGCCGCCATCGTCGACCGGAGCGGCGGTCAGCAGAGCCTGGACGTGCCGTTCTCCTCGCTGGCCGACATCTCGCTTCCCACGCATGAGCCCGAGGTATGCCCGATGTGCCTGAAGGGGCTGCCCGTGGTGAAGCCCGGGTCACGCGCCTGAGCGGCACACCACGGCGCACGCTCAAACTCACCATCAGCTATGACGGTACCCGGTTCGTCGGGTGGCAGCGGCAGGCCGCGGGCGTTTCGATTCAGGGACTCCTGGAGGACGCGCTGGCACACTTCGAAGGGGCACCGGTGTCGGTGCACGGCGCAGGTCGGACCGATGCGGGCGTTCACGCGCTCGCCCAGGTCGCCACCGTGCAGATGACATGTGCGCATCCGCATGAAGCCATCGCCCGGGGGCTGAACGCGCGTCTGCCTGCGGACGTCCGGGTGATCGACATCCAGGACGTTGCGGCCGATTTTCACGCGCGGTTCAGTGCACGCTCCAAGACGTACCGCTACCAGTTGCGGACCTCCCCGATTGTCAGTCCATTCGAGCGGGCCTACGTCTGGCATGTACCGGTGGCGCTCGACATCGATGCCATGCAGGTCGCGTCGCAGGCGTTGGTCGGGACCCACGACTTCGCCGCGTTCCAGAGCGCCGGGAGCGACGTGACAGGTACGGTTCGCACGATCACCCGGTCGGTGATCGCCGAGCGCGCGGTCTCAGGCTGGCAGGACTCGGTGATGCCGCTCCTCGCCTACGAGGTCTGCGGCACCGGCTTTCTGCGGCACATGGTGCGCGCCATTGTCGGCACGCTGGTCGAGGTTGGTCGAGGGCAGCGCCAGGCGGCATCGATCGCGGCCTTGCTGGCGGGTGGCAGCCGCTCGCAGGCGGGTGCCACGGCGCCACCGCAGGGGCTCTTCCTGGTCCGGGTGGTCTATGATTGAGTCCTTGCAAGAGCGGGAGATGGAACGTGTCTCGTGAGCAGCTCCTGGAATGGATTCCGGCCGGGCACCCCGATGAGGCGCTCGCGCGGCAGGTAGATTTCGAGAGGCTGCCGGCGCATATCGCCGTCATCATGGACGGCAACGGCCGCTGGGCCGCCAAGCGCCATCTGCCCCGGGTGGAGGGTCACCGCGCCGGCATCGACGCCGTGCGCGACACCGTGGAGACCGCGGCTCGTCTTGGCCTCGGCGTGCTGACCTTGTATGCCTTTTCCGTCGAAAACTGGAAACGCCCGGCGTCGGAAGTCGGCGTCCTGATGCGGCTGCTGAAACGGTATCTGCGCTCCGAACTGAATACGCTGCTGGCCAACGACATCCGTTTCCAGGTGATTGGACGCATCGAGGAGCTCTCGCCCGACATCCAGGACGAGCTGGGTGCCGCCAGAGAGCGGACGGCCGACAACAAGGGCATGCTCTTCAACATTGCGCTGAACTACGGCGGCAGAGCAGAGATTGTCGATGCCGCGAAGCGGGCGATCGCGTCGGGTATCCGTCCCGAGCAACTGGACGAGGAGCGGTTCGCCGGATTTCTTTACACGGCCGGCCAACCCGACCCGGACTTGCTCATCAGAACCAGCGGCGAGTTACGCGTCAGCAACTATCTGCTCTGGCAGATCGCCTACGCCGAGATCTATGTGACCGAGACGCTCTGGCCTGATTTTCGCCGTCAGCACCTGCTCGAGGGCGTGCTTGCCTATCAGAAGCGGGAGCGGCGCTACGGCGGCATCACTCCCGCGCCGGCGGTCATCGGCGCGCAATGACGCGGCTCTTGAGCGGGGTCGCCCTGGCAGCGGCCGCGCTCGGTGCCATCCTGTTCCTGCCGTTTCCCGTCCTGCGGGTGATCGCCTGCCTCGTCGCCGCGCTGGGCGCGCACGAATACCTCGGTATCGTCGATCCCGATCGGCGCCGTCTGGAGGCTGTGCCGATCCTGATCCTGGTCGTGCTGGTGTGCTGGTCGTTTTCGGATCCCGGCGGCCAGGGACAGCCTGTTGCCCTTGGTGCGTTGTCGCTGCTCGTCCTTGGCGTTGCGTGGGCCGGGTTCGAGGTGGCGTGGCGCCGGTTCGCCGTCGCGCGCGTTCGCGCCCGCCTGCTGGCGCCGTTGTATCTCGGCATGCCGCTCGGGATGCTGGCAGCGATCCAGCAGGAGGGCGGCCGCATCGCCACCCTGCTGGTGATTGCGGGCATCGTGGTCAGCGACTCGGCGCAGTACTACAGCGGGAGAAGATTCGGTCGCCGTCCCCTCGCGCCGACGATCAGTCCGAAGAAGACGATCGAGGGCGCAGTCGGAGGGCTCGTGGTCGGGACGATCTTTATGGTGATGGCCGGCGGGTGGGTATTTCAGGGGGCGCAGCCGGGTGCGCTGGCATTGCTCGGCGCGATGATCGTCGTGCTCGGTATCTGCGGCGACCTCTTCGAGTCGCGGTTGAAGCGAGCGGCGGGCGTCAAGGACAGCTCCGGCCTGATTCCAGGCCATGGCGGGATCCTGGATCGTATCGACGCCCTGCTGTTTGCTGTGCCCGCCTACTACCTGTATCTGGTGAGCTGATATGAAGCATCTCGCGATTCTTGGCTCGACCGGGTCGATCGGCTGCAGTGCCCTCGCGGTGGTCGACGCGCATCCTGCGCGCTTGAAGGTGGTGTCCATGGCGGCGGGCGAGAACGCCGCGCTGCTGGCCGAGCAGGTGGCGCGGTACTCGCCCGACGTGGTCGCCATGGCCTCCAGCGACGGTATCGACCGGCTACGAGCGGCGTGCGGGGCTGACGCGCCGGCCGTGGCCGGCGTCGGGACCGATGGTCTGGTGGCCGTCGCCACGCATCCGTCAGTCGACATCGTCATCTGTGCGTCGGCCGGAACCGCCGGCCTCGAAGCCGTACTGGCGGCGATCGAGGCCGGCAAGACGATCGCGCTTGCCAACAAGGAGGTGCTCGTCATGGCCGGCGAACTGGTGACAGAGGCCGCGCGCCGGCGTGGCGTCGCGATCCTGCCGGTTGATAGCGAGCACAATGCCATCCACCAGTGCTTGCACCAGCGGCCGCTTTCGGAGGTGCGCCGTCTCGTGCTGACGGCGTCGGGCGGCCCGTTTCGCGACCACGCGCCTGGTTCGCTCGATGACGTGGATCCGGAGGCGGCGCTGCAGCATCCGACCTGGCAGATGGGCCGGAAGATCACGATCGACTCGGCGACGATGATGAACAAGGGTCTGGAGGTCATCGAGGCGCGCTGGTTGTTTGGCGTCCTGGCCGACCAGATTGACGTGGTCGTGCATCCGCAGTCGATCGTCCACTCGCTGGTGGAGTTGATCGACGGCTCGGTGATCGCGCAGCTTGGCGTCACCGATATGCGCCTGCCGATTCAGTACGCCTGCTCGTATCCAGACCGGTGGGACGGCTCGCTGCCGTCCCTGGATCTGACGGCGGCGGGGCACCTTGAGTTCTTCGCGCCTGCCTTCGATCGCTTCCCCTGCCTCGGCCAGGCGTATCGCGCCCTCCGCGACGGTCAGACCTTCCCGGTGGTGCTCAATGCGGCTAACGAGGTGGCTGTCGGCGCCTTCCTGGACCGTAAACTCGGCTTTATGATGATTTCGCGCGTCATACAGGAAACCATGGACGCGCATACCGCGGAGCCGGCCTCGACATTGGAAGCGGTCCGGAACGCCGACCGGTGGGCGCGCGGACGCGCATCGCGCGTGGCCCACGAGTTAGAATTGACGATCTGAGTCTTGGGGCCTGGTGAAGGGGTAATCGCGCACGTGACTACGCTGCTTTCATTTCTGTTCGTGCTGGGCGTGCTCGTCTTTGTGCACGAGCTCGGCCATTTCCTCGCCGCGCGTCGGCTCGGCGTGCGTGTCCTGACGTTCTCGCTCGGGTTCGGCCCGAAGATCCTGAAGTTCCGCCGCGGTGACACGGAGTACTGCGTCAGCGCCATCCCGCTTGGCGGCTACGTGAAGATGGCGGGAGAGTCGCCGGACGACCCGCGGACCGGCAGCTCCGACGAGTTCATGTCCAAGACCAAGTGGGAGCGATTCCAGGTCCTGATCATGGGACCGGTCATGAATATCGTGCTCGCTGTTGTGGTGATGGCGGTCGTGCTCGCGCAGGGCGCCGAAGTACCCGTGTACCAGGACCAACCGCCGATGGTCGGGGCTGTTGAGTCCGGTTCGCCCGCGGAGCAGGCCGGGATTCAGCGAGGCGACCTGATCCTCGACGTGGCGGGCAACGCGGTCGATACCTGGGAGGATCTGTACATCGCCGTGGGGACCCGCCCTGATCGTGATGTGGCGCTGACGCTGCGGCGCGCGGGGCAGACGCAGTCGGTGACCGTGCGGCCCGTGCCAGAGACGCGCTACGAGATTGGCAGCATCGGCGTGATGCCGGACATCAATCCCATCGTGGCGTCGGTCATTGCCGGCGAGCCGGCGGAGCGCGCGGGGTTGATGGCCGGTGACGTGGTGCTGGCGGTGAATGGCGAGCGCATGGTCACGCGCACGCAGCTTGTCGAGACGATCTCGGCAAATGGCGATCGGGAGATCGCGCTCACGATTCAGCGAGAGGGTCGGGAGCAGATTCTCAGGGCAACACCGGAACAGCGCGGTGACCGTGGCATGCTCGGGATCTATGTCACCGAACCCACGCGGTCGTTCACGCCCGGCCCGTTCGAAGCGCTGGTGCTGAGTGTCGAGCGCAACATCGAGTTCAGCGGGTTGATCTTCCAGACGCTGGGCGGCTTGTTCATCGGAGAAGTATCGCCGCGCCAGTTGATGGGGCCGGTCGCGATCGCCCAGTTATCGGGTGAGTCAGCCGAGGCAGGCTGGATCGCGCTCTTTTCGCTGATGGCATCGATCAGCCTCAACCTCGGGCTGCTGAATCTGCTGCCGATTCCGGTGCTCGATGGCGGACACATCCTGATCATCGCGCTTGAAGGGGTCGCCCGCCGCGACTTCAGCATGGCCGTCAAGGAAAAGATGCTGCTGGTCGGGTTCGTCCTGCTCATGACGCTGATGGTCACGGTGATCTACAACGACTTGACGCGCGTCAGCTGGATCGAGAACCTGATGCCGTGGCGGAACTAGTGGCCCGTGGTGGAGGACGATTGATGCTTCGTATCCGTCAGGCCATGCTGGCGCTCGTGCTTGCGATCGGACTCGCGGCCTCGGCTGCGGCGCAGTACGCGGCTGTGACGCCGGCCGACATCCAGCGGCTTCAGGACAACGCGTTTCAGGCGCTCGCGGACGTGCTGGAGCTTCGCGGTCGGGATGCCGTACGCGCAGACGATCTGCAGTCGGAGCTCGATCGGTTGCGCGAGGATGTCATTTACCTGAAGGTCAAGCTCCGCCGCGAGGAGACCGTGGCTCGCGCGGAGTACGCGGACGTGCGAGACCGGATCGAGGATCTGCGGACGCGCGCCCGGAGCCAGATCGTGGCCGCAGCCCAGCCGGCTGCGGTGCCGGCTGTTGCCGTCGACGGTGCCGGCGTCGTTGCCCTGGAGATTCAGGCGGGGACGGAGATCGATGTCAGGCTTGTCGGCGGCCTGAACTCCGGCGACGCGCGCGTGGAGGATCGCTTCGAGGCCACGACGTTGATCGACGTGAATGTGGGTGGACGTACGGCCATGCCGGCCGGGTCGGTGATGCGCGGCGTGGTCACGGATGTCGAGCCAGCCACGCGCACCAATCGCACGGCCAGAATGACGGTCAGCTTCGATCAGGTGACGGTGGCCAGCCAGGTGTATGCCGCGCGCGGGACGGTGATCCAGGCGATCGAGGGTGACGGTCTCCGGGGGGAAGCCGGCCGTATCGGGACCGGTGCCGCCGTCGGCGCGATCATCGGGGGCATCCTCGGCGGTGGCTTGAAGGGGACGCTGGCGGGTGTGCTGATCGGCGCCGGCGGCACGATCGCGGCCACCGAAGGGAGACAGGTCGAGCTCCCACGGGGTTCCGTTCTGCGCGTGCGACTCGATTCGCCACTGCTGATCAACACTCCTCGCTGACGAGGCTCGAGGATCGGCTCGCTTTGCGGTGATGCGATGGGGCTCCCTTGCGCCTACCGTCAGGTGGCCCCGCGGGAGGACTCCGGTTCCTCCATCTCGGACGTTTGCCAGGGGGCCAGCCCCGTTTACACCCGAAAATCGATACATCACGGAACTGGGCGCGTTGGCTGCGAATTTGCAGATGCAGGATACATGTCCCGTTTCCCAGCCTCCGGCGGCCTCCTCGCGCTGCTGCTGATCGCCAGCCTGTCTGGAGTCGGTGTCGCCGGAGCGCAGCCTCAGGGTGATCCTGATTTTCTCTTCGAACGCCCGCAGGGGTCAGTCAGTGTTCGGGGGGGTTGGCTGTTCGAGCGGGAAGGCAGCGACCTGTTCACCTTCGTTCAGGAGCAGCTCACCGTCGAACCGAACGATTTCGATGCCCCGACACTCGCGCTGGACGTCGGTATCGCCGTCGCGTCGCGGACCGAGGCGGTCTTCGGTGTGGAGTTCGGCGGCGGGACCGTGCGCTCCGAGTACCGGGATCTGGTCGACAATGATCGGCTACCGATCACGCAGGCGACCCGCCTTCGCCAGGCAAACCTGAGCGCCAGCCTGAAGCTCGCGCTGACGCCGCGCGGCCGTGACATCGGCACTATCGCCTGGGTTCCCAGTGCCGCCACCCCATACGTCGGAGCCGGGGCAGGAGCCCTGTGGTACGAATTCCAGCAGACCGGCGATTTCGTCGATTTCCTCGACCTGTCGGTGTTCAGCGACACATTTCGGTCGACCGGCTGGGCCCCGAGCGCGCACGTCTTCGCGGGAGTCGACGTAAAGCTCTCGCGGCGGTTGTTTCTCACCGGAGAAGGCCGATACTTGTGGGCACGGGCTGAACTGGGCCCCGACTTCGCCAGCTTCAAGCCGATCGATCTGACTGGGTTCAAGCTGACAGCCGGAATCAGTTACCTTTTTTGACGGGTGCAGGAGAAAACCATGATGCCGACCTCCTTGTTGACGATCGCGATCGTGCTTCTGGCGGCAGCCGCGCCGGCGCGTGCACAAGACACGGCGCTCGGCGACGCGCGGTGGGCGCCTTGGCTGGGATGCTGGCATCTTGTCCAGGACGATCGTGGGTCGCGTGATCGAGCCGCCACGAACTCGGAAGACGTGGTCGTCTGCGTGCTTCCGGCGCCCGGGAATCGTGGCGTCGGCATGGCGACGTACGTTGGAGGCCAATCTGTCCTGCAGCAGACGATCGTGGCCGATGGAGCCAGCCGGCCGGTGAGCGAACCGGAATGCAGCGGCAGTCAGATGAACGAATGGTCGCTCACGGGGCGCCAGCTCTTCACACGGGCCGACATCACGTGCACCGGCCAGCCCGCACGGGCGGTGTCAGCGGTCACGCTCATGGCCGCTGGGCCGACGTGGGTCGATATCCAGGCCGTTGGCACCGATCAGGACGCCCAGGTGCGCGTCCGCCGCTACCAACGAACCGAACGCCTCCCGCAGGGAGTGATCTTGCCGGCGGGCCTCCAGAGACGCGCGGCGGCCGCCTTGGCGCGACCGGCAGGTCCAACGGTGATGACACTCGAAGAAGTCGTCGATGCGTCCGGGAAAGTCTCGGCGCCCGCGGTAGAAGCCGCACTCTATGAAACCGGTTCGCGCTTCGATCTGAACAGCCGCACGCTCAAGGCCCTCGACGCGTCCGGCGTGCCAGGCGGCGTGGTTGACGTGATGGTCGCGATGTCGTTCCCTGGTCACGTGGCGATCGATCGTCCATTCCGTGGACGGGCGCAGACGAGGCGAGCAACGGCGGCCTCGGTTCGACGCTCGACGAGACCGCCCTCGTACTCTTACGACCCGCCTTCTGCGTACGACCCGTACTACGCCTACGATCCGTTCTACGCCTATCGCCCGTACTCGCCGTACTACTTCTACTACTCGCCCTACTACTCGCCGTTCGGCTACTCGAACTGGTGGAACGATCCCTATCGGCCCTACTACTCGCCCGGTCGGCGTCCCGTCGTCGTTCGGCCTGGAGGGGCTGCTCGACCAGGTGGCGGCGACGGGGACAGGGGCCGGGCGGTGCGCGGCCGTGGCTATACCCGTGGTGGATCCGGGAGTGCTCCGGATGGTCAGCCGACCCGTCGCGACGCTGTCACCGACGACGAGGCGAGCTCGACCAGCGACGCGACGTCCGACACGTCGTCACGCCGCGCGGTCCCGCGACGGGGCTACACGAACGGTCGGTCGAGTGGCGGAGAATCGCGCGGCGGCGCGGGAGCCAGGCCGAGCGGATCGGGTTCCGGTTCGGGCGGCTCCCGTTCGGGACGGACCGCGCAGCCGCGCTGAAGCGCCGGCCTCTGAACGTCGGCGAGCACTGCTGTTCGAGGTCGATCCCCCTCAGGGGTCATTGACCGGATGAAGGCGACGGGAACTGCGTTACTGGCGGTCGGGATGGCTCTACTGGGCCCGGTCGCCCATGCTCAGGCTCAAGCTGCTGCGCTTGGACCGGCGGCGGAACAGTCAGGCTCATCCGACGAGCCGCGGGCTGAATCGAGCGGGGCGCTCCGCGTGCTTCTCGACTGCGCGAGGTGCGACCATGATTGTCTCTGCTCCGAGATCACCTTCGGGGGGGGGGTAAACGGCTGACAACTGGCGCTTTACGCTCGGCTGGTCGACCCGGCCGCGGCGAGCACCTGTTCGCTCGTCCAGCCCAGCGCGCGGAGGTCGCGCACGCCCGTGTCTCGGTCCGACTTGCTGAGTTTTCGGGTCGGCGATTTCATGATGAGCGCGTGGTGGGCGAAGGTTGCCGGCGCGAGTCGTCCCAGTAGACCGCCAAGCAGGATCTGTCGGCCCGTCGAGGGGAGCAGGTCCGCGCCGCGTATGACGTCCGTGACGCCCTGGATGTAATCGTCGACCGTGGCGACAAACTGGTACGTCCAGTTACCGCGGCGGTCGCGAATCAGCAGATCGCCGCACTGCTCGGCTGGCACCTGCCGCTGTCGACCACACCAGCGGTCGTCGAACGTGACGGGAATCGTCGGTAGTCTCACCCGCCACCCGACGTCGCCCCCGAAGGGCAGTCCCAGATCGCGGCACGTCCCCGGATAGGAAACCTCCGTTCCGCCGCCGCCTTTCACCAAGCCGGATGCCGGGCTGTCGCCCCGAACGCCCCCGTGCTGAAGGGTTCTTCTCGAGCATCGACACGCGTAGAGCAGCCCCTGGGCGCGAAGCCGCTCTGTCATCGTGGCGTAGATCGCGCCGCGGTCGCTTTGCCGCGATTCACACGGCACCCTTCCGGAAGCATTGCGAAAGGCGCTGGTCGGATAGAGGTCGGGCACCAGTCCCAGCCAGTCGAGATCGTCGAGAAGGGCGGTCTCGTAGTCGGGCCGACACCGCTCACGGTCGTGGTCCTCGATGCGCAGGAGGACGCGGCCGCCGTGCGCGCGAGCCTCGTTCCACACGTTCAGGGCGTTGGCGACATGGCCCAGATGCAGGTAGCCGGTCGGCGCCGGGGCGAACCTCGTCAGCCACATCGTCACCCCATTATCCGCATGTTGCGTGTGAGGCGTGGGTATGAGACAGTCCGCCAGGATGGGCGTCGGTCAGACTCACCCGGGTCTCGCAGTGGCGCCGCGTCGACTTGGCGCTGATACGAGGGGAGGACATACATGACGCTTCGTCCCGCGCTCATTGTTGTCGGTGGCGTGTTGGCGGCTGCATCGCTGCAGGTCAACGTTGGTGGGCAGATGGCTGGTCCGGCACCGGGCGAAGGACTCAGCGAGAGTTACCGTGGCAGTCAGTCAGGTAATGTGGAATACCAGAAGGTCCCGCCGATCAAGGTGTTCGACAATCTGTACTATGTCGGGCCCGGCGCGGTCTCGGTGTGGCTTGTGCCGACCAGCGATGGATTGATTCTGATCGACACGGCGCAGGAGCCCTATGTCGATCACGTGATCGACAGCATTCGGAAGGCGGGTTTCGACCCCGCGGACATCAAATACATTCTGATCACGCAGGGGCACCTCGACCATTTCGGCGGCGCCGGAAAGATTCAGGCACTGTCCGGTGCCCGCGTGGCGACGCTCGAAGAGGACTGGACGCTCATCGAGGAGGCCTACCAGGCTCCAGCCCGGCCCGGTCGTCCCCTTGGCGTCCCGGTGAAGCGCGATCTGGTCCTGCACGAGGGCGACACGGTCACGCTGGGCACGACCGCTCTCACGGTGTACAAGCTTCCGGGGCACACCCCGGGCTCCCCGTCGTTCGAGTTCACGGTCTACGACGATGGCACGCCGTACTCGGCGTTCGTGTTCGGCGGACCTGGACAGCGGAACGGGGTGGAGGGCGGCACGCAGTTCCTCGAGAGCCTGCGCCGCCTCAAGACGGAGTTCGGAGATATCGATGTGCCGGTTCACGTGCACAGCTACCTTCGTACCTATCCGTACGACAGCGGCGGTACCGTCTTCGAGCCGGCGGCGAAGCTGGCGGAGCGTAAGGCTGGCGATCCGCATCCGTTCGTCGACAACGCGCAGTGGCGAAGGTGGCTGGACACGGCCGAGGCTGGCACGATCAAGTACATCGAGGACGCGAAAGCGGGCGTGCCGGTCAGGTAGGATCTCTGCTGTCGGGACAGGACACGGGCCGCGCGTGCCGCCCGTGTCCCTTTTTCTCGCCGGCTGTGTCCGACGCGGCTCGCACGGCGGCGGCGTCAAGCCTCAGGTCGGGGTCAGGGCTGCGCGGCGCCGGCGCCGGCCCCGCGGCCGCCACCAGCGCGAGCCGGCAACGGGTACTGCTTCAGACCGTAGTACTGGTTCGAGTAAATCGTCTGATACCGAACCCTGTTGCCGTCTGCGTCGAGCCACCCCATCGCATTCTGGAACAGCGCCGGCTCCGGATATCCCCGTGGCACCGTCCCCTCCAGGATGTAGAGCTTCATCTCATGCATGGCAACGAAGGCCATGGTGCGGGACTGGTCGGCGTTATTGGTGAGCTGGAGCTCCTGTCCTTCGATGAGGTCCTGATGGTTCCACAGGTAATGCGTGACCGTGACGTCCCGTTGCAGGAAGCCGAACGTGGCGTAGTTGAGTGCGCCCCGCACGTCATGCTTCCAGTACCCAGGGCCGGAGAGGACGCTGCCAAAGCAGGGTTCGGCGCCAGGCGCGCAGCTCTTGACGCGTTCGATGCCCTGCTGCTCGATCCCACTGTAATCAACGACGGTCAGCGAGTACCGTCCCAAGCCCCGCTCGGCGCTGTAGACGCGCGCCGGCAACATGTAATCAAATTCCGACTTCCACGTGATCTCGGTCACCGTGGGCTCACCCGGAAACACGATCTGGAAACCGTCTCGAATACTCCGATAGTCGGTCCATTCCTGGGCCGTGGCTGGCATCACCGTTGTCGGTACCAACACGAGGACCAGCACGGCTGTGCGCACGAGGAACACGACACCAGTCCGAAGAACAGAATTGCGCTGCATCATTGTTTGTCCCCAGCCCCGACTGCACTCATGGAGTGCATACTTATCGACGGCACGGCCATTTTACACCGACAGCAGTCGCGGATCGCACGGCGCCGGTGAGTTCTGGAGCGGTCTGGAGAGGTACGGTACATGACGAAGAAGATGATGACGCGCTGGCGGACTGCGTTGCTGTTGATCGTGATGGGCCCCGGTCTGGCGTTGGCGGCCGGGTGTGCCGCCGAGAGTCCGACGGACGGTCCGCCGGTCCTTGCGACGCAGGAGGTCGACGTGCCCGCGCTGCCGGCTCCCGACCTCTATGTCGGGTCTCCGTATCTCGGAGAGCTTCGGAATTCGTTGGTCTACGGCGAGATCTGGGAGCGCCCGCAACTGTCAAAACGCGACCGCAGCCTGATCACGATCGCGGTGCTCCAGGCGCTGGTGCGCGACGAGCTTGCGATCCATATTCCGCGCGGTCTCGACAACGGGCTCAGCCCGGAAGAGATCTCCGAGATCATTCTCCACGTGACGTTCTACGCTGGCTGGCCGACGGGCGTTCAAGCATCGTTGACCGCGGCTGAGGTGTTCGAGCATCGCGGGCTGTCGCTCGGAGAGCTGCCACGCGCACCTTCGGGGGCCGACGCGTCGACGCCTGATGCGTTGAATGATGCGTACCGCTCGGTGCCGCGACTCGGCGCGTTGCGCAACAGCCTTCTCTACGGCGACATCTGGGAGCGGCCGCTGCTCTCCAAGCGTGACCGGAGCCTCATCACGGTCGCGGTCAACCAGGCGCTCTATGCGACCAGCGAGCTACGGACGCACATCGATCGGGCGCTTGACGACAACGGCGTGACGCCGCAGGAGATCTCCGAGGTGATTCTCCATGTCACGTTCTACGCTGGCTGGCCGGCGGCGGTCAACGCCGGGAGGCTCGCGACGGCGGCGTTCGAGGCGCGGGGCGTCGACATGAGCCAGTTGCAGTAGGACGTTGGCGATGCAGCCGGGCGCATCCTCCGCGGTACGCGTGCGTATCAGGAGGCTTTCCGCTTGACCGCCTTCATCGCGGCACGCGCGGCGACGATCGTCTACTCGACGTGCCGGTCCCGTGTGCGCCGCCGACAGGAACCACGCTTCAAATTGTGACGGCGGCGGATTGATACCCCGCTTCAGCATCGCTTCGCGCCGAGCCAGGTTCCCGCCGATGGTCTCTTGCGGGATTGAGCTGGCTTCTTGTGAATCCTTGTGAATCCTAAGAAGGTGCCTCGGGCTTGGCAGTAGGACAAGCCGGTCGCGTTCGTGCGGTGTAGATGTCTTGCTGTTCGGTGGGAGCTTCGGTGAGCGATCGTACGAGAGGTCCCATCACTGCTCGTTGACCCTCAGATGTTGATGGCCCGGTCGTCAACGTCGAGAGCGGCTTCTTTGACGGCTTCGGCCAGGGTCGGGTGGGCGTGGCTGGTGCGGGCGATGTCTTCACTCGATGCCCCGAACTCGATGGCGACGGCGGCTTCGGCGATGAGGTCGCCGGCTCGTGGCCCGATGATGTGGACACCTAAGACCCGGTCGGTCTTGGCGTCGGCGAGGATCTTCACGTTGCCATCGAGTTGAGCCAGGGCGCGGGCACGCCCGTTGGCACGGAAGGGGTAGGTTCCTTTGCGGTACTCGATACCGGCGTCCTGCAGTTCTTCCTCGGTGCGTCCGACCGAGGCTACTTCGGGATGCGTGTAGACGATGCCCGGGATGGCGTTGTAATTGACGTGGCCGTAGCCGTTGACAATGTGCTCGACGCAGGCGACGCCTTCTTCTTCGGCCTTGTGGGCGAGCATCACGCCTCGGATCACGTCACCGATCGCATAGACGCCTTCGATCGGCGTGGCGAAATGATCGTTGACGGGGATGCGTCCGAGTTCGTCGAGTTCGAGGCCGATGGCGTCGAGGCCGAGATTGTCGGTGTGTGGCTTGCGTCCGACGGCGATCAACACACGGTCGCACTCGATGGGGTCGGCGCCGTTGCGTTCAACGATGGCGTGGTCGCCCTCGACGCGCACGCCGGTGACCTTGCTGCCCAATTCGAAAACCATGCCCTGCTTCTTGAAGAGCGTGTGGGCTTCGTTTGCCATCTCGGCGTCCATGCCGGGCAGGATGCGATCGAGGTATTCGAGAACGGTGACTCGTGAGCCGAGCCGCAGCCACACGGACCCCATTTCAAGGCCGATATAACCGGCGCCGATGACGACCAGGTGTTCTGGGACCTCGTCGTAGCTCAGTGCCTCGGTGCTGCTGGCGATGCGGTCGCCGTCGAGATTGACACCCGGTAGCGTGGCCACCTTGCTGCCCGTCGCGATGATGATGTTCTTGGCTTCGATCTCGGTGTCCGTGTCGCCGCCGGAGACTTGCACGCGCGAGCGGTCCAGGAACGTGGCGTGGCCGAGGTAGCGCGTGATCTTGTTCTTTTTGAAGAGGTAGTCGACGCCGCTGGTGGACGTCTTGATGACGCGCTCTTTGCGCTTGAGCATCTTCTTGAGGTCGAGCCCGACGTCCCCGAGAACGATGCCGTGCTGTGCGAAGTCTTTTCGTGCCTCGGCGTACCTCTCGCTCGATTCGAGCATGGCTTTGCTGGGGATACAGCCGATACGCAGGCAGGTGCCACCCAGGGCCTGTTCCTTTTCGACGCAGGCGACGTCGAGTCCGAGTTGGGCGGCGCGAACGGCGGCGACGTAGCCGCCGGGGCCGGCGCCGATAACGAGTAGATCGTGTTGTGTCATTGGAACGCTAGATCTCGATCAGGATGCGCACGGGTTCTTCGATCACGTCCTTGATGTGGTTGAGGAAGGTGACCGCTTCACGTCCGTCGACGATGCGGTGATCGTAGGTCAGAGCCAGGTACATCACGGGCCGCACGACGACCTGGCCGTCGACCGCCATGGGACGGTCTTTGATGGCGTGCAGGCCGAGGATGCCGCTTTGCGGGGGGTTCACAATGGGCGTGGACAGCATTGAGCCGTAGATGCCGCCGTTGCTGATCGTGAACGTGCCGCCCCTGAGCTCGGATAGATCGACCTTGTTCGCCTGGGCGCGGCGGGCGAAGTCGGCGATGGCCAGCTCGATCTCGGCAAAGCCCATGCCCTCGGCGTGGCGCAGTACGGGCACGACAAGGCCCCTGCCGCCGCCGACCGCGATGCCGATGTCGAAGTGATTGCGATAAACGATGTTGGTTCCTCGGACTTCCGCGTTGACGGCGGGAACGCGTTTGAGCGCTTCGACCGCGGCCTTCACGAAGAACGACATGAAGCCGAGCTTGATGTCGTACTTCGTGAGGAACTCTTCCTGGTGCTTCCTGCGCAGGGCGATGACGGCCGACATGTCGACTTCGTTGAAGGTCGTGAGCAAGGCGGCGTTTTGCTGGGCCGCGACAAGATTCCGTGCGATGACTTTGCGCATGGGACTCATCGCGACGATCTCTTCGTCGGGGCGTACCTCGGACTCGCCGGACCGATCGGGTACCGGTGGGGGTTCCGGCTTTTCAGACGCGGGGGCCTCGGGCGTCGGCTGCCTCTCGGCGTGACGAACGACGTCTTCCTTCAGCAGGCGGCCTCCGGGGCCGGTTGCCTTGACGTCCTTCGCTTCCAGGCCGCGCTCGGCGAGCTCGCGGCGGGCGGCGGGCATGACGCGCGGCTCTTCGGAAGCAGCCCCGGCCTTTTTCCCAGACGACTTCTTGGCTTGTTCCTTCGTTGCGGGCTTGGACGGCTTCTCTTGTTCGGCCTGCTCTTGTTCGGCCTTCGCCGTCTTCTTGGCGGGGGCGGCCTCGGTGCCGTCGGCGGCTTCTTCGATGATGGCGATGATCTCGCCGACTTCGGCTTCTTCCCCTTCGCCTTTGAGGATCTTTGTCAGCACCCCGGCTACAGGGGCAGGAAGATCCATCGCGGCCTTGTCGGTTTCGATCTCGACAAGAATTTCGTCGAGTTCGACGCGGTCGCCGACGGCTTTTCGCCAGTCGCCGATCTGCACTTCGGTGATCGATTCGCCGGATTGGGGGATCTTCAGTTCAACGGCCATGAGTTCACTCTTGAGTTCTTACGTGCGAAGGCTCGACGTGCCGAGAGCCTGATTGATAATCTTCTTCTGTTCGAGTTCGTGGGCGGCGTGGGACCCGGTCGCGGGGCTGGCGGATTCCGGCCGCGAAATGTGGCTGAAGGGCCACTTACCGAAGAGTCGTTCGCCGAAACGGATCCGCATATAGTGCCACGCGCCCATGTTCTTGGGCTCTTCCTGTACCCAGTAGACGGGCGTGCCCTCGGCGACGGGCGAGAGAGCCTTTTTCAGAAAGCTCTCCGCCAACGGGTAGAGTTGCTCAACGCGAATGATCGCGACGTTTCCGCGGCCGGCCTTTTCGCGGGCCGCTTCGAGTTCATAGTAGATCTTGCCGGTACACAGCAACACGCGGTTGACGCTCTTGTAGTCTACGCGCGACTCACCGATGACGCGTTGGAAGCGTCCTTCGGAGAGGTCATCGAGCGAGGAGACCGCATCGGAGTGGCGCAGCAGGCTCTTCGGCGTGAACACCACCAGAGGCTTGCGCCAGGAACGCAGTACCTGACGGCGCAGCAGGTGGAAGTATTGCGCCGGCGTGGTGGGATAGACAATCTGCATGTTCTCCTCGGCGGCTTGCGTGAGGAACCTTTCCATGCGGGCGCTGGAGTGCTCGGGGCCTTGGCCTTCGAAACCGTGCGGGAGTAGCATGACGAGGCCGCTGAGACGTTTCCACTTGTCCTCGGCGCTGGAGATGAATTGGTCGATGATGACCTGAGCGGCGTTGACGAAGTCACCGAACTGCGCTTCCCACAGGATCAGGCCGTCGGGCCAGTCCAGACTGTAGCCGTACTCGAAGCCGAGCACGCCGGCTTCGGAAAGCGGACTATTGAATATGTTGACCTTGGCCTGACTGCGCGTCAGGTGCTGTAAAGGAACGTAGGGCCGCCCGTCCTCTTTGTCATGTACAACCGCGTGGCGTTGGCTGAACGTACCGCGTTCGACATCCTGGCCGGTCAGCCGGATGCGGAAGCCCTCCACGGCAAGGGTGGCGAAGGCGAGGGACTCGGCGGTGGCCCAGTCGAGGGGGCGCTCGCCGCGGCCCATTTCGCGGCGTGCGTTGAGTAGACGCTTGATGCGGCGGTCGGGCTGAAAGTCGTCGGGGACGCGAGTAAGTGTCTCGAGCAGGGCTGAGAGTCGGTCGCGCTTCACGGCGGTCTCGACATCGTCCCTGGGCTCAGGTCCGCCTTTGTACCCGCTCCAGAATCCCGTGGAACGCTGATCGCGGTGGACGAAGTCGTCGCTACGGGCGGCGGAGAGCTCTTCCTCGAGGTGGGCACGTCGCTCTTCCGCGATTCTGTCGGCTTCCTCGCGGCCAACACCTTCGAGGGTAAGCAGGTGCTCCAGGTAGCCCTCGCGGACGGTCTTGCGTTTCGAGATGGCACGGTAGAGGACGGGCTGCGTAAAGCGCGGCTCGTCACCTTCGTTGTGTCCACGCCGACGGTACCCGTACATGTCGATGACAACGTCTCGCTTGAAGGTCTTACGAAACTCCATGGCGAGATGGATGATCTGCGCGACGGCCTCGGGGTCTTCGCCGTTGACGTGGAAGATGGGAATCCGCAGCATTTTCCCGAGTCCCGACGCATATGCGCTCGATCGGCTCTGGTCGGGCGATGTCGTGAATCCTATTTGATTGTTGACGATGACGTGGATGGTGCCGCCGACGGTGTAGCCGTCGAGTTCGCTCATGTTGAGCGTCTCTTGGACGATACCTTCGCCCGCGAACGCGGCGTCGCCGTGCATCAGGATCACGAGACCGCGCTGGCGCTCAAAGTCTTTGTGACGGTCTTGCTTGGCGCGCATGCGGCCGAGAGCCACCGGGTTGACGAATTCGAGATGGCTCGGGTTGAAGCATAACGAGAGATGGACGTTGCGGCCGGTGGTGGCCTGCCAGTCGCTACTGAAGCCGAGGTGGTACTTGACATCGCCCTGTCCGTCGTGGAGGTGAGGGTCGACATCTTCGAACTCGCGGAAGATCTGCTGCGGACTCTTCCCCATCACATTGGCCAACACATTCAGCCGTCCACGATGGGCCATCCCGAGCACGACCTCGTCAATGCCATCGGCCGCGGCCTGCTCAAGCGCGAGACCGAGCAGGGGAATGAGGCTTTCGGAACCTTCGAGCGAAAAGCTCTTGGCGCCGACGAACTTCTTCTGAATGAACTCCTCGAACATCACCGCGTCGGTGAGCTGGGTGAGGATGCGGAGCTGCTGGTCTCGACTGAGCTCGCGGCGGTTCTCCGTACTCTCCATCCGCTCTTGCAGCCACTCGCGGACTTGTTCGTCGTCGATGTGCATGAACTGCACGCCGATCGAGCGGCAGTAGGTGTTGCGTAGACGCCGGAACACCGCTCCGACGGTGCTGGCGCCGCCGCCGGAGAGAGTGCGTGGCGAGACGGGCTTGCCGAAGTCGTCGGGGCCAAGGCCGTGGTAGGCGGGGTCGAGCTCGGGAGCCGATGGGCGAGGCAGGCCGAGAGGGTCGATCGATGCGAGCGTGTGGCCTCGGACGCGGTGTGAGCGCGCCATCTTGTCGACACGATCCTGCGGGCCAACGGCCTGCGCTGCACGAATGCCGGTGGTCAGCGCGGAGCCGTTCGTGGCGGATCGGAAGACGCCAGGTGGTTGGAAGCTGGGGCCCGGCGCCCAGGTATGGGACGACGAATCTGATTCGCCCGCGCCGTTGCCGAGAGAGTCGAAATAGCCGCGCCAGTCCTCCGACACCGATTGCGGGTCGACGAGGTAACGCGCGTACAACTCCTCCGCGAACGCGAGGCTCAAGTTGCCGGGCTGGTCGGTAAATTCGCTCATGCTTTCCTGCTCGCCATCATCACAGCATCCGGCGATACAGCGGTCAAGGTAGATCCGACAGCGCACGCCCGACGGTCACAAACGATATCGACACCGCGTTGCGCGCGAGATAGTCATCAAACTTTGAATCAGGAGGCTTTTCGCTTGACCGCCTTCATCGCGGCACGAGCGGCGACGATCGTCTGCTCGACGTCCCGGTCCGTGTGCGCCGCCGAGAGGAACCACGCTTCAAATTGTGACGGCGGCGGATTGATGCCCCGCTTCAGCATCCCTCCGAAAAACGTCGCGTAGGCGGTCGTATCCGCAGCGAGCGCCGACTCGTAGTCGCGCACGGGCTTTGAGGTGAAGAACGGCGTGAGCATCGATCCATGGGCGTTGACCTGCAGCGGGACGTTCGCGGCGCGGGCCGCGTCGGCGAGCCCAGCCGCGAGCATCGCCCCTCGTCGTGCCAGGTTCCTGTATAACCCCGGCGTCAATCGTTTCACCGACCAGAGCCCGGCCGTCATCGCAAGCGGATTACCCGAGAGGGTGCCGGCCTGATAGACCGGTCCTGCTGGTGCGACCAGCTTCATGATGTCGGCGCGCCCGCCGTAGGCGCCGACGGGCAGCCCACCGCCGATGATCTTGCCAAGGCACGTGAGATCGGGTGTGACGCCAAGGATGGATTGCGCGCCGCCGGGCGACGCGCGGAAGCCCGAGATGACTTCGTCGAAGATGAGGAGAATGCCGTGGCGGGCGGTCAGCTCCCGCAGCCCCTGCAGAAAGCCGTCCGCCGGAGGCGTCACGCCCATGTTGCCGGCGATTGGCTCCACGATGACGGCGGCGATCGTCTTCTTGTGGGTCTTGCACAGGGCAGCGACGGACGGAAGGTCGTTGTAACGCGCCAGCAGGGTGTCGGCTGCGACCGCCTTCGACACGCCCGGACTCGTCGGTACTCCGAGTGTGGTGGCGCCCGAGCCGGCCTTCACGAGGAAGCCGTCGGCGTGACCGTGATAGCAACCCGCGAACTTGACGATCTTGTCGCGCCGCGTGAAGGCGCGGGCGACACGCACCGCACTCATGGCGGCCTCGGTGCCTGAACTCACGAACCGCACGCGCTCCATGGATGGCATGAGCGCGCGCACCCGCTCTCCCAGCTCGTGCTCAAGTGCGCACGGCGCGCCGAAGCTCGTGCCCCGCCGCGCGGCGACTGCGATGGCCGTGACCAGACCGCTCGGCGCGTGGCCGTGCAGGAGCGGGCCCCACGACATCACGTAGTCGATGAAGCGGTTCCCGTCGACATCCTCGATCCTCGCCCCGGCGGCGCGGCGGATGAACAGCGGCGAACCGCCGACGGCCTGAAAGGCACGGACGGGACTGTCGACGCCGCCAGGGAGAATGTGTTGGGCGCGCGCAAAGAGCTGATGGCTACGAATCGGTTTCTTCATGCGGTATGTCGTTGGGATGCTGCCGTGGTTGTGAATCCTGGCGTGTCTGGAGCGTTTTTCGATTCGGTGGAGACCGAAAAACGCGGGAAAGCGCTTTTCGAAAAGGCCTGGCCCCTGCCAGAAGCACTAGGCCGAAACGAAAAGCGCTGTGGTGCGCTACGCACGTTGGTCGCGCAACGAACGCGCCGCGTCGCGGGCGTAGTAGGTAATGATCATGTCGGCGCCGGCACGGCGAATCGCCGTGAGTGCTTCCATCATCGCGCGCGGCTCGTCGATCCAGCCGTTGGCCGCCGCGGCCTTGAGCATCGAATACTCACCGCTCACGTGGTAGGCCGCTGTAGGTTGGCCGAATCGCATCTTCACCTTTGCGATGACGTCGAGGTAGGTCATCGCGGGCTTGACGATCACGATGTCGGCGCCTTCGGCCAGGTCGGCCTCGACCTCGCGAAGCGCCTCTTCGACGTTGGCTGGATCCATCTGATGGCTGCGCCGGTCGCCGAACTGGGGCGTGGAGTCGGCGGCGTCGCGGAACGGACCGTAGAAGGCCGAGCAGTACTTGGCGGCGTACGACATGATGCCGACCGCCTCGAACCCCTGCTCGTCGAGCCCCCGCCGGATCGCGGCGACCCGGCCGTCCATCATGTCTGACGGCGCGACGAAGTCGGCACCCGCAACCGCGTGCGACAGCGCCACCTGCACCAGATGGGCGACGGTCGCGTCGTTGACGATCTCCTCGCCGTCGAGGATGCCGCAGTGGCCGTGGTCGGTGTACTCGCACAGGCACACGTCGGTGATCACCACCAGGCCCGGCACGCTGCGCTTTAGTTCAATCGTGGCTGATTGGACGGCGGCGTTCGGATCCCAGGCGCTCGAACCGGTCGCATCCTTGTGATCCGGCAGTCCGAAGAGGAGCACGGCAGGGACGCCGTCTGCATGAGCGGCAGTGGCTTCCTTGACAGCCTCATCCACCGAGAGCTGGAACACGCCAGGCATCGACGCGATAGCACGCCGCTGGCCACGACCCTCGCAGACGAACAACGGATAGATGAAGCAGTCAGGCGTCAGATGCGTTTCGCGCACGAGCCGGCGGATCGCGTCCGTGCGCCGAAGCCGCCTGGGCCGTCGCGCCAGCGTGAGCCGGGAGTCGGTGGTTACAGGCATGCGGACGATCTTGCCATACTGGCGGGCTCAGGCCTCGGTCGCGTAGTGCGCGGCGATCGCGTCGACCAGCGCAGCGATCGTGGACGTCGACGGTTGTAGGGTCACGGGGAGACCGAGTTGTCGCGTGACCTCCGCGGTGGTCGGCCCGATCACCGCCACGACCGTGTGCTTCAGCAGGTCTGCCGCGGGTTCGGCGCCGTAGATGGCGACGAAGCTACGCGCGGCGGAGGGGCTGGCGAAGGTCACGACGTCGATCTGCCCTTCAAGAAGCAGTTTGTACACGTCCGGTTCTCCCGCGCGTGTCGCGTCGTTGAGCAGCGTGCGATAGGCCACCACGTCGGTCACGACCGCGCCGGCTTCACGTAGTCGATCGGCCACCACGTCCCGGCCGATGTCGGCGCGCGGCAGGAGAACACGAGCACCGTCGACCGGCCCTGTCGCCGCGATCGCCGCGACCAGAGCCTCCGACCGGAACTCGCCCGGTAACAGGTCAACCTTGATGCCGTAGCCAGCCAGGCAATCGGCGGTGCCAGTCCCCACCGCGCAGAGACGCGGCCCCTTCAGATCGCGGACGTCGCCGTCGCCTTCCAGGAGCGCCGTCATGAAGGCATCAACGGCATTCGTACTGGCGAAGACGATCCAATCGAACGTGCCGGCCTCGGCCGCGGCGTCTCGCAGCGGGCCACGGTCGTCCGGTGGCTCGATGCGGATCAGCGGGGCCTCGATCACGTCGGCGCCGAGCAGCGCGAGTCTGCTGACCAGGTCGACAGCCTGGTCGCGCGGCCGAGTGACGAGCACGCGCCGTCCGAAGAGCGGCCGCGTATCGAACCAGCGCAAATGCGGCCGTAGCCCGACCACGCGACCGATCACCAGCGTCGCTGGCGCGTGCTGAGGATGCGCGCGGAGTCCTTCAAGCAGTTCCGCGATCGTTCCTGAGATGGTCTCCTGCTGGGGAAGCGTGCCAGCGTAGATGATCACCGCGTGATCGTCGGCGGGCCACCCATGATCGCGGAGCGCTTCCAGGAGCAGCGGCATCTGATCGGCTCCCGCGTAGCATGCGACGGTGCCGTTCAGGCGGGCAAGACTGGCCCAGTCCACGGGGGGCAAAGTCCGGCTTTCGTCCTCGTGACCGCGAACCAGCGTGATCGTGTCTCCGCCACCGGGGTAGGTCACCGGCACGCCGGCGTAGGTGGGAGCCGCGATGGCGGCGGGAATGCCGGGTACGACCTCGAAGGGCACGCCTTGTTCGTGAAGGAAGAAGGCTTCCTCGCCGCCGCGGTCAAACACGAACGGGTCGCCCCACTTCAATCGTGCGACCACCTTGCCGTCGCGCACTTTTTCCGCCAGCAGGTAGCAGATGGCGTCCTGCGCCATCGGCTGCGGTGACGCCTTGCCGACGTCGATCAGCTCGGCACCCGGCCGCGCGTGCCGCAACAGCCGCGGCGGTACGAGATGGTCGTACACCACCGCGTCGGCCGCGCGGAGACACTCCAGTCCGTGGACCGTCATGAGCCCAGGGTCGCCAGGCCCGGCGCCGATCAGATATACCGCCGGTCGCCTCATGTCTTCGCGTCGAGTGCCGGATTCGCTCCGCCGAACTCCACCAGGATCTCAGCGGCTCCCTGCGTCAGTAGCTCGTCGGCGACTCGTGCGCCGACCAGGGTCGGCTCGGCGGCCGGTCCCCGCGCATCGGCGCTGGCGGTTCGCGATCCGTCGAGCGAGAGGACGACCGCGGTCAGGGTAAGCTCTCCGTCGGAGACGACCGCGTGCGCGCCGATCGGCATCTGACAGCCTCCGCCGAGTCGCGTGACGACGACACGCTCGGCGGTCAGGGCTGCAGCCGCGATCGGATCGGTGATCACGTGGACGGCGGCGCCGGTGGCGGCGTCGTCCTCTCGAATCTCGATCGCGATGATGCCCTGCCCGGGCGCCGGCACGCAGGCGGAGACGGGCAGCGCTGCCGAGATTCTGGTTTCAAAGCCGAGACGGATCAGTCCGGCGGCTGCCAGCACGATGGCGTCGAATCCGCCGGCGTCGAGCTTGCCGAGGCGCGTGCCAAGGTTGCCGCGAATCGGGGCGAATCGCGCTCCCGGACACAGGCGGGTCAGCTGCGCGATGCGTCGCACGCTGCTCGTGCCGATCCGGGGCGCACGGCCCAGGTGCTGCACCACCTCGTCCAGACCCAAGTGCGTCGGAGGCGCCACACCGCTTGGCAGCACGATCGCATCGCGCGCGTCCTCGCGCGGCAAGACCGCTCCCAGCGTGAGGCCGGGAGGCGGGATGGCGGGCATGTCCTTGCTGCTGTGCACGGCCAGGTCGATCGTGCCGGCCAGCAGCGCGTCCTCGATCTCTTTGACGAACAGGCGCTTGCCGCCGATCTCCGATAGCGGGGCCTCCGACAGCCGGTCGCCGGATGTTTTGATGACGGTGATCTCGCAGTCGATTCCCGCGCGCGATCGGAGCAGACCGGCTACCGCGTGTGCCTGGAACAGCGCCAGTTCGCTCCCGCGTGTTCCCAGCTTGATGGCCGCCACTAATTGCCTCGTCGCCGATCGGCGACGACGCCCTGGCGCTCGGCGGGTCGGCCCGTCGCCTTGTCGGCGGCGTCGCTCCGCGCAGGGTCCTGGGCTGCTGGATCGGTGTTGTCGAGTCGAAACAGTCGGTTGACCGCCTCGGTGTACGCCGCCTGGGTGTCCTCATCCGGCAGCGCCTTGAGCTGCTCGGTCGGCTCGATCAGCAGCTTTTCGACGATGAGTCGCGTGATCTCATCGACGCGAGCCCGGGCCTCCTCGGGCAGACCGGTCAGTCGGCCCTCGAGTCGTTTCAGCTCTGCCTGCCGAATGTCATCGAAGCGCTGTCGCAATGCGACGACGGTCGGAATGGTGCGGCGCGAGCGCTGCCAGGCGGTGAACCGCGCCAGCTCCTCGTCGACGATCGCCTCGGCTTGCGCCATTTCCGCGCTTCGGCGCGCGAGGTTCTCTTCGACGATGCCGCGGAGGTCATCGACGTTGTACAGAAAGACCTGTTCGATCTCCGTCACGGCCTGGTCGACATCGCGGGGGACGGCCACGTCGATGATGAACAACGGCTCCGAGCGTCTGCGTCCCCTGACCGCCTCCACGTCCTCGCGAAAGATGATCGGGCGCTGCGAACCGGTGGCCGTGACGACGATATCAGCACGCGCCATGGCCTCTCTCATGTCGCTCCACGGCACGGTGCGCCCGCCCACGGCGGCGGCGAGGGCCTCTGCGTTGGCGGGGGTCCGGCTCGTGATGACAATTTCGGCAACGCCGTGGCTTCGTAGGTGCTGCGCCGTGAGTTCGCCCATCTCGCCCGCGCCAACGATGAGCACGCGGCGGCCCTCGAGGCGTCCGAAGATCTTTCGCGCCAGCGAGACAGCGGCGAAGCTGATCGACACGGCGCCCTCACCGAGTGCCGTCTCGCTGCGGACCCGCTTGCCGACGCCGAACGCCCAGTGGAACGCCTTGTTCAGCAGCGGTCCCGTGCAACGACGTTCTGATGCCGTCTGGAACGCGGTCTTCACCTGGCCCAGGATCTGGGGCTCGCCGACCACCAGCGAGTCGAGTCCCGCGGCCACGCGAAAGAGATGTCGGGCTGCGGCATCGTCGTCGCGCGCGAACAGATGCGGCATGAAGGCGTCCCGGGGGAGCTGGTGATAGTCCCCAAGAAACGCGATGAGTTCGTCGCGCGATCGCAGTGGATCGCTGCTGGCGACGTATATCTCCGAGCGGTTGCACGTCGACAGCACGACCGATTCGGAGGCTGACGAGCGCGCCGCGAGCGATTCGACGGCGGCCCCGACGTCGCGGCTCGAGAAATCGAGTTGCTCGCGGAGGTCGACGGGCGCCGTCCGGTGACTCACGCCAAGCAGAAACAGATGCACTGACCAGATCCTGCCTAGAACGTGTGACTCGTCGTGACGAAGTAGCTGATAGGGAGGAAGTTCAGCAGGACGATGGCGAACCCGAGCGCCGACAGCCAGGCCGAGCGGGGTCCGGTCCAGCCAAGCGTCTGTCGGGCAAACACCGCGAACGAGTACACGACCCAGGTGATCATGGTGACCAGGACCTTCGGGTCGTCAAGCGCCATGGCCTGGAGGTTCGGATCATCCGGCGCGACGAGCCTTGCCTGCACTGTCCAGAGCGCGCCGACGGCGACGCCAAGCGTCAGGAACGTCCAGCCGACGGCGACCGCTCGCCAGTTCATCACGTCCAGCGTCTGCAGCGACGGAAGCCGGGCATAGAAGTAGCCCAGGTGCTTCTTCTTGATCGCGTTGAACTGCACGACGTAGGTCAGCCCGAGGGAGCCGGCCAGCGCGAAGCTGGCGTAGGCGAACAGCAGCGACGAGACGTGCACCCAGAACCATGGGCTGTCGAGAACCGGATCCATGCTCTCGACGCCCGGGGAGACGGCAGGTATGGCCTGCAGGCCGATCAGAATCGGCATGACGAAGACGCCCATCGCGCGCTCATCAGTGGTGATCTCGAGGTACAGATACGACAGCGCCAGCAACCAGACGAACGTCGAGATGGCGCGTGACGGGTTCGCGTACGGGACGTGCCCCACTTCCATCGTCTGCATGCCGATCGCAAACGTGTGGGTCAGTGTCGCGAAGATCAGGAGCGCGGTGGCGGCACGGCCCGCCTGCGGGTGCCGTCGCGCGAAGTGGACGGCGTAGGCGATGCCCGCCGCCGCGTAGAGGATCAGCGGAAGGACGTTCACCGCCCCGGGGCGTAGTAGCCCCGTTTGGTCCTGGGCGTGGCCCCCTCTCTGGCGACCTGCACGATGACCCGCCGGAAGGCGCCATCGGTACGTGTGTTCTTTGACGTATAGCCCAGCGTGTACTGACTGGCCAGCTCGTCAGCGATCTGGGAGTAGACCCCGTCGAGATCCTCGATGCGCCCGGGAAAGAACGCCCGCCCGCCTGTTTCCTGCGCGAGCTGGCGCATGATGAATTCCGCCTCCCGGAATCCGCGGGTTCTCGTGTCGTTACCCCTCAGCGCGATCGCGTAAATCGACGTTTCAGACCGTTTTGCCAGATCGAGGACCTCCTCGAAGGATACGAGGCTTGACGTGTCCTCGCCGTCGGAAAACACGATCAACGCCTGCCGCCGGATGTCCTCCTCGTTGAGCGCCCGGATCTTGCCCAGCTCTTTCAGCGAAATGTAGAGGGCGTTATGCAACGACGTCGATCCGCCAGATGCTCCCTGCCGGATCGCCGTCTCGAGATCGCTTTGCGTCGATGTGAACCCCTGTCGGATCGACACCCGACTGTCAAAGTCGATGACCTGCGCCAGGTCGTTGGGTCTGAGTCTGCGGACAAAGTTGGTGGCGGCCTCCTGAAGCGTGGGCAGCTTCTGCTCCATGCTCGCGCTGCTGTCGAGCAACAGCGACATGGCGATCGGCTGTGGGCGCCGCGTGAAGAAGACGAGATCCTGCTTCACGCCGTCCTCGAAGACCGAGAAATCGGACTGCTCAAGGTCGGTGAGGTACCGGTTGTCCTGGTCGTTCACGGTCACGTTGAGCGACACGATGTCGATGGTGGTACGGAACGCGGGCTCCGACCCCTGCGGCTGCGCCAGCAACGCAGCCGCCTGACATGTCAGCGCACAGGCCGCGAGCAGGACCAGTCGAAACACGCTCAGTCTCCCTGTCCTCGTGCCGGCGTGCCGCGCGCGGTCACGTACGACTGGCGCGATGTCACGTCGGTGTTCTCCGGTGGAATCAGCGAGTCGGGTCGGCTGTATAGGACTTTGTACTGCGATGACAGCTGGCGCGCGAGTTTCTGAAGGGCCGGCTTCACCGCGCTCTCCGTCAGCAGCGTGACGTGCTGTCCGCCAGTCTCGCGCGTCCCGGCATCGAGCACGACGGCTCGCTCGCGCCCCGGCACGGTGCCGAAATCTGGCTGTCCGATTACGAACGCGTGGATGGCAGCGCCCGCCTGCTTGACGGTGTCGACCACATCGAGACCGTAGCGATTCGTGAACTCGACGCCGGTCGTGATGACGGGCACGATCACCGCCCGCCTCGTGTCACGTTGCCGGAGGCCTGCCGAGACCTCGACCAGCGAATCCAGGAGCGTCATGCCGCTTCCACTCATGGAGAACAGGCGCCCGATGCCTTCTTCCAGTCGCATCTGGTTCGAGGTGTAGTTGACAAGGATGGTCGGGCGGTCGGCCAGAGCGATCAGCGCCATCTGGTTGTCCTCGGCCATTCTTCGAACAAAGTCTCTCAGGGCGTCGCGCATGGGCCCCACCAGCCGCTCCGCCTCGGCGCTGTTGTCAGCCAGCAGTACGATGTCCATTGGCTCGTCCGCACGGGAAACGCGCAGCACTTCGCGGCTCTGGCCGTCTTCAGTGATCGTGAAGTCGTCGAGATCGAGACCGTTGACCGGCTCCCCCCGCGGATCAACCGCACTGACGAAGATCGTCCGCTCACGTGCTCCGGCCTGGGCCCGGACCTCCTGGGTCGGCCACGCCACGAAGGTCGTCAGGGCGGCCAGCACCGCAGCCGCGAGAAGTCGAACCAGAAACCGTCCGTGCATAGTCCTCCTGGGGGCAAAAGCGACAGAGCAACGCTAAAAAGTCGAGTATAGCCCCCGGCGCGTTGCCAGTGTCAATGTGCCTCTGTTAGAATGAGCCGTTTGGCTGGGTCCAAGGGGAGCCGTCGTGGGACTGGTGGCCTCGGGTCCGTGTCCACTCGCAGTATGAAGGCCCTGCAGGCGAACATCATGCGCTCTGGGCCGGCGGCTTCGGTCAGCTATACGTTGATTGGCGCGATCATCCTGCTCGGGGGCATCGGGTACGCGCTTGACAAGTGGCTCGATACCGCGCCGTGGTGCCTGTTCGGCGGATTGATCCTCGGGCTGATCGTAGGCTTTTACGAGTTGGCGAGGGCGTTGTGGCGGCCATGAAGTCTGCGTGGTGGATGGTCGGAGGAGCGGTGGCGACATGGGTGGCAGTTGCCGCCGTGCCGGGAGTGGACAGCGACGTCGAGATCCTCTTTGGCATGCTGGCCCCGCTGATGGGGGCCGTGGCCACGTGGGTACTGGTGGTGAGGACCTACCCGGCCAGCCCTGAACGGCTCACGCCGCGCATGGTGATGGCGTTTGGTGGCAAGGTGGTGTTTTTCGGTGTGTACGTGACGGTCATGCTGGCGGTGCTCTCACTCAGGCCGATACCGTTCGTGGTCAGCTTCACGGCGTATTTCGTTGCATTACACTTTTGCGAGGCGGTCTGTCTTCAGCGGTTCTTCGCGAACCACATGCCAGCGGCGGACGGAGCGGCGGGGTAGAGAAATAAGTTACGCATGCAGAACTTGACGCAGGTTCCCGAGGAGGCCGCGGAGGCCGTTGCCGAGGGCTTCAACGCCGGCGAGGTGATCATCGAGCACGTGGCCAACACGGGGCTCGATCACCCGCTCATCCATTTACCCACCCTAGCGGGAATCGATTTCTCGGTGACCAAGCACGTCTTCATGCTGTGGGTTGTCTCGGCGCTGGTGTTCTTTGTCATCACGACGACCGTCCGCCGCTACCTGCGGCAGGATCGGTTGGTGCCGTCCGGCTTCATGAATGCCCTCGAGTCGGTGGTCGAGTATCTCCGCGACTCGGTCGTGGGGCCGAGCATCGGCGACAAGTGGTCGAAGACCTGGATGCCGCTGATTCTGACGTTGTTCGTGTTCATCCTCAGCGCGAACGCGATCGGCATGATCCCGATTTTCGAGGTGTTGAGTCTCCTGAATCACTGGGTGCTGCACGCAAGTGAGGAATCGTTCTTCTACAACCTGCTTCACGGTGGCTCGACCGTGACGGCGAATTTCAACGTCACCGCGGCGCTGGCGACCATCACCTTCGGCGCGATCATCGTCGCCGGTTCGAAGGCGCACGGTTTCGTGCAGCACTGGAAGAATCTGGCTCCGCCTGGATCACCGGCACTGGCGGTCATGCTGATTCCGATCGAGATCCTCGGGATGTTCGTGCGACCGTTCGCACTGACGATGCGACTTGCGGCGAACATGACCGGAGGCCACATCGCGATCCTGACGATCCTGTCGTTCGTGTTCATTTTCAACGACATGGCCGGTCCTGCGGTGGGGGTGGGCATCGGGGCCGTCTTTTCGGTTCCGCTCGCCGTCGGGATCTCGGCACTCGAATTGATCGTGATTCTGGTCCAGGCGTACGTCTTCACACTCTTGTCGGCCGTGTTCATTGGCATGGCCATTCACGCGCACCACTAGCCGTGCTTGCATGTCCCACGTGTTGTAGACATGCGGAAGAAGCCCGGCTTCGGCGCGGTCGCTCTGACGGCCGCGCAAACTAGTAGCGAGGCGTGAGCTTCGGTACTTTACGGAGGAAACGACTGATGGATGGTTTTGCGTTTGCGTATTTGGGTGCCGGGATTGGCATGGGACTGGCCGTCGTTGGGGCCGGACTGGGTATCGGACGACTGGCGGCCGGGCTGGGTGAAGGCCTTGCGCGTCAGCCGAGCGCGGCGCCGCAGATCATTGGCGCAGTGAACCTGCCGCTCTTCCTGCTCGAAGGTGTTGCGATCCTGGCGCTCGTGTTCTGCCTGCTGATCGTGTTGCTGAAGTAGGTCATGGATAACCCCCTGGTTCAGCCCGATCCGGGGCTGTTCATCTGGACCATCCTGACGTTTCTCGTCCTGGTGGCCCTGCTCGCGCGCTTCGCGTGGCGGCCACTGCTGCAGGCGCTGGAGGGCCGGCAGGCGGCGATCGCGAAGTCGCTCGAGGACGCGGCGCAAGCCCGGCAGGAACTGGAGCGATTGAACCGCGAATCCGCGCAGATGATGCGGGAGGCACGGGTCGAGGCGGAAGCCATCGTGTCCAGGAGCCGCTCCGATGCTGAAGTGCTTCGGGAAGAGCTGAAGCAACGATCCAGGCAGGAAGCAGCGACGATCGTGGCCAACGCTGAGAAGCAGATTCAGCTCGAGACGGCTCGCGCGGTTCAGCAGATCCGCACCGAAGCGATTGAACTCTCTGTTGAGATTGCCTCGAAGATCCTGCGGCGTCAGGTGTCGCAGGCGGATCACGAAGGATTGCTCGAGGAGACCCTGCAACAGGTGGAATCTCGCCGCCAGATGTGACCAGTCAGCCGGAAGGTGTCGACAGTCACCGTCGGCGCCTGCTGACCGCGGCCTGGGCGTTCGGTGGTGTGGTGCTGTTTGCCTACGTCGTCCGGCGCACGGGCCTCGCCGTGATCGCGGATGGCATGCAGCGGGTCGGCTGGGGGCTTGTTGCGATCCTCGCGCTGGCCGGTCTTCGTTTCATGCTTCGCGCCGCGTGCTGGCGGCTGTGCCTGCCGCCGGGATCGACCCTGACCTACCGTCAGGCGCTCGGCGCGTTTCTGGCAGGCGACGCCGTTGGAAACGTGACACCACTGGGGCTCCTCGCAAGCGAGCCCGCAAAGATCTTCCTCACCAGGCGTCATCTTGCGACGCGCGAATCGGTCGCCTCCCTCGCAGTCGAGAATCTGATCTACGCGGCGTCGGTCGTCGGCATGGTCGCGATCGGTCTGCTGATCGTCGTGGCCACGGTGCCGCTGGATGCGGTCGTTCGATGGTGGATCGTCGCCTCTCTGCTAGGGGCCGTGGTCGTGAGTGCCGTGGGGTTGCGGCTCGCGCGAGGGACGTGGGATGCCAGTCGTGGGGAGCGCCCTCGATGGCGCGAGCGGCTCGCCAGCGCACGCGTGGCCCTTGCCGAACTGTCGGCTGGCCATCCAGCTCGGCTCTGGCAGGCGTTCGCGCTCGACTTCGGGTTTCACCTGTTCGCGGTACTGGAGGTCTTCTTGACGCTTCGATGGCTTCTCGGGGATCTGAGTCCGACACTTGGCCAGGCGGTGGCGTTCGAGACACTCAATCGTGTGATCACGGTGGCGTTCAAGTTCGTGCCGTTCCGGGTTGGCGTGGATGAGGCGCTGTCGGCGGCAGGGGCGCCGATGCTGGCGGTGAGTCCAGCCGCCGGCGTGTCGCTCGCCGTCGTACGGAAGGTGAGGAGCCTGTTCTGGAGCGCGGTGGGGCTGGGGATCGTTGCCGCCCATCCGGGTACGACGCGCTGAGCACGGCTGGCGTACATGACGCGTGACAGCGGTCCGTCGCTGGCTTGAGCCATGGGGCGGAGAGGCGGCGACGAGCGCCCGTCGAGCCGTCACCGTGTCTATCACGAGGGAAGGAGAGACTCGTGGGCAACGAGAGCGTTGAGCTACACAACGACCTGAGGACAGCCGTCAGGGAGATCTGCGCCGGTTTTCCAGACAGCTACTGGCGTCAGGTCGACGCCGAGCGCGGCTACCCTGAGGCATTCGTCAAGGTCCTGACCGACGCCGGATTTCTCGCGGCGCTGATTCCGGAGGAGTTCGGCGGCTCGGGGTTAGGCGTCCTGGAGGCGTCGATCATCCTGGAGGAGATCAACAGGTCCGGAGGCAACGCCGGTGCGTGTCATGCTCAGATGTACATCATGGGCACGGTGCTCCGGCACGGCTCCGACGAGCAGAAGGCCCGATACCTGCCCAAGGTCGCCAGCGGCGAGCTGCGGCTGCAGGCGTTTGCGGTCACCGAGCCCACCTCGGGCACCGATACCACGCGTCTCCAGACGTCCGCGGTTCGTGATGGCGACAAGTACGTCGTCAACGGTCAGAAGCTGTGGATCTCGCGGGCTGAGCATTCGGATCTCATGTTGCTCATCGCCCGCACGACGCGGCTGGACCGCATCGAAAAGAAGACCGACGGGCTCTCGGTGTTTCTGGTCGATCTGAGGAGCGCGGTGGGCAATGGCATCACGATTCGGCCGCTGCGAACCATGATGAACCACGCGACGACGGAGGTCTTCTTCGACAATCTCGAGGTGCCGGCCGAGAACCTGATCGGTGAGGAGGGTCGAGGCTTCAGATATCTCATCGACAGCCTGAACGCCGAGCGCATTCTGATCGCGGCCGAGTGCGTGGGTGACGGACGGTGGTTCGTGCAACGCTCCTGCGCGTACGCCAAGGAGCGGGTGGTCTTCAACAGGCCGATCGGCCAGAACCAGGGGATCCAGTTCCCGCTGGCGCGCGCGCACGTCAACGTCGAGAGCGCCGACCTGATGCGAATGAAGGCGGCGGAGCTGTTCGACGCGGGCCGCCCGTGCGGCGCGGAGGCCAACATGGCGAAGTTGCTTGCGGCGGACGCGTCGTGGGAGGCCGCCAACATGGCGATCCAGACGCACGGCGGATTCGGTTTCGCCGAGGACTACGACATCGAGCGCAAGTTTCGTGAGACGCGCTTGTACCAGGTGGCGCCGATCTCGACGAACTTGATCCTGTCCTACGTGGGAGAGCACGTGCTCGGGTTGCCGAGGTCGTTCTGATGCGTCCGCTGGACGGTGTGACGGTCGTGACGATCGAGCAGGCTGTCGCCGTGCCGTTCGCGACGCGGCAACTCGCCGATCTCGGAGCGCGAGTCGTGAAGGTCGAGCGGCCGGGTGTGGGCGACTTCGCCCGGGGGTACGACCGTGCCACGAAGGGGCTCTCGGCCAACTTCGCATGGCTTAATCGCTCGAAGGAATCGCTGACGCTGGACCTCAAGCGACCTGAGGCGACCGACGTCCTGATCCGGCTGCTCGGCAAGGCGGACGTCTTCGCCCAGAACCTGGCGCCGGGGGCGGCCGAGCGTCTGGGCCTCGGGGCCGAAGCGCTACGCGCCGCGCATCCACGGTTGATCGTCTGCGGCGTGTCGGGATATGGATCGACGGGTCCCTACCGGGACCGAAAGGCCTACGATCTCCTCGTGCAGGCGGAGTCGGGGCTGCTCTCGATCACCGGTACCGAGTCGGAGCGCGTCAAGGTGCCCATCTCGGTCGCGGACATCGCGGCGGGCATGTACGCGTACTCGGGTGTGCTCACGGCGTTGTTCATGCGAGAACGGACCGGTGCCGGCACCGCGATAGAGGTGTCCATGCTCGAGGCGCTCGGAGAGTGGATGGGGTATCCGATGTACTACACGAGCGACGGGGCGCGTTCGTTCCCACGCAGCGGTGCGCGGCACGCCGCGATCGCGCCATACGGTCCGTTTGCCGGTGCCGATGGCGAAGTGGTGTTCCTGGGCGTGCAGAGCGAGCGCGAATGGAAAGTCTTCTGTGACGTGGTGCTGCAGAAGCCGGCGCTGGCCGGCGACGCTCGCTTCGATGCCAACGCGAAGCGGGTAGCAAATCTGGACGCGTTGTACGAGGAGATCACGGCCGTGTTCGGGGGATTGCCGTCAGACGCCATCGTGGCGCTGCTCGAGGAGGCCGGCATCGCGTACGCGCGCCTCAACTCCGTCCAGCAGTTCGCGGCGCACCCGCAACTGCAGGCTCGTGACCGCTGGGCCGAGGTGGGCTCTCCCGTCGGTCCGCTACCGGCGATGCTGCCGCCGGTGACGATGGCCGGCGTGTCGCCTCGCATGGACGCGATTCCAGACGTCGGGCAGCACACTGACGCGATCCTGGACGAGCTGGGATATGCGTCGGATACGATCGGCCGGTGGCGAGATGCCGGGATCGTGTGATGGTTTCGATTGGACACAGGAGAGTGCCATGGTGGTGAAGGAAGGATGGACCGGTCGGTTCTACGAGGACTTCGAGGTCGGAGATGTCTACCGTCACCCGAACGGCAGAACGGTCTGCACGGCTGACAATCTCTGGTTCAGCCTGCTGACGCAGAACAGCAATCCGGTGCACATTGACCACGAGTACTCGGCGAAGACCGAACTCGGCAAGCCGCTGGTGAATTCAACGTTCACGCTTGCGCTGGTCACCGGGCAATCAGTCATTGACGTTTCGCAGAACGTCATGGCGAATCTCGGATGGGACGAGGTCAAGCTGCCCCATCCGGTGTTCGAGGGTGACACGATCTACTCGCAAAGCGAGGTGCTGTCGAAGCGGGAATCGAAGTCCCGGCCCACGGTCGGCATCGTCACCGTGCGGAGTATCGGGTTCAATCAGGATGGCGTCGTGGTGATCACCTACAAACGCACGTGCATGGTGTACAAGCGCGGTCACGCTCCCAAGCTCGCGCAGGTGCGCCCATCAGCGGCGGGGGAGTCATCGTGAAGACGGCTGGTCGGCAGACGGCGGGCCCGGCCGGTAGTGACCACGCGCATACAGACTGGCGATGACCCTGACCGCCGTCGAGCGGCTCGCGGAGTTCGTGGCCGGTGCCGACGTTCCGGACGAAGGGCGCGCGGCGGCCTGCGGCGCGGTGCAGGACACCATCGGCGTCATGCTTGCCGGGTCGGCCGAGCCGGTGGCGTCGATCCTCCGCCGGACGGCGTTGGCGGAAGTCGCCGAGGGCCCGGCGAGTCTGTTCGGCACGCCGCATACGACGTCGGCGACGTGGGCGGCGTTGGTCAACGGCACCGCTGCGCACGCGCTTGATTTCGACGACATGTGCTGGACGTCGATGGCGCATCCGAGCGCACCGCTGGTGGCGGCCGGGATGGCCGTTGCGGAGTCGATCGGTGCCAGCGGGCGTCGCGTGCTGGAAGGGTACGTCGTCGGATTCGAAATCGAGGCGGCGCTCGGCCGCGCGATGAATCCATCGCACTACGAGCAGGGCTGGCACTGCACCTCAACCATCGGGACGATCGGGGCGGCCGCCGCCGCGGCGCGCGTCATGGGACTCGGGCCGGAGGCCACGGGGCGCGCGCTCGCGATCGCGGCGTCGGAGGCATCGGGGCTGAAGGAGAACTTCGGCACGATGGTCAAGCCATTGCACGCGGGGCTGGCGGCCCGCAACGGCGTGCTGGCCGCGCTGCTCGCGCGCCACGGACTGACGGCGTCCCGGCGCGCGATCGATGGCCCGCAGGGGTTGCTGGTCGCGATGCTGGGCGGCGACGGAGATCTGGAGGCGCCACTGTCGGCGCTCGGGCACCGCTGGGAGATCGTTGACGAAGGCATTACCGTCAAGCTCTACCCGTCCTGCGCCGGGACGCATCCGACGATCGACACGCTCATCGATCTCCGCCGCGAGCTCGACCTCGGCCCCGACGACATCGCGGCCGTGGACGTCGGGGTGGATGCGGTGATGCCGACGGTGCTGATCCACGACCGGCCGACGTCCGGACTTGAAGCCAAGTTCAGCCTCCACTTCTGCGCAGCCGCCTCGCTGGCACATGGCCGCGTTGGCATGGACGTGTTCGAGGTGTCGGGCTTGCAGGATCCGGTGGTCCAGGGGCTCATCCCGCGAGTGACGATGCGCGTCGATGACGCTCTCATCGGGGCGTCCCCACCGTTGACCCATGCACGGATCAAGGTCACGTTGTCCGACGGCCGGACGCTGGAGCGCGCGGTGAGCGGGGCGCGAGGGTATCCCGACCGGCCGGCGTCCCGGGAGGAACGGGACGGGAAGTTTCTGGAGTGCGCCGCCCGGTGTGTGTCGCCCGCGGCAGCGGCGCGGGCGCTCGACTACCTCAAGACGCTCGATACGAGCCCCGATACCAAGTTGGGCGCACTCCTGATACCGCCCGCGTGAGGTCCGGTTCACCTCGTCACGAGGTATTGCATGACAGGACGTTGGGAGTCATGATGGCGTGCCCCGGGACGGCGGCCCGTGGGCTTTCTAGAGCCTTTTTCGATTCGGTGGAGACCGAAAAACGCGGGAAGGCGCTTTTCGAAAAGGCCCGGTCCCTGCGAGAGCGCCAGACCGAAACGAAAAGCGCTCTGGCGTGTGGAACATCGAATACGCCCGCGAGCGGGAGCTTCGCCAGACAGGAGGAGTGTAGACATGCATCGCCAGTGGATCGCGCTGGTTGCGGTTGCCGCGTTCGCGTCTGCGTGTGCGAACGAACCCGCCGACAACGAACCCGGCGGTACAGCTGTGGTGTACGAGGGCGCACTGTTGATCCCCGGAGACGGGTCGGCGCCGATCGAACAGTCCGCGTTTGTCGTCGACGGCGGCATGATCACGCAGGTCGGCACGGCAGGCCAGCTTGACGTTCCTGATGACGCCGCCCATGTTGATTTAACCGGTAAGACGGTCATGCCCGCCTTGATCGGCGCCCATGGCCACGTCGGCTACCAAGAAGGCACGACCTACTCGATCGAGAACTACTCGCGGGAAACCATCTACAACGATCTGCGCCGCGCCGCGTACTTCGGCCTCGGAACGGCGATGACCATGGGGATCGACACTCCGGCGTTTGTCTATGACATTCGCGACGAGACCGCTGGTGGTACGGCGGGCGTCCCTCGCCTGCGGACCGCCTGCTCCGGCATCGGTGGGCCGCTTGCG
>JAQBVV010000174.1 GCA_027622905.1 Acidobacteriota bacterium
CGATCGCTGGTCCGGTGAATACCGACCTGGGTGCCGCGTAGCAGGCCAAACCGGTATTCGAGGCCGATCTGGGCGCCCGAGTCGAGCCCGAACAGGTCCTCCACGAGGCTCCCGAAATCTCCGGAGCCGAGCGGCCGCCCGAAGCGGTGCGTCACCCGAAACGAGCTCTTGTGCCGCGGCACACGGAGCGTGGTGGGCATCGTGATGACCACGAAGTCCGGCTGGAGCGGATTGAGGTCGAGATCCGGATCGTCTTCGATCTGGCCAGCAGGAGCCGCCGCCTGGGCCGCCACCTGGGCGGGCAGGCATGCGACAAGGGCGAAGACCGCCAGCAGCGCCAGCAGTCCTCGTGCAGACGCGTTCGTGCGTGTGAAGCTCATGGCTCGTGCGTTTCTCGCGCGAGCACCACCAGTACGCCCTTCATATCCTCGTGTCCCTCGCCGCAGTATTCGGTGCACAAAATAGGAAACGTGCCCACGACATCAGGAGTGAAGTCGATGGTCACGGTGTCACCGCGCGCGATCTCCTTGGAGACGTCGAATGCCTTGATGCCGAAGCCGTGGAAGCCGTCACCCGATGTCACGATGATGCGTACCGGTTCCCCTTGCGCGACCTCGATCGAGGCGGGCACGAACTCGTAGCGCTTCGCCGTGACCTCTATGACCCGTGGCTCGGCAAAGTCGCGCGCCGACTCTGACTGCGCAGCGATGACCTCCAAATGGGACGGTGCCCACAGCACGCCGAAGGTGGCTGCGATCGCGAACATGAGCGGTGTGGTGTAACGCATGGAATCCTGAGTGTGGGTGCCGGCTCTAGCCGTCGCGCCTATGCCCCCACGGCGTATCTGGTCTGCAAGCTTGGTGCCGCCGCCTGGACGTCAAGGAATCCCGCGTTGTCGTGTTTTGGCCGTGTCGGGTCCAAGCGGACGTGGTTACGAGAGTGGTAACCGGGCACGAGTCGCGAAACTTTGAGCGTTTTCCGCTTCGGTGGAGACCGAAAAACGCGGGAAAGCGCTTTTCGAAAAGGCCTGGGCCCTGCGAGACCGAAACGAAAAGCGCTCTAATCGACCCGATACTTTGCAAGGTAGTAGCTCAGCGCGCGCTGGCTGATACCCATCAGATCGGCGGCGTCCTTCTTGCCGCCGCCGGCTTGTGCGAGCGATCGCCGCATGGTCTCGCGCTCGACCCACTCGATGTTGTGATGCAGGCGCAGCGATGGCAGCCCGGGCGTCGGCGCAGCCGCCGCGCCGAGGAGGGAGATCGCCGCGGCGGTGAGTACCGGGGTTGTGGCCAGCACCACCGCACGTTCGATCGTGTTTTCAAGCTCGCGCACGTTGCCCGGCCAGTCGTACGCCTGCAGCGCCTGCGCCGCGTCGTCATCGACTCCGTCGATGCGCTTGCCAGTACGCAGACGGTGCTTGGCAACGAAATGGTCGACCAGCACCGGGACGTCTTCGCGTCGTTCCCGCAGCGGCGGCAACTCGATCGGGATCACGTGCAGCCGATAGTACAGGTCCTCCTGAAACCGCCCTTCGCTGACCATGTGTCGCAGGTCCCGGTTGGTGGCAGCGATCACCCGCACATCGACCTGTTGTGTACGCTCCGCGCCCAAGGGTTCAAACTCGCGTTCCTGCAGCACGCGCAGGAGTTTCGATTGGACGCCGGTGCTGAGGGTGCCGATCTCGTCGAGGAGGATCGACCCTCCGTCGGCGAGCGCGAACTTGCCGCGCTTGGTCAGCGAGGCGCCGGTGAATGCGCCGCGGACGTGCCCGAAGAGCTCTGACTCCAGCAGCGTCTCCGGGATGGCCGCGCAGTTGACCTTGATCAGCGGCATGTCGCGCTGCGCGCTGCGATTGTGGATCAGGCGCGCCACCATCTCCTTGCCGGTGCCGGTCTCCCCGGTGATGAGGATGGTGCTCTTGGTCTGCGCGACGAGTTCGGCGCGCTGGATGATCTCCTCCATCGCACGGCTGCGTCCGACGATCCCGTAGTGGTTGAACTCCGCATCGCGTTCGCTGATGAGATACTGCCGCTCGGTCTGCAGTCGCACGCGTGCGACTGCACGACGTGCCAGCGCCAGCAGTTCCTCGACCTCGAACGGCTTTTCGAGAAAATCCTCCACGCCGAGCTTGAACGCCTCTCGGACCAGTTGCGTGGTGCCGTGGGCCGTCATCATGACGATCTGCGGGCGCTCCGCGGGCGTCATCGTGTCCGCCATCTCCCGGACGAGTTCCAGTCCGGTCATGCCCGGCATGACGTTGTCGACGACGAGCAGATCGAAGGATTGCGTGTTGAGGTGTTGCTGGGCCTTCGAGGCCGTCACGGCTTCGACCACGTCGTGACCTTCGTTCCGCAGCGCACGGCCGAGTCGCTTCAGGATCTTCTCTTCGTCGTCGGCGAGCAGAATCGACCCGTGCGTCCGCGTCATGAACGCGCGCCCGGGGGCACGTGCGGCAAGTCGATCCTGATCTCGGTCCCTTCGCCGGGTGCGCTTGAGACGTTCACCGTGCCACCGAGCCCTTCAATGATGTTCTTCGCAATGGGGAGTCCCAGGCCTGTGCCGGCCCGTCGCGTGGTGAAGTACGGGTCGAAGATATGTGCCATGTCCGCCGCCGCGATGCCTGCACCACGATCCCTGATCGCAATTATGACCCGGTCGGCCGAGGTTCGTGACCGCAGGACGACGTCGGGGGGCGATGCCGTGGTCCCGATGGTCGGCCCGTCTGTCCCCGTGTCGGCGCGAGCGTCGGCCAGGACGGCCCAGCGAGCGTTGGCCAGCACGTTGACGAGCGCTGTCCGCAGGCGCTCGGCGTCGGTCACGACGGGAGGCAGGGCCGAGTCCAAATCCAGCGCCAGCACGGCGGAGGGCGCGCCGGTCCACGCGGCGTCGGCCGAGTCCCTGCAGATCTCATTCAGATCGCACTCGGCCAGGTCGAATCGGATGGGTCTGGCGAAGTCGAGCACCTCGGTCACCACGCGGTTGAGTCGTGTGGTCTCCTCGTCGATGTCCGAGATGGCCTCACCTCGCTCCGATGGTGTGGCCTGGTCGCTACGAAGGGTCGACAGTGACGCGCGAATGATCATGAGCGGGTTTCGAATCTCGTGCGCAATCACCGTGGACAGTCGCCCAAGGGACGACAGGCGGTCCTTGTGTGCGCCTTCGTGCTGGAAGCGAGTCACCGATTCGGTGAGCGTATTGAACGTCGATGCCAGTAGGCGGGCGTCTTCGTCGTCCCAGGCCCGGCTCTTGAGCGCAACTTTGTGGGTGAGGTCTCCGGTGGTGGCGACTTCACGCATCGCGGTCGTCACGGCGGCCAGGGGCCTCGTCATCGTGCGCGCGACACCGTAGCTCAACAAGGTCGCCAGCAACAGGGCGACCACCATGAGACCCGCCAGTCTGGCCCGGATGGCGGCGAGAAACTCAAGTCCCCGGGTCCGCGAGCGCAACACGAGAGCGGCGGCCGTGGCGTGTGGGGCACCGTCAGCGCTGAGCAAAGGTCTGGCGAGGACGAGAAACTCCTCGCCGCCGATGGCAATCGACCGCGTCGTCGAGGCCGACAGGACGGGCTCCAGCGCCGGGCGTCCGTCCTCGGCCAACGTGGAAGCCAGGATTCGGCCCTGCACGCCGAACGCGATGTCGCTCCCTGTCAGATCCTTGAACTCGGCGGCAAGGCGATCGTCGAGAAACACTCCCACCGTCAGGCGGCCGAGGAGGTCCGGGAGTGCGTCCTCGATCAGAATCGGCACGCTGACCAGCTCGAGCACGCCACGACGATGCGGCGCGAAGGTCGACAGCTGCTCGAGCGAGCGGGGGTCCTGCTCGACAGCCGCAAGCGTGACCTCATCGGCGCCGGTGGCCCCCAGTACCGTGCCCAGGTGCCCCGTCAGCACGAGCAGATCCGCGCCCATCTCGGCGCGGTACTCTTCCGCCAGCGGCTGGACGGTCGGCGGATCGCCGGTGTCGACGGCCGCCTTGAGTTTCGGCAGGTCCGCGACGACGCGCGCAAGGCGCATGAAGTGATCAGTCCGCGTGGCGCCATAGCGGTCGAGGAGCGTCCCGGCCTCCGCGAGACCTCGCTGCAGGTCGCCTTCGGCCTGGCTCGACGCGCGTTCATCGACGAAATAGAAGGCAAAGCCGATCGACAGGACCGCCAGGAGCGTGCACGCCAGAAAGACGCGATTGGTCAGGGAGGAGGCGATGCGCATCTCTACAGCGCCTGCGGATACCGGACGGTGGCGACTCGGGCGAATAGCGTCATGAGGGGCGACCGCATCCTAACAGCAGGAAGGCACCGACCGCGCCTCGGACGTCCCGATCAGGGACGGCCGGCCGACGGCCGCACCTGACGCTCGGGGGTATACTGGCGCCCCTGAAGGGGTTCCGGTCCTCCGTGCCCCCGGGAGAGTCGTGTGGCCTATATCATCTGCGAACCGTGCATCGGGACAAAGGACAGTGCCTGTGTCGATGTATGCCCGGTAGACTGCATTCATCCCCGGAAGGACGAACCGGAGTTCGCGACCGCGGAAATGCTTTATATTCATCCAGACGAGTGCATCGACTGCGGAGCCTGCGTGCCTGCGTGTCCGGTCGAGGCCATCTTCGCGCTGGACGAAGCACCCGAGAAGTGGGAAAGTTTCATTTCCGTTAACGCGCAGTACTACCAGCCGTAGCACCGCGCACGCCGGACCTCGAACGAGCTTGGATTGGAGCGCTCTTGATGCCTGCCCTCCGTTGTGTCGTCCTGTCCCTCGCGGCGATCGCCGCCGTGTCCACCTTCGGAATCCGCGTGGCGGGCCAGGCAGATTCCGCGGATCCCGCCGCGCATTTTCAACTCGCGACGGAGTTCTACGACTCCGCGCGCTATCGCGAGGCCCTGGGTGCCTACGATCAGGCGGTTCGTACCGGCGATACGGCACTCACCGCCAGGGCGCGCAAGGGCAAGGTCCGAACGGCATTGCGCATTGCGGAGTTCGACCTCGCGCGCGCCGAGGCGGAGACGCTGAACGCCGGTGACGCACCGGACGCCGAGTCCAAGACTCTGCTCGGCGACGCGCTGTGGGGGAGCGGCCTGTTCGATGAGGCCGACACGGCCTACACGGAGGCTCTTGCGCTGGAGCCCGAGTCGTCCCGCGCCAGATTCGGTCGTGCGCGTTCGCTCGCGTCGACAAGCCAGCTGGATGAGGCGCTGGAAGAAGCGCGGGCAATTGCGGCATCCGCGCCGCGGGACCCCGAGGTGCACGCACTGGTCGCCCTCGTGTACGAGCGGATGCACCGCTATGAGGAGTCGGCCGACGCGTACGAACGCTACATGGACCTGCTGCCGAGATCGGAGAACGGCGCGATGGTCGCGCTCGCCCAGAACAAGCTCCAGTTGCTGAGGAGTTTCGGCGACCGCGTTCCACTGGAGGTCGAGGGTGATCCTGGTCGTGTCTATCGGGTCCCGTTCAGGATGGTCGACACGAAGATCGTGCTGAAGGGTCGCGTGAACAGGGCGGCCGTGGAATTCGTCCTCGACACCGGTTCGGAACAGACGGGCATTTCGGCCCCCACAGCCCGCACGGCTCGGATTCGCCCGGTGACTGCAACCTTTGCGTCCGGCGTCGGCGTGCCGGGAATGCGCCGGCGGGAGATCGGACGCGCCGACGTCATCGAGGTGGGTGAACTCAGGATTCGCAACGTACCGGTGTCGATTCGAGAACTGGAGCCCGGTGGCTTGCCGCAGTGGCAGACCGAAAGCTTCTCGCCGCTGTCGGCTGGCTTCTCGGTGGTCGTTGACTACGCGAGACAGGAGGCGCTCTTCTCCCGCGCGCTACCGGATGGTGAGGCTGATGTGCGGCTTCCGATGCGGATGAATCGCCTGCCGCTGGTCAGGGGGCTGCTCAACTCGTCCCATCCCGCGTATTTCGTCGTGGATACGGGCGGTGAGCTGATCTCAATCAGTGCCGATACAGCGCTGGCCCTGGCCATGCCTCCTGTTCGTCGAATCCCGTTGCGGGTCGTCGGGATGTCTGGCGAAGACGCGAATGCGTTCCTGCTGCCCGGCGTGGACCTCGACTTCAATGAGATCGCGTATCGGCAGGTCGGTCTGGCGGTCCTGAACTTGCGCGCGCCCAGCGTGCTGCTTGGCTACCAGATCGGTGGCATCGTCGGCCACAGCTTTCTCTCCGACTACCGCGTGTCGGTGGACATCGGGCGGAGCGAAGTGCGGCTGGAACGATTCTGAGTTCACATCTGATGCGCGCCGGCAGGGCACTCGTGTGCCACCGGCGCGCGTCAGATCTTCAGATCTACTGAGCTAGAGCGCTTTTCGTTTCGGTCTAGTGCTTCTGGCAGGGGCCAGGCCTTTTCGAAAAGCGCTTTCCCGCGTTTTTCGGTCTCCACCGAAT
>JAQBVV010000019.1 GCA_027622905.1 Acidobacteriota bacterium
CTTCGCGCCTTGCCGGGTGGGCGCCTCGACGCCCACGATGATCAACTTATTCCTGCCCGGGTCCTTAGCAGGATCGCACCTGCGAACTTGCCCACCACGGCAACCGCGAATACTGTCACGGAGAAGATCCAGATGTACGGCGAGCTCCGGACGCGGGAACTGATCGCGGCTACGTGGGCGCTGCGGGCTCGTGAACTTTGGGCCAGCCCGCACTACCGAGTGTAGTAGACCAACAGAAACGCGCTCAGGATCAGCGAGACCCACAGCACCGTGTTGCCGGTCGGCCATGTGCGCGCGAACAGACCGTACGGGCCCGCCGAGTGGTACACACTTTCGATCGCTTTCGCCAGTTGTCCGCGCACCATGGCCGAGGACGCCGCGAAGCTCGCCGAGGCTCCCTGACGCAGACTGCCGTACATCGTCGGCAGGATCCGTCGATACACCCAGTCGGTATCCAGGTTCACCGAAGGGGTCTCCTGCGGATAGAAACCGGTCCGCATCAACACGGCGAACGCCAGCGCCGCCCACAACAACAGCTGAAACGATGTGACCACGTGCTCGACCGTGAACGGCTGATAGCCCACCGGGTACGGCAGGATCGAGTACAGCGGCCCCGGAACGATGCCGATGAACAGGCACAGCGCGGCCGTAGCGCCCATAGCGATACGCATGTTCCACGGGGCCTCCTCGCAGCGCTTACCCGAGTCGTGGCCGAAAAAGGCAAAGAACGGAATCTTGATCCCGGAATGCTCCATCACGCCGGCTGACGCAAACAGCAGGCCCAGGAAGACGATCGTCATGTGGCCCTCGCCCACCGCGCTCAGGATCATCGACTTGCTCACGAATCCCGACAGCAGCGGAAAGCCTGCGATCGACGCTGCACCGATGACGCAACAGACGGTCGTGAACGGCATCGATTTGTAGAGCCCGCCCAGCTCGGAGGCCTTCACCGTCCCCACGCGATGCAGGACCGCGCCCATCGACATGAACAGCAGCGACTTGTACAGGATGTGGGCAAAGGCGTGCGCTGCGGTGCCATTCAGAGCCAGTTCGGTGCCCACGCCGATACCAACGACCATGAAACCTAGCTGGTTGTTGAGGCTGTAGGACAGGACCCGCCTGAGGTCGTTCTCGATGACGGCGAAGTAGATCGGGAAGAGCGTCATCGTGACACCGATGTAGATGAGGATCTCGGTCCCGGCGAAGCTCCGCGCCAAGGCGTACACGGCCAGCTTGGTCGTGAAGGCGCTCAGAAACACGGTCCCCGTGGGGGTCGCCTCGGGATACGCGTCCTGCAGCCAGTTATGGAGCAACGGGAAGGCGCATTTGATGCCAAACGCAATGAAGATCAGGTTCCGGCCAATGCTCCCCAGCCCCAGGTGGTCAAAGGCGATCGACCCGGTCTCGTGCACGTGAAACAGGATGCCTGACAGCAGAATCACGCCCGACCCCACCTGAATGATCAGGTAGCGCATGCCGGATCGGTACGATCGTTCGGTGCGGCTTGCCCAGATCAGGAACACCGAGGACAACGCCGTCAGTTCCCAATAGACAAACAAGGTGATCAGATCACCGGCAAACACCGCGCCGATTCCGGCACCGGCGTAGACCAGTCCGGAGATGTGTTGCACGTTGTCCCGAACGTGCAACGCGTAGATCACCGACAACAGCCCGGCGATGTGAAAGATCAGCCCGAACACCAGACTGAGACGGTCCACGCGAACCAGACTGAGCGAATAGTCGAACATCGACAGGGACAGGTGATCGCCGGGCGCGCCGAACAAGAGCAGCACGTGCAACAGACTCGCGACGGGCAGCGCGACCAGGTAGGCGTTCTGCACGCGTCCGCGCAGCAATGGCACCAGGACGGCGCCCAGGATCAGGAGCAGACCGGGGGGAAGACTAGCGATCATAGTAGTCCTCGTCCCGCATGAGAATCTTCCGCAGCTGTCCTCCGACCAGCACGACGAAGACGAACACAGCGAACCCAAAGAAGCCGTAGAATCCGACCCATCCTTCGAAGTCGAAGTGCGCGTGCTTCTGATACAGCAAGTCGGCCGGGATCAACAGCAGGCACACGGCCAGCAGTGCGTAATAGACACGATCCACGTTTCGTGGCATGTCGAGGAAACGCTTCGGTTCCGATGGCGTCTTCCCTCTGCTCACGTCACTGTCCCCCCAACGGCGCAAGCAGGCGGTAGATGCCGTCAGCGTAAAAGAACAGCAGGACGCAGCCCGTGGCCGTCACGCAGAGCGGCACAAGGCAGAACAACGGCGCCTCCTTGACCTTCGGGTTCGCGACGCCCTCGGGCGCTGAGAAAAACCCGCGAATGGGCAGCGGCAGCAGGTAGGCGATATTCAGCAACGAACTGACCATGAGTACGCCCACCAGGATCGACTGGTGAGCGTCGATCGCGCCGAGCGCGAGGTACCACTTGCTCCACGAGCCGCCAAACGGCGGCACACCGATCACGCTCAATGCACCGATCAGGAACGCGAAGGTCGTGATCGGCATGACCCGACCGATGCCACGCATGTCACTGATCTCCGTCTTGTGGGCGGTGACGTAAATCGCACCGGCGCAGAAGAACAGCGTGATCTTGCCAACGGCATGCATCGCGATGTGCATGCTGCCACCGATGACACCCGATCCGGTGGCCAGCGCCGCACCCAGCACGACATACGAGAGCTGGCTGATGGTCGAATAGGCCAGCCGCGCCTTCAGGTTGTCCTTGGTCATCGCGATCAGCGACGACAGCATCACCGTCAACGCCGCGGCGTACATCAGCCAGACGCTGATGTGCGTACTGGCCAGCAGGTCTATGCCGAAGATGTACACGGCCACCTTCATCACCGTGAACACGCCGGCCTTGACGACGGCCACGGCGTGCAGCAACGCGCTAACGGGAGTGGGCGCCACCATCGCGGCGGGCAACCAGCGATGGAACGGCATCAGCGCCGCTTTCCCTGTACCGAAAGCGAACAGAGCCAGGAGGATTCCAAGCGTCAGGTTGTCCGCCTTGCCCGCGAGGATGCCGCCCTCGGTGAAGTCCAGCGTGCCGGCGAGCGTGTAGGTCCAGATGACAGCCGGGAGCAGCAGCGCGACTGACGTCGTCAGCAGCACGCCCAGGTACACCCGTGCCCCGCGTCGTGCCTTCTCGTCGCCGTGGTGCGCGACGAGCGGGTAGGTCGAGATCGTCAACACTTCGTAGAACACGAACAGCGTGAGCAAGTTGCCGGCCAGCGCCACGCCCAGCGCCGCGAAGATGGCAACAGCGAAGCACGTGTAGAAGCGGGTCTGGTGACCCTCGTCGTGCGATCGCATGTATCCGATCGAGTAGTTCGTCGTGACGATCCAGAGTCCAGACGCGACAAGGGCAAACAGCATGCCGAGCGGCTCGAGCGTGAACGCGATCGACACGCCTGGGACCACCTCGAACAGCGTAGCCTCAGGACGGAGCCCACTCAGGACATCGGGCACGAGCGACGCAACCACCAGAAACGTCAGGACGCCTGCGACCAGCGTCGTGGCCTCTCGCACGTTCGGCCGCCGATCGAACAGACCCGTGAGCACAGCCGCCACCAGCGGCAGCGCGAGCGTCAACAGCAAGACGGTCGATGGGCTCATCTCGACAGACCCAGCAGTGACTCGGCCGCGACTCGGGCGACACCGGCAGACCAGCTCGTCTGAAGGCCGAAGAACAGCGTGGCGCCAATGACGAGGCCCGTCGGCACGAGCAGCGACATCGGCGCCTCGGTCACGTGCGCGTCGCCCTCCGCCGGCTCCTGGAAGTAGGCCACCTCGACGACGCGCAGGATGTAGACGAGGGCCAGCAGCGAGCTGACCAGCACGAGCGCAGCTACGACCCAGCGGTCCTGCTCCAGTGCCGCCATGATCAGGTACCACTTGCTGATAAACCCGGCGGTGACGGGGATGCCGATCAGCCCCAGACCGCCCACGACCCACAGCGCCATCGTCACCGGCATCGTCCGACCGATGCCCCGCATGCGATCCAGATCCACGGACCCGAGCCGGAACGCGATGCACCCCATCGCCATGAACAGGCCGCCCTTCATCAGGGCGTGGTTGAACATGTGGACGATGCTGGCCGTCAGTCCGTTCACCGATGCGAAACTGATCCCAAGCACCATGTAGCCAACCTGGGCCACGCTGCTGTAGGCCAGCATCCGCTTGATGTTCTGCTGGAAGATGGCCACGGTCGACGCCACGAAGATGCCCACCAGCGCCAGCGGAAGCAGAATCCTGTCCAGCCCCAGTGTGTCGAAGGCGAACCCGACGCCGAACACCGAGAACACGAATCGCAACAGCACGTACACCGAAACCTTCGTCGACGTGGCCGCGATGAACGCGGTGACGGCGGACGGCGCGAACGCGTACGCATCCGGTAGCCAGAGGTGCAACGGGAAGAGCGCCATCTTCAGGGCGAGGCCGACCGACAAGAAGGCGAAGGCCACCAGGACGGTCCGCACGCCGGTCACATCGCGGAGACGCTCGGCCATGTCGGCCATGTTCAGCGTGCCGGTCATCTGGTACAGCAGGCCGATCCCGATCAAGATGAACGTCGCGCCCACGGTGCCGAGAATCAAGTACTGAAAGGCTGCGGTCAGCGCGCGGCGATGCCGGCCGAGGCTGATCAGCGCATAGCTGGACAGCGACGAGATCTCAAGAAACACGAACACGTTGAACAGGTCGCCGGTGATCGTCATACCCATGAGTCCGGTCAGGCACAGGAGGTAGGACGTGACAAACAGGTGGTGCTTGCTCTGTGGAATCTCCCTGGCGATACTGCGCGGCGCGTACGACAGCACGGCCGCGCCGAGACTGGAGACAAACAGCAGTACGAACGCGTTCAGCGCGTCAACGCGGTACTCGATGCCGTATGGGGCTGGCCAGCCGCCGATGGCATAGCTGATCGTACCGTCCGCGAGCACGCGCTGGAGCAGGGTCGCTGCCATCAGTGGACAGGACCAGATGACGACCAGCGCAAACCCCATGACCAGCGTGGGCTGACGGATCAGGACGCAGAGCGGCGCGGCCATCAGTGGAACGACGATCAGCAGGACCGGAAGGTGTTCCATCACTCTTCCCGGTTGATGGCGTCCAGATCGTCCTCTTCGATCGTGCCGTAGGCCTCGCGAATGCGGACGATCAGAGCCAGCGCGACGGCGGTCGTGGCGATACCTACGACGATCGCGGTCAGAATCAGGACGCTCGGGAGGGGGTGCGTGTAGATATCGGCGCGGATCTCCGCGAAGATGGGCACCGTGCCGCCGCGGACTTTACCCATCGTGAGATACAGGAGGAACACCGAGGTCTGGAAGATGTTCAGACCGATGATCTTCTTGATCAGGTTGCCGCGCGCGATCACGACGTAGAAGCCGGTCATCATCAGGAAGATGACGACCCAGTAGTTGTACAGGCCAAGCGGACTCATCACCGCACCCGCTCTCGGCCGGCGAACGCGAAGTAGATCAGCGTCATGCCGGAGGCGACGGCCATCCCCACGCCGAACTCCACCGCCATCAGGCCCCAGTGTTGCCCATGAATCGGATCGTGGGGACTCAGGGCGTTGTAGTCCAGGAAGTGGCCCCCCATCAGCATCGTCGCAACGCCGGTGCCTGCGAAGATCAACACACCCAACGCGAAGAGTGATTCCAACACAACCGGTGGCGCAATGCGGATGGCGCTGTTCAGACCGTAGACCAAGGCGTAGAGGATGATGCCCGCCGCGAAGATGACACCGGCCTGAAATCCGCCGCCCGGGCCGAAGTCACCGTGAAACTGCACGTAGAGTCCGAACAGCAGGATGTACGGCATCAGGATCTTGGTGACGACCCGCAGGATGGTGACCGTCGTCACCTCGGCGTCTCCCCATCGGACGGCGTGTCATCGCCGCGGACCCGCCTGTGGCGTCCCCGCAACAGCAACAGAACTGCGATTCCCGCGGTGAAGATCACCGTTGTCTCGCCCAGCGTGTCGTACCCGCGATAGCTGCCCAGCACCGCCGTAATCACGTTGGGGACGCCGATCTCGGCTTCGGTCTTGTCGACATAGCTCGGCGACGGATACAACTGAATCGGCGCGTTGGGATCACCGAAGGCCGGCATGTCCATCGTGCCGTAGACGAGCGCAGCTCCCGTCACCAGCACGGCGGCCAGCGGTAGCCAGGGCGAATGCCCCCTCGGCTTCATATCGCTCCCGGTCAAGGCCAGCGTGGCCAACATGAGCACCGTCGACACCCCGGCCCCCACCGCGGCCTCGGTGAACGCCACGTCAGGCGCGTCAAGCAGCAACATCCAGCCGGCCCCCAGGAAGCTGTAGATGCCGGTCAACATCACGGCCGCCAGTAGACTGCGCATGCGGGCGATGGTCACGGCAGTGGCCGCCAGCAGCGTGAGCAACAGCATGGTGGTCCACTCGACCGCCAGCAGGTCTAGGGTGTCGATGACGTCGCCTCCGTTTCTCGCTCGTCGAGGCGGGGCTTGAGGCCGTTGGCCAGCGCGGCCCTGGCGAGCGCGTGACCGGACGTCGGGCTGGTGATGAACAGGAACGCCAGGATCATCAGCAGTTTGACAGCAACCTGCCAGTCCGGCGACTGACACAAGAGCCCCCCCAGGATCAACGCAGCCCCCATCGTGTCGGTGATGCCGGCGCCGTGCATCCGCGTGAAGAAGTCGGGAAGCCGGACGATGCCGACACCTCCGACCACAGCGAAGACCGATCCGGCCGCCAGCAAGACCCAGCTGGCCACTGCCAGTGCGCCGCTCACCGGTCCATCCTCTCGGCTTCATCGGGCTCCGCGAAGTGGCCGAACCTGATGAACCGCAGCAACGCGACCACACCGATGAAGTTGATCAGCGCGTACACAAGACCAAGGTCGAGGAACTCAGGTCTATCGGTGAGAAACCCGATGACGGCAATCAGCAACACCGTCTTGGTGCCGAACATGTTCACGGCCAGGATCCGATCGAAGACCGTCGGGCCCATGGAGGCCCTGGCCAGCGCGAGCGCCATCGTGACCAGGATCGCGACCATGGTGACGTCGAGCATCAGTGTCTGCCTTCCAGCGCCGTCACCTTGCGATCCATCACGCCCGACTCGACGCCCTGGGCGGATTCGCGGGTGAGCGCGTGAATGACGATCGTGTCGCCCTCGATGTCGATCGAGACGGTGCCTGGCGTGAGCGTGATCGAGTTGGCGTGAACCACCAGGCCGAGTCCCGTTCGCTGTCCTGCCTTGACCCTGATCACCCGCGGGCTGATGTGCAGGGTCGGCGACAGGATCAGCAGCGCAACATCGACGTTGGCTTTGAGGATCTCCCAGAGAAGCCACGGAATGTAGAGCACTGGCCGTAGCGCGAATTCCACCAGGGCGCCCTCCTCGTCGACCACGCCCATCCGGCGCACGAAGGCAACGATCGCGATGCAGGAGACCAGACCCAGCGTCAGGGTGAGCGCTTCCCAAATGCCCGACCAGAGCAGCCAGGTCATCGACAGGAGGAGGAAGAGGCTAACGAGGTACTTCACGATGAGTTTCCAAACCGGCCGGCCGTCATCACTTCAATTTTGCCTCAGAACGACGCGAGGGTTAACCGCCGGGGCGGTGCCGGACTGGAGCGCTGGAGGACCTGGATCGCAATCCGGGTGGAACCAGAGGACGTGTCGGGCTGCTAAGGGAGCTCACTGAACAACGTCTGTACGTTGGCCAGCAGACGCGCCTCAGGGACGGCATAGCCCTCGAATCTGGCCGATGGTGTCCAACTCTCCGCTGCTTCCTCGGCCGACTGCCCCGCTGCCTTCGCGGCTCGCATCGCCCCGAGAAACTCCAGGGTGAAGTCAGCGTACTCGCGCAAATCGTCCATCGTCATCAGCGTGCTGTGCCCGGTGATGATCGTCTCAACCTCGATGGCGTCGATGACCTTCCGAAGCGTCGCCGGGAACTCCAGCGCGCTGCCGCCGTTGTTGGCATCCATGATCGGGAGGTTCTTGCCGGAGAACGCATCACCACCATGCATCACGCTGAGTGAGGGAAACACCACCCATATATCTCCGTTCGTGTGGGCACGGCCAAAGTAATAGAGCTCGATGCGAGCGTCGCCGCCCCCGAGCGTGAACCTGTCGGTAAACGTGTCGGTCGGCATGCCGCGATCACCCTCGAACGTCATGTTCTGCGGCCCGAAACCCGTGACCGGGCGCATCTCCAACATGTTCGCTGCAGAGTTCTCGTGCGCCACGATCTGGATATCGACGGGCAACTCGGGGTTGCCGCCCACGTGATCGAAGTGGCTATGGGTGTTGATGAGGGTCGTCACCGGACGGTCGGTCAATGCCGACACGCTATCGAGCAGCGTCTGGCCCCAGCCTGGTATCTTCGTGTCCACCAGCGTCACGCCGTGGGGGCCGATGAAGGCCGCGGTGTTGCCGCCGCCACCCCGCAGGACAAAGAGGTTGTCACGCACTTCTTCCGTGTCGATGACGCGGGCCTCAGCCTGCTGCGCAGACAGGCGGGAGCCGGTGCCAACCGTCACAATGGCAAGTCCACCAACGATCAGCAGGCCGGCGAGTATTAAGAGTCTCCTCATGGGACTCCTTCTAGCGAGGTGATGCGAGCCAGAAAGCCCGCCGAACCCTACCTCTACCTGCACACCCACCCCGTGATATCGGGCTGCGTCTCGTGACACGGTGAGACGTCGGGAGGCGCGTCCAGCGAGTAGTACACCTTGAAGTCGTCGCCGGACCTGCCGTTGAAGCCGACGATCTCGATCGGGTCGCGCGGCTCGGTGTCGCCCGGCGCCATCCTGTAGTTCATCGAGACAGCGGCCGGCGCGTAGCTCGATCGTCCCGGAAGATCCAGTGACTCGAAGGTGGCATTGCGCACGACGGAGCGCTTGGCGGCTCGCGCCAGTTCGCTGTCCGACGCGTACCCGGTCGCGACCACGACGCCAATGTGGTTGCGGAAGTACCCGTTCTCGATCACGACTGACCCGTCGCCGCGCCCGGGCTCCAGCCGCGCCTGGTTTGGGTAGAACGGGCTGGCTACACCGACGCGAAGACCCTGGATGTCGGCATCTGTGACCACCACGCTCTTTGCGGCATAGTTCGAGAACCAGAGACCCACGGGAGCGTCGAGGTCACTCACGAGTACCGATGTGTCGCCGCGGACCGTCAAGCGATCGACGACCAGCTTGTCTGTTGGCGTCGCCGTCACGCCGTGACGCGAAGGATGCCAGACGCGAAAATTCGTGACCTCACCGTTCCAGCCCCACACCGCGCCCGCCTGGATCGCGCCGTAAGCCTCGTTGTTCGTGAACTCGAGCACACCCGAAGCAGTCGTATCGAGCTCGACCGTTTCGCTTTGCAGCGTGGGATCGGCGCCTTTGAAGGCCGGGATCCTGATCGAGCCGAGCCCGCCAGCGGCCAGCCCGAAGCCGACCGCGTCGGCGTTGGCCGCGACGTTGTTGCGGATGTAGTTGTGCGGCCCGCGGAACCACAACCCGGCCCCCTCGCCCCCGGGGTCGGGCGTCGGACCACCGTAGCCGCTGCGCGGCGCGAAGTCGCCAGAGCCCGCGATGCGCATCGCGAAGTTATGTTCGAACACGTTGAACGCCTCGTTGCCGTCCTCGGTGGCGATGCCTGCGCCCCCGGTGTTGTACACAACGTTGTCCCGCACAAGGCCGTAGTGGCTGTTATGGATCGTGACTCCCCACTTCGGGGCTTCGTCCACGGCGTTGCCGATCAGTTGGAACTGGTACCCGTCCTCCGGCGTCGTCGTCGGACCGAAGTAGTGATGGAAGTGGATCGCATACCGCCCGATCTGGTTCTCGCCGGCGTGGATCATGTGTCCGTCGCCGTCAAACATCGTGTTGTCGAGCGGCCCCATCTTCGTGCGTCCCATGCCCTGCACAGCTACATAGCGAATGTCGACGTCGGCGCGGGCCATGAAGATCGTGTGTCCGCGGGTGCCCTCCGGGTTCTCGGAACGGATGAGCACGTTGCGTGTGAGATTCCCAACGTGCGGAAGGAATTCGAGTGTTCCCTCTGGCGTTCGTGCCCCGACGTGATCGAACTGGAGCGCGGCTTCGAGCGTCACCCGGTTGCCTGCCACCGACCTAACCCGGAGCCTTTCATCACGGGAGACGAACCCCGCCCGGCGATCGCGCTCTCGCAGCTGCCGCGTGTCTGGAATGACGACCTCGTCACCGGCCGCCCAACCGGCTGGTTCGTCTTCAAGCAGCAGCGTGGTCTGCCCGGCGAGCGGCTCGGCAGCCAGACGCAGGAACGTGGTGGGCTTGACCGCGCCGTGCATTCTGACGGTACCAAGACCCTGGATGCCCGTGCCGATCTGTGCGGGATCGAGGCCATCATCGGTGGCCTGGTCCGCAATGATGATCTCGGCCATGGCGTCCCTGGCGACAGGCTGGGCCTCGGTCCCAACTTCGAGAACCCCGTCGTCCATGACGGTCAGATTGACGATCCGCATGTGCGTGCTGGCGTCGGTGCTGAACCTGAGGCGTCCGTTCACCTCGATGCAATCGAGTCGAACATCGCTGGCAACATCGTAGACAACGTCGTGTCCGGCCTCGATACGCACCTTGTCGTCAACTCCAGGCACCCGCTGTGGGGACCACGTCTCGGGATCCGACCACGCCCCGCCTGTGGCGCTCGTGACGCTGGGATTCGCGCAGAAGTACGGGACCCCCTGCGGCACGCCGCTCAGCGGCGCTGTATGAGTATGCGCGTCCTGACCCAAGGCTGGCTGCGTAGCGCAGAACAGGCCGGAGATGGCGATAAGCAGTCCAACGACGGTCCGAGTGATCTTGGCAGACACGGGCGCCTCCTTCTGAGAATGCGCGAATATAGCACGGCGGGCCGGTTGGCGCCGGGGTTGCCCCAGGGCACACACCAGCCGCCAACCACGGTAGAATGTGCGCTGATACTTAAGCTGACAGGAGCATATCCCGTGAATTCACGTCTCTTCTCTACGTTCGTCGCAGCGGTCGCCGTCGCAGCCCTGGGAAGTATCGCCATGGCTCAGGGAAATCCCGAAGCGGCCGCGCTCGAAAACCCGGTTGCCGCAACGCCGGAGTCCATTGCCGCCGGCCAGGCGAGCTATAAGCAGTACTGCGCGTCGTGCCACGGCGCCACCGCGGAAGGCGGTGTCGGCAACGACCTGATCCCTGACTCGCCGAACCTGATCGACGCGGAGTGGGATCACGGCTCGGCCGATGGAAATATCTTCGACTCGATAAAGAACGGCGTCCCGCCCAACTTCGACATGATTCCGTGGAGCAACAGGCTGTCGGACGATGAGGTCTGGAACGTCGTGAACTACCTGCGCTCGCTCGCCGAATAGACATCCGCCAGCACAAAAAAGTAGAGGCGGGCCCGCAAGCCCGCCTCCACCACTGATCGCGCCCCGCCCAGCCTACTTGGCGAGTGGGTTCGGTCGCATCTGGAACTTCACGAGCTTGGGCAGCGTCCCCTTCCCCGTTTCCATGTGGAACGGCGCTCGTGTCGACACCGGCGTGTAGATGCCCTTGCCCTTCCAACCGGCACCCGGATCGTCGATACGGCCGTCGAGCCCCTTGGCGAAGTAGCCCATCGGATACGGCACGCGAAGCGTCAGGAACTCGTCATCAACCAGTGCCAGCAACGCCTCGGACAGGTTACCAGTGACCAACGCGACGTCGGTGCCCACGCCGAGCATGTCGAATCGGTCGGTGAAGTTGTAGTACGCCGAGTCGGCACTGGCGCTCTGGGTGGCTCCCTTGTAGTTCGGACCCGGGAGCGGATACAGCGTCCACCCTTCGGCACAGTGCTGCCCGGTCGCGGTGGGGCCGTTCAGCTTGCCCGTGCACTTGCTCCGGTCGAAACTCGAGAGGTGGCCGCTCGACAGAACCGTCCAGACGACGTTATCGCTGTCGACGTCCATACCGCGTGGCCCATAACCCTGTTCCGTCGCCTTGGGGTTCTCCCAGGGCACTTCATAGAGTTCGAGAAGGGCTGTCTCCGACGGGTTGTCACCAGGCACCAACCGACCGAGCGCGCCCGGCATGCCCCGCACCGAGCCCCACACCGAACCGTCGAACGCCGGTGAATCACCGTAGAACTCAATATCCACCCGCTTGTCCTTCGTCGGATCGTCAGGCTCGTTGGGCTCGGTATAGGCGTCCCGCTTCCCGTTCCCGTTGTAGTCGAGCACAAACGGCGTCCAGCCCTGGGCCAGCTGCTCGTCCTGCGTCTCGTCCCAGACCCTGACGTCGAACCAGCCCTCGACGCCCGCAGGTCCGAACGACGACCAGAGCTTGTCGTTCTCGTCGAAATTCACGTGGCCATAGGAGAAGCATGTGTCGATCGTATGGGTCTGCTTGGTCTTCGGGTCGTACATGATGAGTCCGCGGCTGGACCGATCGATCGGAAACACCTTCGCTGACGGGTGATCCGAGCCCTCACGGCACCAGGCCGGCGTGTCCGGTCCCCGAACGATCGACGCCGACCACACGCGACCCTGGCTGTCCATGGCGAAGCTGTGGGCGCTCGTCTGGCTGTTCCAGATCACCTCGTCGCCCCAATAGGGGGACGGCGCGGCCGGCGGATTGTCGCCGGAGCTCGGCGTGTTCGGATCGCGGGGAGTCAACTGAATCCGGCTCGAGGTGTGCGTGACCGGATCGATGACCGACATGTAGTCGGCGGCCGCTTCGAGCGCCCCGTAGATCGGACCGTTCGCGTTGACCGTCGGATCGCGCTTGTCACTCGCGATGGCGTCGTGCAGATAGGCTTTCTCGTCCGCCCAATCCCAGATTGTCACGACAACGTCGCGCTCCCGGCCCTGCGGGCGGGCCGGCTCGGCGAACGGGAGCTCGCCGTCGGCAATCCGATCCGTCCAGTCCGCATACATCCCCAATGTGCGGTCAAGGCCGACCTGGTTGAACCTGGCACTCATACCGGCGCCAGCCTGGCCCGCCAGCAGCCGGCGATCCCAGGCGCCCTTGGAGTCTTCCGACCCGTCAAGGATGCTCTGTGGGATGGTGCGGGTGGCCTTGTTGCCCATCTGGTGGCAGCCCGTGCAACCATCGGTGTTGACGACGCGAGCGACGAACGCTCCCTGGCTGTGGATATTCTGGGCGATACCGTTGCCGGCCGGCCCCGTTCCCGGGAAATCGCTCTCCGGTGGCAACTGCAGCATCGAGAACCAGTACTGCGCCGGGTAGTACTCGGCTGCTGTCTTCTTGTCTGGCGCGGCGCTGGCCGTCAGATTCACGATCTGGCCGGGCATCGCCTTGACCCTCGGCGTATCGACAAGCCCGTAGCCCCGGGCAAAGACATCATACTCAGCCGCGGGCAGGTCCGGCACGACGTAGCGGCCGTTGTCGTCGGTCACGACGGTCTTGATCAGACGCGTGGGCAGGTTCGTGGTCTCTGCGATGACCCAGACCCCTGCTTCCGGGCCATTCGGACCGGTCACGACGCCTCCGACGTCGTCGTTATCAATGGCGACGGCAGCCTGACCGCCCTGGCCAGCGTTGACAACCACCAGCGACGCCACGAGGCTCGCGGTGACGCCAAACGTCACGATCCCCCAATAGAGAGCCTTCGAACGCATACACCCCCTCCTTCTACCTGGCGCACAGCCCAACCGGCGCCCGCAACGCCCATCCTGGCCGAACCGAGGCATCTGTACTGAAAAAAACAGACCACAAGTGTGCCTCCATGCGCCCCCGCAGTCAAGAAACATCGACCTCGAGCTGAAATCCATGATTGTGCCCCCGCGGGACGGCCCCGTACGGCCAGCTGGCTTCGGGTCGGCCGGGGAAAAATCACGGACTGCTAGTTTGAAGGGCGCCTCGTCAGATCCGCGGTCTCCGCGCCTTCAGGCAGCAGGTGCCAGCCCCGGAGCGCGAGTTCCGTGACGGCCTGTTCGTTCGCGCGTGCGTAGAGGGCGATCGCCGCGCGGTCGCCAGTACGCAGCTTCGCCGAGCGCGCCATCGGTACGACATGACGGTGTCGCTTCAGGGTAAGAACGACGTAGTTGTCGGAGCGACGGTCGACGACAGCCTGCTCTGCCGACGACTCCTCGGCGGATTTCTTCACCTCGCGAAACTCAAAATGACCGATCGTCACTTCCGACTGACGCCAGCGGACGTCCCACCGTTCCTCGTCATGGGGACCATCAAAGAGCACCTCGGCGCCATGTCGAGCGACATGCTCCGGGGCGCCGTCCCCGCTGGCTGAGCTCACCGACACCAATCCTGTCGGTACGTCGAACTCGTGTCTGGCGTAATGAACAAACTGGCTGTTGCGGTTCTCGTTGAACGTCGCACCCACAACGGTGCCGACCAGCTCGATACGAGCGCGTCGCAACGTGCGTTCCTGCAGACCGTCACCAAACACCACGGCAAGACCCTGGCGCTCGGCTGCGTGGCACCGCTGAGGATCGTTATCGATCAGAACCACGTTGGCGCCCTGCGCCCGAAGCTCGGTCGCCAGCGCAAGCCCGAGTCCCTGCGCGCCGAGCACCGCGATCCGGTCCCGTGCGGCGAGTCGGAGGCCAAGCGCCGCCGACAACGGCCACGCGACGACCGCGGCCGACACCACGGTCCCTGAGATCACGAGGAACACCAGCGCTCGCAAGGCGTCTCCTCCGGCGATGCCGTTACTGTCCAGGGCGCTGGCCATCAGCGAGGCCACCGCGGCCGCCACGATGCCTCGCGGCGCCAGCGCCGCGAGGAACACGCGCTCCTTCGCGGCAAGCTCGGCACCGCGCGTGACGAACCATACGCTCACCGGGCGCACCACGACGATCAACGTGCCGACCACCGCAGCACCCCGCCAGCCGAGCACTTCGATTTCCGCCATGCCAACGTCGGCCGCCAGAAGAATGAAGATCGTGCCAATGAGCAAGAGCGTCAGCTGATCCTTGAATTCCCGCAGGTCCTCGATGACCGGATTCTCGTGATTGCCGACGATGACCCCAGCCACGGTGACGGCGATCAAGCCGCTCTGGCTGAGTACGTGCTCACCCAAGTGAAAGATCAGCGTGACGAATGCCAGTACCAGGATGTTCTCAAGACCGCGTACCAGTTTCTCGAACCGCAACAGCAGCGTCAGGGCAAATCCGCCCGCTGCGCCGATGGCGAGACCAGCCACCAACCGCACGATGAGGTCGCGCATGCCCGCTGCCGCCTGCGACGTGTCGGTGGCCAGCGTGACCTGAAGCACGAGCACGGCCAGCAGTGCACCGATCGGGTCGATGAGTACGCCCTCGGCCTCGAGCACGGTCTGCAATCGCGGCCGCAGGCGAAGGTTCCGCACGAGCGGGCCGACCACGGTGGGACCCGTGACCACGACCAGCGCACCGAACAGGGTGGCGAGCGGCCACGACCAGTCCAGCCACAGACGCGCCGTCAGCGTCCCGCCCACCAGGGTGATGAGCGCGCCAGTCGTGATGAGGAGTCGGATGACGCGTTCTTCGCGCTTGAGCCGCTTCAGGTCGAGGTTGAGCGCACCCTCGAACAGGATGATCGCGACGGCAAAATCGACGAGGACAAACAGACTTTCGCCGAGCGCGGCAGGCCTGACCCATCCAAGCCCTTCGGGTCCCAGCGCCGCACCGGCCGCCAGCAGGAGGACGATCGCCGGAATGCGCACCAGCTTGGCGATACCTTGAACCGACACGCCGGCAGCCAGCGCAACGGCAACGATGAGGGCAGCACTCTCTTCTGTCACGCGATGATCCAGTCCCCAATATATATATTTAGTGGCGCCAGCCCGCTCGTCCCTGTTCACACCTTTTCCGAGACTCCCTACGGTGTGCGCGGTCACCAACCACCCGCCAGCCACTATCTGGATATCCGAGGGGAGCTACCGTGGCGCAACTGGGCGCAACTAGAGCGCTTTTCGTTTCGGTCTGGGGCTTCTCGCAGGGGCCAGGCCTTTTCGAAAAGCGCTTTCCCGCGTTTTTCGGTCTACACCAAATCGAAAAACGCTCTAGGCTGGCGGCGGGGTGATCCGCGGGGGACCGGCGCCTGGTTCACGGGAAGGCCCCGGACCACGCGGCACTGGCGGCCGCTGCGCCGCTGCAAGCTTGGTCTCCTGGAGCTCGACCTCGATCGCTGCAATCCGCTTCTTCAAGCTGGTCACTGCCCACTTCCCCTTGACGAGCGTGGGAATCGAAGCCAGCACGCTGACCAGCGCGCCGACGATCAAGGTGACGAACAGCAGTAGCGCGAGCGAGCCTTCAAAGGTCCATGTGAAGAACGCCACGGTGACCGGCGCGATATTCTGCAACGCGAACATCACGGCGAACAACGCGACCCCGAGGGCGACGAAAAGGAACACCTGCATGACTCTTCTCCTTAGGGCTTAGTTTCTCGCTGTCACCGCTGCCACGACAGCAGAGCCTCGCGCTGGGATCGCCGCCTCTCCGGGGTTCTCGACACCGTCCGTGCGAAACACGGCGACCGCTCGTGCCGGGAGTGGATAGTCCGAGCCGTCCAGCAACGCGCGCCGGCTCCAGTCGTGTCGGGACGTGTCCAGGAGGGTCTCCCAGCGGAGTCCCACGGCGTCCGGAAGGACAAACCGTAATGCCTCGTGGTGGGCGTTGAACGCCATGAACAACGTGTCTCCGATGATACGGTCCCCGCGTTCGTCCGTTTCCTGAATCTTTGTTCCGAGAAGCCGCACGCCCAGACCGAGCATCGAGCTGGCAGTCCACGCCTGATCGGACATTTCGGCGCCATCGGGCTCGAACCACGTGATGTCCTTGACAGCTCCACCTCGAATGGGCCGCCCCTGAAAAAACTGGCGCCGCCGAAGCACGGGCTGCCGATTTAGCACCGTGATCATGTACCTGACGAAGCGGACGAGATCCTCCTGCTCCGGCGACCAGTCCCACCGCACCCAGCTGATCTCGTTGTCCTGGCAGTAGGCGTTGTTGTTGCCCTCCTGGCTCCGACCCATTTCGTCGCCTGCATAGAGCATGGGGACACCTTGCGAGAGAAAGAGCGTGGCCAGGAAGTTTCGCTTCTGCTGCTCGCGGAGCGCCAGGACCGCCGGATCATCACTCGGTCCCTCGACACCGCAGTTCCAGCTGTTATTGTGGCTCTCGCCGTCGCGATTTCCCTCCAGGTTCGCCTCGTTGTGCTTCTCGTTGTAACTCACGAGATCGTGCAGCGTGAATCCGTCATGGCACGTGACGAAGTTGACGCTGGCGTACGGGTGCCGTCCGCTGTGGTCGTAGAGATCGCTACTACCCGCCAGTCGCGTCGCCATCTCCGACACCATGCCACCGTCGCCTTTCCAGAAGCGCCGGATCGCGTCCCGATACCTCCCGTTCCACTCGGCCCAGCCCACTGGAAAGTTGCCGACTTGATATCCCCCCTCGCCCAGGTCCCATGGCTCGGCGATCAGCTTCACCTGCGAGATCACCGGGTCCTGATGAATGATGTCGAAGAAGGCTCCGAGCCGGTCAACGGCGTGCAGCTCGCGCGCCAGCGCGCTGGCGAGGTCGAAGCGAAACCCGTCGACGTGCATCTCCAGGATCCAGTAGCGCAGGCTGTCCATGATGAGCTGCAGCACGCGCGGGTGGCGCATGTTCAGCGTGTTGCCGCAGCCCGTGTAATCGACGTAGTGCCGAGGGTCGTCTGCGGCCAGTCGGTAGTACGCGGTGTTATCGATCCCCCGCAACGACAACGTCGGGCCCAGGTGGTTGCCTTCGGCCGTATGGTTGTACACGACGTCGAGAATCACCTCGATGCCTGCGGCGTGCAGGTTGCGCACCATGCTCTTGAACTCGCGTACCGATTCGGTGGGTGTCGCGCTCATCGCGTACCGGATGTCGGGCGCGAAGAACGCGCTCGTGTTGTACCCCCAGTAGTTACTGAGGCCCTGGGTCACCAGCTGGTGATCGTAGGAGTGATGATGGACGGGCATGAGCTCGACGGCGGTCACGCCGAGGGCCCGCAGATGACCGATGGCCTCATCGGAGCCAAGGCCCGCATACCTGCCCCGCATCGGCTCAGGAATGCTCGGGTGCAACTTGGTGAATCCCTTGACGTGCAGCTCGTAGATGACGGTCTTGTGCCACGGGATGCGAGGCGGCCGATCGCCACCCCAGGTGAAGGCGGAATCGACGACAGCACCCAGAGCACATGAAGCCCCGTTGTCCCGATCGTCGAACGACAGGTCCTCCCGCTCGTCGCCGACGCGGTAGCCGTACATCTCCTCACACCAGTGCACCGTGCGTCCGACCGCCCTGGTGTACGGGTCGAGCATTACCTTGTTCGGGTTGAATCGATGCCCCCGCCCTGGCTCGTACGGGCCGTGGACGCGGTACCCGTAGAGCTGTCCGGGCACGACGTTGGGTAAGTACCCGTGCCAGATCAGATCCGTCTGCTCGGGTAGCGCCACGCGCGACGCCTCGCGCGACGCGTCTGCCGATTCAAATAGACAAAGTTCCACCCTGGTGGCGTGCTCGGAGAAAATCGCAAAATTGACGCCCGATCCGTCGAAGGTGGCGCCAAGCGGATATGGAGCGCCGGGGCGAATCTTCACGCGCGCCTCTGTCCGATTCCTGGCAAGCTCCGTCGTGCACCGTCCAATTCCGATCCCTCCATCCGTACAACCAATAGTATCCGTCGATGTCTCGCACCGACGCCCCGCGTAGCGACCTCGGCCTGACGAACCGACCCGTCGGGCTGCGAGAACCGCCAGCGACCTCAGAACGTCGCGCGGTCCGCGGCACCGTGGGAGCGTCGACGGCATCTGTGACCAGCCGGCATGCACAGGGCACTCAGCCGCGTCGTATGCGTCCTCATGACATGACAGCCGTCCCATGGGACGACGCGAAGCCCTACGAATCGACGGTTTCGGAGAGTGCGAGGCCGGTACGACAATTGCGTTAGTGTCCCGCAGAGGCATGCAGGGTCTCATGCAATGACATATTCACGAACACTCGCATTCACGTGCGCGGTGGTCGCCATGCTCGGCGCGCCGCTATTGCAAGGCAGCGCCGAGGCACAGGGACGACGTGAACTCCCGCAGACCAACGGCGGTGGTGGCAGTGGTGGCGGTGGCGAACGCGCCACGCCCCCGCCCCGGACGGGCGATCGACGGGCCGCGCCGGCGCCCCGCACCGGCGGCCGACGAGTCGCACCGGCACCACGTTCTGGTGGTCGCACCGTCGTCGGACCCCGTCGCGGTGGCCGCTTCGTGGCACCCCGTCGCGGCGGCGTCGTCATCGGGGCCTACTACCGACCCTTGTACTACTCGTCCTTCTACAGCCCGTTTTACGGTCGGATCTACGACCCCTACTACTACGGCGGGTATTCCGGGTACGGCGGGTATTCCGGGTACGGCGCGAGCCAGATCTACCGCCCGGACGCGGCACTTCGCCTGCAGGTCTCACCGCGCGAAACAGAGGTCTTCGTCGACGGCTACTACGCTGGAACCGTGAACGAGTACGACGGGATCTTTCAGCGGCTCCGCCTCGAACCCGGCGAATACGAGGTGGCGCTGTACCTGCCCGGCTACCGGACGGTCACACAGCGAGTCTTGCTGCAACCTGACAAGACGCTCCGCATCAGGCACGAGATGATCCCGATCGACCCGAGCAGTTCGCCAGAGCCGAGGCCAGCGGCGAGGGACCAATCCTCGCTCCGGGGCGTTTCCGCCCCCGACACTGTTCGCGTGAATCGTGACGCTTCCTTTGGGGCAATCGCGGTTCGCGTGCAACCTGCCGACGCCGAGGTGCTCATCGACGGCGAGCGGTGGGAGGGACCGTCGGACAATGAGGCGCTTGTCCTGGAGATTGCGCCCGGCACGCACCGCGTTGAAGTGCGCAAGAACGGATATCGCGGATACGCGGCGCAGATCGACGTGCAGGCTGGCGACACGACACCGATCAACGTCAGCCTTCCACCGGAGTAGGCACAACCGACGAACACCGGACGACTCGCCCGCCGCCTTCGGGCGACGGGACTCTCTTGTGCCTTGGAGCCGGCGACCGGCAGCGTTGCGCTACAGATCGAGTGGTAGCATCGTCGGACTCGCTGTTCCCCTGGAAGCCTTGTTCCTGGCTGCGGTCCCGGAGCGCCACAGCGCTCTTCAGATCGCTCTGGTGCTGGCGCTTTTGGCGGATCAGGACCTGAAGAAGCGATTGAACTTGACGACAAGCGCGCGGGTCATCAACTCGGGCACGCCCCGGCCGGCCGTGTCACGTTCGTCGTTGTACACCACGAACAGCTCGCTCCCTGGCTGATACTCCCAGCGAAAACGGACGTTGGCGGAGAGGGACTCGCTCGCTGAGTTGAATTGCACCAGCGCGCTGACAAACATCCACGGCGTCATCGTGTAGGTGACCCTGGATCCACCCAGGTGCGTGGAGAACGATCCTTCGCGCAGGTCCACCCAATTGACCGAATAGGTCGGCTCCAGCGACAGGCGTGGCCCGAAATTCAGCCGGCCCCTGGTCGCAGAGACCGCGGCCCTGTGGCCACTGTAGAACGTGCCGTACTCCGCGGCCACCCCCACCGACGCCGCCCGCTGTGGACCCAGCGCGTATCTGAGTGTGACCGTGTCGGTGTCGTATCCCCCGACCGGAACCGACACGTCTGACGCGATCTGAAACGCGCGTGGCACGAACTCATAGGCCCGCGTGTAGGTCAGATTGAACAGGTCGGCGTTCTGAAACTCGATACCGAAGTCAGCCACCTCCTCGCGAGCTTCCAGGCGCCCGGCACCGTTCTCGACATAGGCGATCGAACCGGTCCACGACAACTTGCGGATGGTGTCGCTCGCCAGACGGGGGCTGAATCGCGCCTCACCGAACGAGCGTCTGATATCTCGCCGACGGACGAATCCCAGCTCAGGCCTAAAGCGACTGCCGACCGCGAGATGTTCCAGCTGCATGCCGTAACGATCGCCGGCGTAGTCCGCTGCTGCCCGATAGCTCGTGTCGTCACCGCCCGCGGCGCCGTCCGAGTGCGTTTTCGCCCAGTAGCTGTCGATCGTCAGATATCTAAGGAAGTTGAAGTTCGCGTCAAGTCCGAACGCCGCGTTCGCGCCTCCGCCCCCCGATCCCACCGACCGCCCAGTGGCCAGAACCCCCACGCTGCTTCGCGCCAGGATGTCCCTCTTGAGACGAATCGTAGAAAAATTCGTCGATCGAGCATTGGTGGCGTCTGACGACCGGGTCTGGATATCCATCAGACCCACGGTAAAGCGTCCCACCCTGCCGGTCAGGCGACCACCAGCAATGATCGGCACCTGTTGCCCAGCCTCCAGGCCGATGCGCCGGCTGTAGAAGAGAATGGGAGTATCCCCGCCACTCCCGCCACCGCGACCTCCAGTCCCCACACCACCGAACGCGAACGTGTCGCGATTCTCCAGGAAGAACTCACGCTTCTCAGGAAAGAACAAACTGAAGCGCGTCAGGTTTACCTGTTGCTCGTCCGCCTCGACCTGCGCAAAGTCGGTGTTGTACGTGAAGTCGGCGACGAGGTTCTGCGTCGGGCTGTACTTCACATCCAGCCCAATGTCGCCGTCGGTTGACGTCGACGCGGGCGAACCGTCTGGGGCGTCCGTCGTCAGGCTCGAGACCGCGTAGGGCTTGAGCTCAAGATTGTTCGACGCGGGAGGTGCCTCGATCCCGACGATCGTCGCCGCAAGCTGCGGTTGCCGGATGCTATTCATGCCGCGCAGGGGCGGAACCGGGATCAGGACTGACAGCTCGTTTCGCCATCGGACCGTCCGCAAGGCATTGAAGCCCCACAGCTGGTCCGTTCCCGTTCGGTACCGGAGCGACTTGAAGGGCAGCGCGACCTCCAGCGTCCATCCCCCATCGAAACGGCCATTGGCCATCGCCCACACCGGATTCCAGTCTGAGTTGTACTGCCCGTTGATCACCTGGCCGTCGTTACGACCGCCGATCGAATTCATGGTGATGCCGAACCCGTTTCGACGATCGTAGAAGGTGTCAACGAAGATGCTGATGACATCGTTGCCGTTGTACAGGTTGTTGCCGTCCCGGCGCATCTCGGTAGCCACCCGGCGCTCGGGCTGCGAGTCCCAGCAGCGAAATGAGAGGTAGACGTTGTCGCCGTCGAATGCGATCCAGACTTCGGTCTTCTCGGTAGCGGGCGCGCCAAGGTCCGGCTCCACCTGCACGAAGTCCGTCATCGCCGGAACGCTCGTGTAGAGCGCTTCATCGAACGTGCCATCAATGCGCAGCGGTGTATCCACGCGTACGGCGCGTATGGTCGTTCGGCCTTCGGCCTCTCTCGCGATGACCTCCGGTGGCAGCGGTGCGGCGGGACCCTCGTACGCTGGGCTGGTAATCTGGCCGGCGTGCGCAACGCCGGCGTGCAACAGCAACGCCGCCACCGTCACACACCGCCGGGACGCGGTCAATGCGAGCCCTCCGTGGACACGCGGTTCCTTCGAACGCCGGCTAGCGACCATCGTGCTTCCCAGCCAGTGCGACCAGGCGACGTGCCCGCTCGACGATGGGCAACTCAACCATCCGCCCGTCCAGCGTCGTGACGCCCTGCCCGCCTGCCCGGGCGGCTTCATACGTGTCGATAATTTGTCTCGCTCGGTGGACCTCGGCTGCCGTCGGCGTGAAGGACTCGTTGATGACATCCAGCTGTCGAGGATGGATCGCCATCTTGCCGCGAAAGCCTAACGCGCGCGCGCGCACGCAGTCGCGCCGAAGGGCGTCGGAGTCGTTGAGATCGATACAGACACCATCGATCGCATCTGCCCCCACCAGGGCCGCAGCCAGGACAATCTGGGCCCTGGCGAACGATAGTTCTTCGCCGTCGATCGTGCGCTCGATGGCAAGGCTGGCCGTGTAGTCTTCGGCGCCGAACAACAGAGCGGCGACCGGCGCGTCGGCCACCACGATCTCGGCAGCCTTCAGAATGGCGCGGGGCGTCTCGAGCAGCAGAAACAACGGGGGCACGGTGCCTGACGGCGACCGCTTCGCGAACGCTCGCGCAACCTGCTCGACAGCAGCGGCGGTCTCTATCTTCGGCAGCAGTAGGCCATCGACACCGGTCGCCGCACCGAAGTATTCGAGGTCCGCGTCGCCGTCCGGAGTGCCAGGCGGGTTGAATCGAATCAACCGCCGCGCACCGGTCCCAGGCATCGCCAGGTAGTCGGCCACGAGCGCGCGAGCCTCGCCCTTCCGGCCCACCTCCACGCTGTCTTCAAGATCGAACGCGACGGCATCAGCGCCGGCGTTCATGGCTTTGCCGAATCGGTCCGGGCGGGTGCCCGGCGCGAAGAGAAGTGAACGGATAGGACCGATCATCACCGTCCCCTACCTGTCGCGTGGCGCGAGACCCCTCGGTGTGACCCTGTCGGCTCGGTCTTCACCCGATCGGCACGCGACGCTGCTGGATTCGCCCGTTCCCGGCAACCGACGCCGAGCAGCCGCAGCTCCGTTGTCAGCTACGGCTCTTCCGTGACAGCACTGTCCGCATCGGGCTCGTCAGCCTCGGCCGCCGGCGGCGTCTGAGGTCCAACGGTCAGCTGCGTGCCGGCGCCGGCCGTGCCACCAGGCGCCACGAACCACCCTCGCGACAGGTAGTCGGTCATGGTCAAACCGAACAGGACGACCAGGAAAAAGAAGGCGCCGCCGCAAATGAGTTTCGTGAGGCGGCTGCTGTACTTCACGTGCATGAAGAACAGGATCACGAGCGTCGCTTTCAGAATCGCGATCGACAGCGCGACCGGAAAGTTCAGTGCACCAAGATTGACAAACGCAATGCCGACGGTAATCGCCGTCAGCACCATGAGCGATCCGAAGATCGCGTAATACGAGGACTTTGGTGAGACGTGGCCAGACATGTTTCTGACTCGCCTAGTTGAGTTGATGCACTCTGTCCACCAGGTACAGAAGCGGAAAAAGAAAGATCCATACGATGTCGACGAAGTGCCAGTACAGGCCCGATAGCTCCACCGGCGTAGACCACTCGGGTGTGAATCGCTTCCGGTGCGCCATCCAGGTAATGACGGAGAGAATGCCGAACCCGATCACCATGTGCAACGCGTGCAGACCCGTCAACGCGAAATAGAGCGATATAAAGATCTCGACCTGAGGCGCGTGCGGCCCCTCGAAGGTGAAGTTTTCACCCGGGATGTGATTCAGATCCCACTTGTGCTTGTACTCGAAGAACTTGACGACCAGGAACGTCAATCCAAGCGCCATCGTGAGCAGCAGCCATCGTACTGTTGCTTTGGGAAGGCCCGTTTGCGCCGCCCTGACAGCCAGCGCCATCGTCAGGCTGCTACCGATCAGCACAACCGTATTGAAACCACCGAGAACGATGTCGAGTTCGAGGCTGCCCTCCGCCCACGCCTCCGGATACCACACCCGATACAGCAGGTAGGCCATCAACAGGCCGCCGAAGAACATCACTTCGGTCACCAGGAAGACCCACATGCCCAACGTGGCGGCCTCGTGCTGCTGCCCGAGCGTCTCGAAATGGTGCTGCAGGTCCGGGTGGTGCGCCTCCCCGTGTTCGTGCGAGTCGACGTGCGCTACGAGCCCGTCAGCCAACGTTGCTCTCCCTCGTCTCGTATCCGTATGGTGCCGCAGTCACGATCGGTTGCTCGGTGAAGTTTTCGGGGATCGGCGGCGATTGCGTCTCCCATTCAAGGCCGACCGCGCGCCACGGATTCGGACCCGCATCCTTGCCCTTGAAGAACGAATACAACAGGTAACACGCGATCAGCGTGTACCCGACGCCCATGATCGACGCGCCGGCGGACGACAGCACGTTCAGAACCTGAAACTCATCCGCGTAGGCGTGATACCGGCGCGGCATACCCAGATAACCAACAATGAACTGCGGGAAGAACGTCAGGTTGAACCCGACGAAGACGAGCAGCGCAGCCAACGTGGCCGCGCTGTTGGAGTACATCTTCCCGGTCATCTTGGGCCACCAGTAGTGCAGGCCCGCGAAGTAGCCCATGATCGCACCGCCGACCATGATGTAGTGGAAGTGCGCGACCACGAAATAGGTGTCGTGGAGGTGCACGTCCAGACCGAGCGCCGCGAGAAACAGGCCCGTCAGGCCGCCGATCAGGAACAGGCCCATGAACCCGAACACCCACATCATTGGCGCCTGCCACCAGATCGCGCCCCTGTACATCGTCGCGGTCCAGTTGAACGTCTTGATGGCGGACGGAATGGCGACAGCGAACGACAGAAACGAGAAGACCATCGCGGAGTACGGCGAGATCCCGGAAACGAAGAGATGGTGCGCCCACACCAGAAAACCAAATACCGCGATGGCCAGACTCGAAAACGCCACGAAGGAGTATCCGAAAATGCTCTTCCGCGAAAAGCACGCGATCACTTCGCTGATCGCTCCCATCGGCGGAAGGATCATGATGTAGACGGCCGGGTGTGAATAGAACCAGAACAGGTGCTGGAAGAGCACCGGGTCGCCTCCCAATCGAGGATCGAAGAACCCGAAGCCCAGAGCCCGCTCGACCGCCAGCATGAGGACCGTGATCGCGATCACGGGCGTGCCCAGGATCTGCACGAGCGACGTCGCGTAGAGTGCCCAGATGAACAGCGGGAGCCGGAACCACGTCATGCCCGGGGCGCGCATCCGGTGGATCGTGACCATGAAGTTCAGTCCGGTCAGGATCGAGGAGAAGCCGGCAATGAAGATGCCGATGCCCGTCAAGAGCACGTTGGAATTGGAATAGACGCTGCTATACGGCGTGTAGAACGTCCACCCGGTGTCGACACCTCCGAGTATCCCGGCGGCGATCGTGAACAAAAATCCGATCACGAAGATGTACCAGCTCAGCAGGTTGATCTTCGGGAAGGCCACGTCCTTCGCGCCAATCATGAGCGGTAGCGCAAAGTTCCCGAGAATCGCCGGCACCGCCGGGATCAGTACGAAGAACACCATGGCCACGCCGTGCATGGTGAACAGCTTGTTGTAGGTATCGTCAGAAACCAGATCGCCAAGCGGCGTCGTCAGCTCAACGCGAATGAGGGCGGCGAAGATGCCGCCGATGAGAAAGGCCAGCGACACCACGATCAGGTACATGATCCCGATGCGCTTGTGGTCTTTCGTCAGCAACCACGACGCTACGGTGTGCTTGACGTTGAGATAGTTCACGCGCGGGAGGACTGTCGTCGTCATATGGTCACTCCCCTGGACCGCCGGTGTTGTCGGAAGCCGCAGGCGGCGGCGCGGGCGCGCTCGCCTGAGTCGGCGCGGCGGGTCCCGCGGTTGACGATAGCGACTTGATGTACTCGATGAGACTCATCACGCCTTCTTCAGTGACGAGTCCCTGAAAAGTGGGCATCAGCGGCCCGTACCCGGCCGTCAGTTTCATCTGCGGAGTCAGGATCGACTCGCGGATATAGATGTCATCGATCGCCACGGTGGCGCCCGTGGCTAGCGTTTCCTCCGTCCCGTACTTCCCAGCCAGCGAGGGACCACGCCCGGATCCATCGCCGAGGTGACAACCCACGCAACCCAGCTGCTGAAATAACTGCTCGCCACGCGCCGCCAAGGACAACCCTCCGCCCCCGCTCAGCCAGGCCTGATAGTCGTCTGGTTCCATGACCACGACCTTCCCGACCATACCGGAATGCGCCGTGCCGCAGTATTCCGCGCAAAACAGATGGTATTCGCCAGTCTTGGTGGCCGTGAACCAGAGCGAACTGTAGCGTCCCGGTATCGCGTCGGCCTTCACTCGGAAAGCCGGGAAGTACAGGGAGTGGAGCACGTCCTCGGACGTGAACGTGATCTTCACCGGACGACCGACGGGCACGTGCAGCTCGTTGATTTCACTCTGACCGTCGATGTGCTGGAAGCGCCACATCCACTGCTTGCCGGTCGAGTAGACCTCCAGTGCCTGATCCGGCGCCCGCACGATGTGGAAGAAGACGACCGTCGCCCAGACGAAGATCACCATCGCCACGAGAAACGGGATGATCGACCAGCCGATCTCAAGCGGGAGCGAGCCGTGGATCGGATGGCCGACCTTCTCGCCCGTCTTGTCCCGATACTTGATCGCGAACACGACGACCAGGACCACGACGAGCAACGCGAAAAACGCCGTCACCGCGGTAATGAAAAAATACAGGTTGTCCACCTCTGGAGCGAGGGTGGACGCCTGTTCAGGGAAGAGTGGAATACCAGGCAACATAAAGCGTTACGGTCTCATGCTCGGCTTGGCATCGGCGCGCGCAGGTCGCGGCGACGCATAATCAGGATGAAACCACCCATAAACAACACGGTGACGATACCGCCGAGGCGCACCAGGTTCATCACCACCAGGCCATAACGGCCGCTCTCGGGATCGTAGTGAAAGCAGTAGAGCAACAACTCGTCGATCGCCGATCCGATCCGGCCTTCGCCGGATTCGATCAACGCCAGGCGCAGTTCCCTCGGCGAGTACTCCACGCCGTAAAAGTATCTGGAGAGGCGCCCCTCCGGTGTGGCGACCAGCACGCCGCTGACATGGGCAAACTGCCCTGTCCGCTCATCGAATTGATAGGTGAACCCCGCGGCTGACGTCACCCGGCTGATCGCAGCTTCATCTCCGGTCAACAAGTGCCAGGAGTCCGCATCGTTCTCAGCTGACCAGTACTCCAGATGCGCGCGCTTCTTTTCCGCCGCGATCGCCGGCGTATCGCGCGAATCGAAACTGATCAACACCACGTCGTAGTCCTGGCCCGCGGCAAACGGCAGCACCTCGAGCGCGCTGGACAGCCCGTTCATGACCTGCGTGCACAGCATCGGGCACTCGTAGTAGACGAAGGCCAGGAGCACCGGCCTCGTGCCGAACAACTCACCCAGCGTGACCGCCTGACCGTCATCGTCCCGAAACTCGGCATCGAGCGGCAAAAGCTCGTCGAGGTGCTGCTTGAACGACACCTCCTCGAGCAGCGTCGGCGTAAACGTCGCAGCAACCCCGGGTCCCTGCTGGTCGCCGCTGTAGGCCGACTGCGCGGCAGGAGCCGCACCGAAGCACACGAACCACAGCGCCAGGCACAGCGTCCCCGACACGATCGCCGCCCCCCGGGCCGGACCGCGCGTGGCCAAGACGGTGCTCGTCACGGCGTGCTCCGTTCCGCCACGCGGCCGCCGCTGCTGTCGGACGGTCGCGATCCCGAAGACCCGGGCGGCTGCGCACGCGACGGCAATCCAGCCTCGACCGTCAGTCGCATCGCTTCCTCGATCGGAATATGCACGCTGCCGGCGTCCCTGTTCATCCAACCGTAGCCCTCAAGGAAGATCTCTTCTTCCTGTCGAAACTCGCGGAGTTCGTCTGGCGGGTTCATCTGCAGCCGCGGCGCTGGTGGCAGGCGTTCCCCCTGGGTCACGGCCAGCGGATACTCGCGCTGCCCGGTTTCCATCGCCTGATCGACCATCAACGCGTACACGAAGCCCAGGCCGAAATGGATCACCACCGTCGACACCGCGATCCAGAACAGGAACTGCACAACGGGCCAGGTGTGAGCATCGGTGTGCTCGTAGGTCGAGTCCGGTGGCGTGGCCAGATACTCGTCATCGGCCGACCCGTGCCCTCCGCCTTCAGGATGCTCCATCAATGGCCTCCCGTCGTTTCAAGCGACTCGCGCAGGTACGGATCACGGAATGCCAGGAGTGGCCTCTGCGCGAGCTGCGTGAAGAACATCCACGCCCACAGGCCGCCCACGGCGAGCGGCGCCGCCAAGTCGAGCCAGTGCAGATAGAACCCACCTTCGTGCTCCCCGGCTTCCATGTGCAGATTGACTCCGGCTGCGTCGAACTCCGGCGACACGAGCATGACCAGATCGATGTACCGGACCACCAGAATCGCCAGGGCGACCCAGACGAGGCGGTGCGGCATCCGCTTGTTGTCCCGCGACAGCAACAGCGAGAACGGTACGGCGAAATGGAATACGACGAGAAAGATCGCCAGGTACTGCCATCCGTGCGTAATGCGCGCGATGAAGTAGGGAATCTCCTCGAGCAGATTCGCCGCGTAAATCAGCAGGAACTGCGAGAAGTTGAAGTATGCCCAGAGCATGACGAACGCCAGCGACAACTTTCCGAGATCGTGAAAATGACTCGGCTTGAAGAGCGATGCCATCGGAGCACGCCGGACAAGAAATGTGCTGACGATGATCGTGAACGCGAGCGCTGACAAACCTTGCCCACCCACGAACAGAAAGCCGAACAGCGTCGAGTACCAATGAGGGTTGAGCGACATCAGCCAATCGACCGAAGCAAACGTCGCCGTCAACGTGTAGAACACGATCCCGCCACCGCTGAGATACTGCAGCTTGATATTGACGCTCATGTCGCCCTCGTCCTGCAGCCGCGACCAGCGCGACAGGGTCCAGGCGATCGTCGTCCAGCCCACGAAGTAGAAGAGGGCCCGGACCATGAAGAAGACGCTATTCAGGTACGGCGCCTTGTGCGTCAGCACCGCGTCGTTCTGAACCAATTCAGGATGCGACCACGGATACAGACTTGTCATGCCGACGGCAATCGGCAGGAACAAGACCGCCATCAGCGGCAGCGTTCGACTCGACGCCTCGAACACGCGCCGAAACACACCCCACGCGCCTCCGGACAGATGCTGCACCATCAGCAGGCCCATCGAACCGAGTGCGATGCCCAGGAACAGGAGGTACGCAATCAGCCAGGAACGGAAGAAGTGCTCGGGAGCGAAGCCATAGCCGAAGGCACACGCCACGAGGCCAACAGCTCCAACCTTCAGGGCCATGGCGCGTCGCGCGTCAAGGTCTTCAGGCGGCGCGTACGTGGTGTCCGAGGTCACGGTTCCGGCTCCTCCTGCGGCGCCGGCTCGTCCAAGTTCGCTCGGAGGCCAACGGGCACATCGTCGATCGTCGCCTGCTGGCTTCGCTGCAACGCGCGAATGTAGGCGGTGATCGCCCACCGGTCATTGACCGGAATCTGGGCAGCGTAGTCAGACATGGCACCAAAGCCATGCGTCATTACATCGAAAAAGTATCCGGCCGGTGCCTCGCGCAACCGCGCCTCGTGGTACGACGGCGGCGCTCGGAAGCCACGCTGCACCACCATGCCGTTTCCCTGGCCGGTCTGGCCGTGGCACGGAGAGCAGAACACGTTGAAGCGCTCCCGGCCCCGCGCCATGAACTCCTCGGTCACCGGCATCGGAAACACATCCGTGAGTTGGCCGTTGATCTTGCCCTGATACAGATGATCGTCCTCACGGAGCATCCCCCGCGCGACCGTATTGGCGACCAACATGCGCGAGCCACGACCGTCAGCGAAGAAGGTGCTCGCCTCGAGCGGTTCGTATCGCGGCGCGTCGTGCATATCCTGGCGACAGCCCGCAACCGCAAGCGTCACCAGGACGACTGCCATCGCGACCGGCCGGCTAGCCACCGCAGCCTTCGGGTTACGCGGCAACTTCGGACACTCCCAACGGATGCAAACTCTCAAGAAACTTCGACGTCGCCTGGAGATCGAACCTCGGGTCGGACGTCTCGATGCACAGGAAGAACCGGTCCGTCGAGGCCCGGGCGAACGCGGGCACGTTGAACACCGGATGGTACGGCATCGGCAATTTGTTCAGTGCCCACATTCCGATAAAGGCTCCAAGCGCCGCGCCGAGGATTGTCGTCTCGAACGTCACGGGAATGAAATACGGCCAGGCGTGAAACGGCCGACCGCCCACATTCATCGGGTACGCGATGACCTGCGACCAGTACTGAAGGCCGTACCCAGCAAGTCCGCCCAGAATCCCGCCCCCGAGCACGAGCCGCGGGAGCCGCGTGCGGGGAAGACCGAGCGCCTCGCTCAGTTCCTCGATCGGAATCGGCGAGTACGCGTCCATGTTCCGGTAGCCCTCAAGCCGAGCCCGCTCGGTCGCGGCAACAAGGGCCGTGGGCGTCTCGAATTCCGCCATGAGACCGTGGAGCGTGGGTGACGTCTCAGCGTGTGTCATCGCAACTACCCGTGCTGTTCCGGCTGAAGCTTGGCCTCCGGCACGATGGTGCGCATCTCGAAGATGGCCAGCGCCGGCAGGAAGCGAATGAACAGGAAGAACAGCGAGAGGAACAATCCGATCGTGCCCGCGAACATCGCGAAGTCCCATCGCGTCGGCTGGTACATGTCCCACGACGAAGGGAGGAAGTCGCGGTGGAGGCTCGTGACAATGATGATGAAGCGCTCCAGCCACATGCCGACGTTCACCAGCAGCGACAAGACAAAGAGCAACCCGACGTTGTCGCGGACGCTACGGAACCAGAAGAGCTGAATCATGCAGGCGTTGATCGCGATCAGCGACCAGTAGAACACGGCATACGGACCAGTCATCCGGTTGTGCATCATGTAGCCCTCGTACATGTTCGCGCTGTACCAGGAGAAGAACACCTCGTTGGCGTATCCGTAGGCGACGATCATCCCGGTCACCAGCATGATCTTCGTCATGTTGTGGATATGCCGCATCGTGATGAAGTCCTCGAGCCCGTAGAACTTCCGCAATGGAATCGCGAGCGTCATCACCATCGCAAAACCCGAATACACCGCGCCCGCGACGAAATACGGCGGGAAGATCGTGGCGTGCCAACCAGGCACGACTGACACGGCGAAGTCGAAGCTCACGACCGTGTGGACCGAGAGAACCAGCGGCGTTGAAATGCCCGCAAGGAGCAGGTACGCCATTTCGTACCGGTGCCAGTGTCTCGCGGACCCGCGCCACCCGAGCGACAGCATGCCGTAGATCACCTTGCCCGCTTTCGATTTCGCACGGTCGCGCAGCGTCGCCATGTCGGGCACAAGCCCGGTATACCAGAACAGCAGCGACACGGTGAAATAGGTCGACACCGCGAATACGTCCCAGATCAAGGGGCTTCGGAACTGAGGCCAGAGGCCCATGCTGTTCGGGTATGGAAAGAGCCAGTAGGCAGCCAGCCACGGACGTCCGGTGTGCAGCAATGGAAACATCGCGGCGCAGGCGACCGCAAACAACGTCATCGCCTCGGCGAACCGGTTGATGGACGTGCGCCACTGCTGGCGGAACAGCAACAGGATTGCTGAAATCAGCGTGCCGGCGTGACCGATACCGATCCACCAGACGAAGTTGATGATCGGGAAGGCCCAGCCGACCGGATTATTGTTGCCGAACACTCCGATCCCGACAAACAGTAGCTGGCCGATGGTCATGTTCATCAGCATCAGCAACGCGAAGCCGATCGCGAAGCCGACCAACCAGCCGATCTGCGTCCGCTTGGTGAGAACAATCCCGCCGATCTTCTCGGTGACCGATTCGAAGGTGTGCCCCGGCGCGATGACGGGCGGTATCGGGCGCATGTTGCCGCCGTCCGCGACCCCGTCGTGCGAATGCCCTGGTGCCGCCGCCATTAGCCGTGTTCCTCAGCCGGGCGCGAACCCGCCGGTTCCAAGTCTGTATTCGGATTCCGCACAATAGCCAGGTACGTCGTTCGCGGTCGCGCATTGAGTTCGGCGAGCAACGAGTAATTCAGCTGGCTGGCCTTGATCCGCGAGACCCGGCTATTGGGATCGTTGATATCGCCGAACACGATCGCCTCCGTCGGGCAGGCTGACTGGCAGGCTGTGACCACATCGCCATCTCGAATGGAGCGATCCTCGAGCTTGGCCGCCACGCGGGCGTGATTGATGCGCTGGACGCAGTACGTGCACTTCTCCATCACACCGCGGCTCCGTACCGTGACGTCCGGATTCCGCTGCAGCGAGAGGCTTGGGGTATCCCAATCCTGGTAGAGCAGGAAGTTGAACCGGCGCACCTTGTACGGGCAGTTGTTCGAGCAGTAGCGGGTCCCGACACACCGGTTGTAGACCATGTCGTTCAGGCCTTCGTCGCTGTGGACCGTCGCGGCGACCGGACACACGACCTCACACGGCGCGTTCTCGCACTGCTGGCACGGCATCGGCTGGTGGTACGTGTCGGGATTCTCGAGGTCGCCGCTGTAATACCTGTCGATGCGCAGCCAGTGCATCTCGCGACCGTTCAGCACCTGTTCCTTGCCAACGACCGGCACGTTGTTCTCCGCCTGACAAGCGACAACGCACGAGTTGCAACCAGTACAGACGTTCTGATCGATCGTCATGCCCCAGGCGTAGCCGTTGCTCTTGTGCTCCGCGTACATGCTCAATCCGGTGATCGGCATGTGCTCCATCTTCTGGGCAAACAGTGGATCCTCGGCGTACTGCGTCGAGGTCGCGACCCGCACGAGATTCCGGCCTTCAAGCGACCAGTGATCCTGTGTCGACGCCAGCGTGTATGTCTCACCGGTCGTCGTGAGTGCGACGTTAGTCAGAATGTCGGGCGCGGCGGTGGTACGAAGCGGATTCACATTGAAGCCGGTGCCGTTGCCAGCGCGGCCGGCGCGCGTGCGCCCGTAGCCCAGGTGCAACGTCAAGGTGTCAGCCGCCTGGCCGGGCGCGACCCAGACCGGAATCCTGATCGAGCGGTCTCCTGCCGACAACTCGACAATATCGCCGTTGGTCAACTCGAGCCGCGCGGCGGTCGCCGGCGATATCAGCGCGGCGTTGTCCCAGGTCAGCTTCGTCAGCGGCTTGGGCGTTTCCTGCAGCCAGGCGTTGTTTGCAAAGCGCCCGTCATAGACGCTCGGGTCCGCACGGAAGACGACTTCCAGCCCGGATTGCGCGCCCTCAATCGACGCTCCGACCGCAGCGGCCACGTCTGCTTCCATGACCAACAGCGTCCTTAGCGCGAAGGCGGTTTCCGGCACGAGTCCGTCGTGCAGCCATCTGCGCCACTCGCGGTCCAGCGGCGACAACAGCTGCACCGGCGCCGCGGCGACCGGAGGTGGTCCGGCCGGCTCGGCCCCTTCGACAGCAGTAACTCCGGCAGACGCACCCGCCGCGCCGCCAGCGGGTGGGATCGGTGCCGCGGCCACCGGCGACGACTCCATCGACAGACCGGTCTCCCGTGACCAGTGCTCCCGAACCAGATCGTACCCGGAACGCCCGGCGTCGGTCACGGCCGCCAGGACCTCATGCGCGGACTTTCCGTTATACAGCGGCGCGATCAGCGGCTGGACGATCGTCGCAGTGCCGTCGTCTGACCGCACGTCACTCCAGGCTTCCAGGAAGTGCGCCTCCGGGATGTGCCAGTGGCACTGCGCGGATGTTTCATCCGCGTACAAGCTCAGGTGAGCACGAAACGGCACGCTCTCCATGGCTGCCGTGAAATCCAGGTCTACTGGGGCGCTGTAGGCGGGGTTGCCACCGAGAATCAGCAGCATGTCGACGGTTCCCGCGTTCATGTCAGCGACCAGCTCGCGCAGCCCATCCAGCTGATTCGTCGGCTGCGCTTCGGCTGTCTGGGTATAGCCGACTGTGAAACCGACGTTACCGAGTTCCTCGTTGATGAGGTGCGCCAAGGCATGCACAATCGGGGGCTGGCCATCGCCGGCGATCACGAGGCTCCGCCCGCGATGGGCTCGAAGATCCCCAGCGAGCGCGACCACCCAACCGTACGCCACGTCCGGAACAGAGCCCCTCCGACTGATCTCAGGATGCACTTGCAGCACTTCCGCAAGCAGGAGGGCAAAGGCCTCTACCTCGGACGGGCGCAGCGGCAAACGGTGATCGGCCCTGGACCCCGTGATGGTGGGCGTGCTCTCCACGGCATACAGGCGGCTTGCCAGCGCCGGATCCCCGTCGGCCCGCCGCCGGGACGCGAAAGCGCGAGCATGCTTCAGACCTGCGGGCCCGGTGCAGAGAAAGTCCGCGTCGAGCGACACGAGGACCGTCGCCTTCTCGATGTCGTACTGGGCGTCCGCATACTCGCCAAAGGCCAGCCGGCTACCCTCGCGCGCGTTGTGGCGCCCGAGTGGCTCCCACTGCACCCACTTCGCGAGTGGATAGCGCCCGAGCAGATCGCGCAGCTGCGCGGCCAGGGTCGGCGATGCAACCGTCTCGGTCAGAATGCGAACGCCTGCTCCCTGCGAGGCTTCCTGGCTCGACAGCACGGCCTGGGCGGCGCCGGCAAATGTCTCGAAGGGCCGAATCTCACCGAGGTTCGTCAGGGTCCGCGAACGATCTGGATCGTAGAGACCCAGGATCGCCGCCTGCGCGTACACGTCGGTCGCGCCACGACTTGATGGGTGGTCCGGGTTGCCTTCGATCTTCGTGGGACGGCCTTCATGGCTTTCGACGAGCAGCCCCATCCCGGCTCCCGCCATCGGCATGGCCGTGGCGTAGAACAACGGTTTTCCGAGAACGAGCTCTTCCGGCTGCCGGACGTACGGCACGAGTTCCTCGGTGGGCTGCCTCGTGCAGGCGCTGACCCCCGCCAGTGCGAGCGACGCGCCCATCAGCTTCAGGAAGTTGCGGCGACCAACCGGATCCAGCCACTCCGACGCGTTCTGGGGAAACTCCCGGTGCAGGTACTCCTTGAACTCCGGCGTCTCCGACAACGACTCGAGGCTGCGCCAATACTCACGGCCCCTGGTCTGTTCCAGTTTCGTGCGGAGAACGTCGATGTCTTGAGGTACCGTCATGCGCCTACCGATGACACGTCGAGCAGGTGGTGAGGCTCTGAATCGCGTACTCACGAACCAGTTGCGGTCCGAGCACCGCCTGCGCCACCGGCGGTCGGTAGCCCATCGTAAAGACCTCCTCGCGTGGCCGGACGAACTGCTCCGGCGCGAGATGACACCCGATGCACCACTCCATTTGCAGAGAATTCTGCTGATACATCAACGGCATCTGGTCGACACGCCCATGGCAGGTTTCGCACCCGACGCCCTTCTTCCCGTGGATGCTGTGATTGAAGTAGACGAAGTCCGGTAGATCGTGCACGCGCGTCCAGCGCAGCGACTGATCATCGCGAAGGCTGGCGCGTACCGGCTCAAGGATCGGACTGTCGACCCACAACTGTGAGTGGCAATTCATGCACGTTTGCGTCGAAGGTATGCCGGCAAACGACGACGTCTCAACAGACGTGTGGCAATAGCGGCAATCGATGCCGTCATCCCCCACGTGATGCGCGTGGCTGAACTGCAGCGGCTGCTCAACGAACTCGTTGGCACGAGTCACGTACGACGACTTGCCAAAAATGATGAGCAGGCTGATTGCGCCAACGGCGCCCATCAGGCCAAGGGCCAAGCTGAGCTTCGCGAGCGTGTTCGCGCCGCGACTAAAAATCTGAGGCATCTGATGCTGTACGGTCGAAGGCCAGTGCGCCTGACACGCCCACTAGCGCGCCAGGAAAGACGTGGATCGGATCCGCTTTTCGCTTCTTAACGCCCTGAGTTTTACCATATTGTGAAAAAAGGATCAAGCCGCTGGATTTCCTCAAATCGCTAACCAAACCGAGGAAGCTTACGCGAAATCAGTGGCCTTGATCCACCCCTGCTTTCAACACAAAGGTTTAACACTACTTTGTCAGGTTCATTCTCGCTGAACCACGGTCTGTCAGATTGCGCTTGTACTGCCGCGCG
>JAQBVV010000175.1 GCA_027622905.1 Acidobacteriota bacterium
TCCTCGTCGGACCGCGGCGTCCAGTGCGTGCGAGATGGCGCGTGGTACACGGAGATCCCCTACAGCCTGTCAATCACGACTGGCGGCCCTACAACTTCCGGCACGCCGTCAACGGCAGGGCCGGTCGTCCAGGAACGGGAGCCGAACAACGACTTCGACACGGCGATGCTGGTGCAGCCCGGCACGACGGTCAGCGGGGCACTGACGGCCGGCGTCATCCGGGGCAGGGCCACCGACATCGACTTCTATCGCGTGCCGGTCACCTCGCCCGGGCTCTACACCGTGTCGGTCGCACTGGCCGTACCGGAATGCGCCTACTCGGTCGGCCTGCCCAATCTGCGGCGCGCACAAGGCCCGAGCACGATGACGGTCGAGCTCACCGGGGAGCAGCGCACGGAGTACGTGCTGCGGTTCGGCGGGCAGCCGGAGGAGCGATCCGGCACGTTCGGGCCGGAGCCGCGTGAACTGATCATCGCGATCGATACCGAGGCCTGGAGTTCCTCGTCGGACCGCGGCGTCCAGTGCGTGCGAGATGGCGCGTGGTACACGGAGATCCCCTACAGCCTGACCATCGAAGCCAGCCGTTCGGCGACGGCATCCAGTTCGTCGCCCTCCAACGCCGATCCGACTGCGGCGACGGCCGCAGGGACGACCGAGCCGCGTCCCGGAACTGGCGTATTTCGCAGTCCTGACTTTGGCGAGCCTTCAACCCCGTCCGGTCGGATTTCGAACATCGTGACCGCGCGCGACGTGCGGGCCGGCGCCCCGGTGGACATTACCGACACGTTCACGCCGGACGTGAACCCGATCCACGTCTGGTTCCGTCTCGACGGCTTTGCGCCCGGTACGATACTCACGACCCGCTGGACGTACCTGGGCGGCTCGGCCCCGCTCATTATCGGCACCGGGGAAGCCACGGTCGTGCCGACCAACAACTACGGTACCTTCAGCTACGAGTTGGCGCCTGGGAAACGCTGGCCCGCCGGTGAGTACCGAGTCGACATCCTGCTCGGCGGTACCGCGCTGGGAGCGGCGACCTTCCTGGTGCACCCGGGGCCGTCTGCGACGCTGTCGCTACCGCCCCAACCGGACACGTCGACGGCGGACTCATCACCCTACAAGAGGGGCAGCATCAGCACCGCCGGTCCCGCGGTGGAACTGGCCGTGCAGTCGGTGCCGGCCGGCGGAGGGACCATCACTGTCAACAGGCGTGGAGACCCGCTCGACGGCCTCGTCGTCAGCGTTCCGCCCGGCGCCTATGACGCCGCACAAACGTTCCGCGTGTCCAGCCAGCCGATCGACTCGACCACCTTCGCCTACGTCACCCCCGCCACCCCGCTGATACACATCGACAACGGCGGCGAGTTCGCCAACAACCTGATGACGGTGAAAGTGCCGGTCGAGATCCCGGCGGGACAATTCGCGATGGCCTTCTTCTATGACGGCCTGAAACACCGGCTCGAGGGGATCCCAACGGTGGCCATGGACAGCGAATCAATCACCATCGCCACCGGCCATTTCTCCTACTTCTTCGTCAGCCGCGTGGACGCGGACCGGCTGACCGGCGACATCATCGACTCCGGCTTCAAGCCCGGGCGCGACGAGTGGCAGTTCGGAAACCATAACTCGCTGATCGTCAATGGGCGGTGCGCGGGCACGTCCGCGACAGAAATCTGGTACTACTACGAGGCGCCGGACGGCGAGGGGGCCCACCTCTACGGGCGATACGAAGGGACCGATGGCCAGCACACTCCCGGCTTCGATTGGGACGACGTCGAACCTCAGCGCCTCGTGATCTCGGTGCAGGCTGACTACGAGGATCGGGGGATTCAGTTGGAACGCACTTTTCGTGAAACGATGCGGCTGAGCGACGCGGTCACGGTCAAGCTCTTCGCCTATGCCATTCTGGTCACCGGCGGGCCCCAACTCGTGGAGTACCCCAACCACGCCATGGTCGCCACCGCCGTGAAGGGCGACACCATCTTCATCGCGGATCCCGATTTCCCGGGCAGGCTGGGTCAGACGCGCTTGAAGGACGGCAGGCTCGAATACGTTTGGGACGAACAGACGCTGGGCGGGGTCAAGCAACGCATCGAACATCCCATCTACTACGCGGCGGTCGGCGCGCTGGTGAGCTGGGACCGCCTGGCCGCGCGCTGGTCCGAGTTCAGGAGCGGCACGCCCGGCGACGACAGATTCCCGCCCTACAAGACTTACATCTGGAGCGAGGATGAGACCGGACGGGAAATCCCGTTGCAGACACCCGACGGTACCCGCGTCGAGCTGGCGGAGGGCCTCACCCTTGCCATCCGAGGTATTCGAGCGCGTTTCGAGGCGCCCGACTGGACCCCCACGTGGGCGCAGCAGTTCGCCTTTCGCGATCCAACCTACTTCCTTGATTCTCCAACGTCCGTCGGCTCAGGCAAGCGGTACCTCAAGCCGGGCGAACCCCTTCTGTTGGGCGTGCAGGCGAAAGGCGAGGCCACTACAAAGTACGACGGATCGAATTCGGGGTGGCTCGGTTTTGACTGGGTCACGATCCGCTACAACCCCCCGGAACGCTTGGTCCTGTCGCCCTCGTCCTGGTCCGGCGCACCCGGGCAGTCCCAGCCCTTCGTCGTGACGAGTCCCACCCCACTGACAGGACTACGCTTCGAATGGCTGGTCGATAACCAGGCCGCCCAGTCCGGATACGCCCCCGCCTACACCTACCGGGCTTCCCGCCCCGGCGAACACACGGTGACCGTCAACGCGTGGGACGACACCATCCATCAGATCGTCGTGTCGGCCTCCCTGACCCTGACGGTCAAGGATGGGACTGCGCCGGCGACAACGCTGCTGCCGACTCCAGAGGCAGTGCTTCGAGCGACGGTCGCCCGCCTTGGTCTGCCGCTGGCGCCACCGCGACCTGGCCAGCAGTGGCCGGACGACTGGAGCCTCGGCTGGCTCGAGTGCCGGGACGAAGGGCGTTCTTGCACGTACAACATGGATGAGAAGACCCCAAGGACGCTGGAGAACGAATTGAAGCGCAAGACTGGACGGAGTGTGATGCTGGGGACAGAACGGCTGGGGTCGGGTAATACGCTGGATGCGCGACTCGCGCCCCCTGCTGAGGGCGGTTCGCGCACCACGTTCCGCGGGCTCACCGCCCTGCGCGAGACGACGGCGCGGACGGACGAACCCACGGACGGCGCATGGTTTGTCTCCGACGCCAGGACCACATTGAGCGCGGGGGCCGGAGACGTCGTGCTCGTGGTCGGCATGTCTATCTCTTGCGTGGACTCGAACACGCGGAAATGCGGGCCCGTCCAGGCGCCGGACGCCGGCGGCGCGATGAACGCGTTCGTCGACGAGGCCGTCGCGGGTGGCCTCATGCCCAGAGGCGCCGTGCAGTGACGCGCTTCTTCACGAATGCTCTCAAGCAGGCAGCGGGGCAATGCCTGAACGCCGCCGGCATCGCCAGCCCGGAGTCCCTCGGGGCCGAGAGATGAATTTGCGACATCGCTGCAGGCGGGAGAACGGGCGCCCTGACCCGTCACGGCCTTGAACAGGCACGGCCGCAGGAGGGGGGCGACTCGTGGAGTTTGTGATTGCCGCGCTCGGCACGGCCGCCGGCCTGCTCGGTGTCGCGGCTGCGCTCGGCGTGATGCTCGCGATGTGGCGGGGCACGGTGAGCCGGTGGGTGGCCATCCGGCCCGAGCCGGGACAGCAGGCATGCTGCGACGAGGCGACGCTGCGCGCGCGACTCCTGGCGCTCGACGATCCCCGTCAGCCGTTCCGATACACGCCAGGGCCGGATGGGACGATCGTGGCCGAGTGGCGGATTGCCGATGCTGCCTGGGAGCAGTTCTTCCTCCGCTTTCACGTCGTGGAGCACTACCGCGCGACGCTCGTCTTCTGCCCTGAACACCGCGAGGTCCGGATCCTCGAGCGGCGTTCAGCGTCCCGGATGGAGCCGGGGCAATACGCAGCAAGCGCCTTCCAGGGAATCGTCCTCTTCGAGTGGGCCCGGCACCGGGACTGGGCGCTCACCGGAAATGCGCCGGTCGACCCGCGAACTGCCGTGAACTATGACTTCGACGTGCCCAGGATCAAGGGCCCGTTGATCGATGCCGTCCGCGAGTGTGGCTGGACCTGGGTGCCGGTCCTTCGCCGAGCGCACCTCACGACAAGCAGGAAACTGGCCTGAGTGGCCACGACGCCTGGGTGGGAAGCAGCGTCCGAGCTACGGCGCGTTACGCACGCAGCGAGACGTCGGCCTCCGACTCCCCGAGGACCGCCTCGAATCGATACGCCGAGTCGTTGGACACGACCGCCATTTCCCCGCGTGGCCCGAACGCGACTCCCACCAGCGTGCCCCCTGACAGGACCAGCTCCGGTGGCTCCTCCAGGTCACCAAATCGGTAGACGCCACTGGCACCCGCCAGCGCCTCCGTCACGTGCAGCGCCCCGTCCGGAGAAAACGCCAGCCCCTGCGGGCGGCCGAGCAGCGACGGGATGGTACGGACGAGGCCCTGCCGATCGATCCGGTAAATGTGGTCGTACGGGCTCAGCGTCGGCGCCGTCACGAACAGCTCCTGCTCGGGACTCATCGCCAGATGGAACGCCGCCACGCTCGGCGGAATGGTCGCAAACGCGGTCGCACGCCCCTCCCGCACGCGGAAGATCGTGCCCGACCGGTCGCCGACGTACATCCACCCGTCACGATCGAAGGCGATACCGCACGCCACACCCAGATCGGACGCCACCTGCTCGTGCGTCCCGTCGTCATCAATCCGGTACACCGCGCCCTCGAACCGGCTCGACACGTATAACTTGCCGTCAGGGCCACGCGTCATCGACGTGGCGTTAACGATCCCGGTCGCGAACGGCTCGCGGCTTCCGCTCCGCGTCACGCGAAAAATGGACACCGGCGCGTCCTGTCCCAGCGCGCCACTGTAGGTGACAAACAGGTCGCCGTCAGCGTCAAAGGCCGGACTGTCCACTTGATGGAGGCCGGTCGCCCACAGCGCGCCGATCGACAGCGGAGGAGTCCCGCCCGGCACGCCGGGAAGCACGATGGGCGCGGTCACGGGCTCGCACTCCGCCGAAATGGACAGGACCACGCGGCTCGGCGAGGCAAACACGACTCGTTCGTCCACGTTGCCGACCGGCACTGTCAGCAGGTCGTCCACCGGAAACCCTGTCCCGTCGATGGTGACGCGTCCGCCGCTGACCGCGCGGAGAGGCCGTACCGATGCAATGGAGGGAACCGATGACATGGACAGGTGAATCGTACACCCGGACGCCAGACGGGTTGGCATCGGGAGCCGTAGGTCAACGTTGTCCTGGCGTTCGCCGCTACTCCTCGTCGAGTTCGAGGTTCCAGTACAGATAGTCGCGCCAGCTCTCCGGGGCGTCGCGGAGTCCGATCGTGATGCGGGCGGCCGGCGTGGAACGTGGGCGCTTGGGCGCCCGTCTCAGACGCATACCCGCCTCGGCGGGCGTTCGGCCGCCCTTCTTCCGGTTGCAGCGGACGCAGCAGGTGACGATGTTCTCCCAGTCCTTCCGGCCGCCATAGGTCACCGGCACCACGTGATCGAAGGTCAGCTCGGAGGTGGACATGGTCTTACTGCAGTACTGGCAGGTGTGAGCGTCGCGTGCGTAGATATTGGCGCGGGAAAAAGGGACGTAGTCGAAGCGACGTTTGATTCTGACGAAACGGAGCAGGCGGATCACCGACGGAAGCTTGAAGCTGACAGACACCGCCCTTATCTCGCGGTCGTGGACCGCGATGACCTCGACCTTCCCCTGGCACCAGAGCGTGATCGCTTTCTGCCAGTTGACGATCTTCAGCGGCTCGTACGAGGCGTTGAGGAGGAGCGCCTGCTCCATAATCTGCGTATGATATGCGGTCCGCCGATGGGCTGTCCAGAACCGACACGGCCAAAGGCTAGTGAAGTCAGTGAGTTACGCCGATGGTGCAGGTATGGTGACCGTGTGTCGCGTCTCGGCGATCAGGCGACGCGGGTCGGGAGTCTGGCTGCTCGCGGCCGTGCTGGCGATCACCAGTAGCGCCTGCGCGACCGGCGGTGTGCCGAGGCCGTTTCCCGGTGCCGCGCTGCCGCCAGACGCCGGCGTCAGTCCCACTGCGCCGGTCGATGCGCCTCCCGCGCGCGCCGGGGTGCCCGTCGAGTCAGCGCCCGCGGCGGGGCCACCGGCGGG
>JAQBVV010000020.1 GCA_027622905.1 Acidobacteriota bacterium
TTCGTCGCTGGGCGCTTTTCGTTTCAGCCTAGGGCTTCTCGCAGGGGCCAGGCCTTTTCGAAAAGCGCTGTCCCGCGTGTTTCGGTCTCCACCGAATCGAAAAACGCACTAGGCGCAGCCGGACGTTGTGCCGCAGTTAGCGCACTTGTAGCAGGAACCGCTGCGAATCATCAGGGAGCCGCACGTCGAACATGGCGGGGCGTCCTCCTGGTTCTGGATCGCAGCAAACTCTGATGTGCCGGCTGCGGACTTCGCTCGGTTGCCGGACGCGACACGGTCGCTAGACGCGACACGGTCGCTAGACGCGACCCGGTCGCCGGACGCGACACGATCGCTAGACGCTACCCGTGGCGCCCCGTTCGATGCGGCATTCGCCCCAGCACCTGCCCCTGCGCCGGCCATCGGCCCCGAGCCGCCGGCGGTCGGGACCTCCGCGTCCGCCCCGGTCGACCCGTCGTCCGCCGCTGTCTCGCGCATGTTCACGCCAGCGTTGAATTGCGCCTCCTGTGAGAGGAACTTCGTCGCCATCCATCGGAAGATGTAGTCGACGATCGACTTGGCGAACCGTACCTCCGGATTCTTCGTCATCCCGGATGGTTCGAAGCGGGCATGACTGAACTTGTCGACCAGGACCGGCAACGGCACACCGTACTGCAGTGCATACGAGATGGCCTGTGCGAACGCGTCGGCGAAGCCGGAGATCGTCGAGCCCTCCTTCGCCATCGTCAGAAAGATCTCGCCAGGCGTCCCGTCCGGGAAAAGACCAACGGTGATATAGCCCTCGTGCCCGGCAATATCGAACTTGTGCGTAATCGAATCCCTCTCGTCGGCTAGCTTCCGCCGCGTCGGGCGCTCGACCTCCTTCACGATCTCGTGCACGACCTCGTGTGGCCGGGCCTCGACGTCAGCGTGGCCCACGCGGACCTTGGCTGTCGTGACGTTACGGGTGTCTGCAACCCCGGCTCTCGACGTATTGAGCGGCTGCGTCCGCTTGCTGCCGTCGCGGTAAATCGAGATCGCCTTCGCCCCGAGACGCCATGATTCCAGGTAGGCCTTCTCGATATCTTCAACGGTCGCGCTGCGCGGAACGTTGACGGTCTTGCTGATGGCTCCGGAGATGAACGGCTGCGTCGCCCCCATCATGCGGATGTGGCCCATGTAGTCGATCGAGCGTTCACCTTGCGAGGGTTTGAACGCGCAGTCGAACACGGGGAGATGCTCCTCCTTGAGGAAAGGCGCACCCTCGATCGTCTCGTACTCGTCGATGAAGTGCACGATCGCCTCGACTTCCGGCTTCGTGTACCCGAGTTTCTCAAGCGCCATCGGCACGGTGGTGTTGACGATCTTCATCAGCCCTCCGCCGACAAGCTTCTTGTACTTGACCAGCGCGATATCCGGTTCGACGCCCGTGGTATCGCAGTCCATCATGAAGCCGATCGTGCCGGTCGGCGCCAGGACCGTGGCCTGGGCGTTGCGGAAACCGAAATCCTCTCCCAGTTCCACGACCTCATCCCACGCCTGCTTCGCGCCCGCGTAGAGGTCGGACGGCACCCACTTCGCGTCGATCTCACCGACCGCCTCACGGTGCTTGCGCATGACGCGAAGGAAGGGCTCGCGATTCCGCTCGTAGCCCTTGAACGGGCCGTCATGGTCCCGCGCGATCCGCGCCGACTGCGCGTAGGCCTCTCCGGTCAGGACCGCGGTGATCGCCGCCGCGTACGCGCGACCCTCGTCACTGTCGTACGGCAGACCACGCGACATGAGCAGCGCGCCGAGGTTCGCGTACCCGAGGCCCAGCGGGCGATACTCGCGGCTGTTCTTCTCGATGGCCTTGGTCGGATAGCTTGAGTTCGGAACGATGATCTCCTGCGCGGTGATCAGCGTGCGGCACGCGGACCGAAACGCCGCCACGTCCAGCTCTCCGTCCGACTTCACGAACTTCATCAGATTGATCGACGCCAGATTGCACGCCGAGTCATCCAGGAACATGTACTCCGAGCACGGGTTGCTCGCATTGATCCGATCCGTCTCCGGGCACGTGTGCCAGTCGTTGACCGTCGTGTCGAACTGCATGCCCGGGTCACCACACACCCAGGTCCCCTCCGCGATCATGCGCATCAGCTCGCGGGCCTTGTAGGTATCCACGACCTCGCCGTCGCGCACAGCCTTGGTCTGCCACTCTCCGTCATCCAGGACAGCCCGCATGAAGTCGTCCGTCACGCGTACGCTGTTGTTCGAGTTCTGAAAGAAGATGGAGCCGTACGCCACCCCGGTGAACGACCCGTCGTACCCGGCGTCGATGAGTGCCCACGCTTTCTTCTCTTCCTCCACCTTGCAACTGATGAAGTCGACGATGTCCGGATGGTCGGCGTTGAGAATGACCATCTTGGCCGCGCGGCGTGTCTTGCCCCCCGATTTGATCACACCGGCAAACGCGTCGTAGCCCTTCATGAACGACACCGGACCGCTCGCGGTACCCCCTCCGGCCAACAACTCCTTCGACGAGCGGATCGAGGACAGGTTGCTGCCCGTGCCGGAACCAAACTTGAACAGCATCCCCTCGGTCCTAGCCAGCGTCAGAATCGAGTCCATCGTGTCCTCGACGGCATTGATGAAACACGCCGAGCACTGAGGCGCCTTCTCGAAGCCGCAGTTGAACCAGACGGGGCTGTTGAACGCCGCCTTCTGATACACCAGCAGATGCTTCAGCTCCCCGGCAAACGACTGCAGCGCCTCGTCGCTGGCGAAATAGTGCTGCTCACCCGCCCAGTGCGCGATCGCATCGACGACACGGCCGATCAGCTGCTTGACGCTATGCTCCCGACCGGGAGTTCCGAGCTGACCGCGGAAGTACTTGGACACGACGATGTTGGTCGCCTGCTGAGACCAGAACGCCGGGATCTCGACGTCGTGCTGCTCGAAGACGACGTTGCCCTTTTCGTTCCCGATCACCGCCGATCGGATCTCCCACTCGACTTCATCGAAGGGATCCGCGCCCGGCAACGTGAAGTAGCGGGGAAACTCCAGCCCCGGCGCCGAGGTATCCCTCGGCTCAACCGATTTCCGCCCGCGAGACGATTCGGGGACCGGCGACGCTGGCGTCGCTTCCGATGATTGTGTCTGCTGGGCAGTTGCGGCTGCTTCGCGGGCTGGGCCTGTTTCCATGAGTCCTCCGAACGACGAATGCACCCACCCCGTCGGGCACTCGCCACGTCTGTTGCAAAATTGCGCTGTAGACGATTCTGGGGAAATTCGCCTCGGCCTGGAGCTGGGAGGTCCGGCCTCGCGTCTTCAAGCGCGAGCGCAAATATGCGCCCTGGGGATTCGCTTGTCAATACAAAAACCACAATATGTAGCGTTTTTCTATTAGGGCATGCGCAATATATGCCATTTCCCACGGCAATCTAGCGCTTTTTGTTTCGGTCTAGGGCTTCCTGCAGGGGCCAGGCCGTTTCGAAAAGCGCTTTCCGCGTTTTTCGGTTTCCACCGAATCGAAAAACGCTTTACCGGCCGCCGACGCCGTCAGCGGCCGACGAGTTCCGCGGCGAGCGCCGCAGCCTTCCCCGCGAGCGTCTCGGCAAATATTAGATTCCTGTCCCGCAGCGCCTGCTGCGCCTGCGCGGTAAACCGCTCGGACTGCTCGAACTGCGATCTCCCCGCCGGGCTGAGCCGGCCCGTATCCACGCTGGCCCTCTCGCGCGCGGCGCGGGCGAGCGTCGCGCGCACGCTCGACTCCGTGACCGAGGCTGGCCCTGCCCGCAGATCGCCTGCGCCGGACGAGTCCGGAATCTCCGATACCTCGGTGGGAGGCGCCGGCCTGGGCTGCGGCTGGCGCACCGCACGCGGTGCCGCGCTGGGAGGGGCGGCGGCAAGAGGCTCAGGCGCCGGGTCTGGGGCATCGTCGGGCACGGTGCGCACCTCAACGGGCGCCAGCACCCTCGGCGGTGGCTGGGGCACCACCAGCGGTGGGCCGTCGGGCACGGTCTCGGCCCTGGCCTTCGCGCACGCAGCGCCCCCAAGGCACAGCATCAGTGATCCGATGGCGACCGCCCCCAGCTCCATGCCGCGGAGAACAGCGCGCCCGACGCGCTGCTTCGGGTCCATCGGGTGCCGCACGACTCCGCCACGTCTGGCTGTGATCATCGTCAGAGCCTGCTGACGCGTGGAAGCAGCACCCGAAACACCGTACCTCGTCCCAGCGTCGACTGCACCTCGACCTCTCCCTCATGCATCTGTACGATCCGGTACACCATCGACAGGCCGATCCCCGTCCCATCATCCTTCGTCGAGTAATAGAGGTCAAAGATCTTCTCCAGATCCTCCGGCTTGATTCCCACGCCGGTGTCCTCCACGCGGATCTCCACCCGATCCTGCGACGCCGCCGCGCAGACCAGTCGAAGGGTCCCCCCGTCGGGCATCGCCTGACAGGCATTGATCGCCAGGTTCAGCGCGACCTGACGCAACATCGCGGCATCGCCGCTCACGTCCGGTACCGACGCCGGAATGTCGACTTCGACCTTGACGGCATTGGCGTGCGCTTCGGACTCGATCACCGGCAGCGCCTCCTCGAGCAGTTCCTTGAGGTTGACGGGCTCGGGCCGCAGCTCCTCCGGCCTCGTGAACTTCAGGAAACCCTGCACGACTTCATCCAGCCGGCGAATCTCGCCTTCCATCAGCTCAACGTGCCGCAGGGCACCCTGAACCGCCGGCGCAAGCTCGCGTCCCGTATCCGCAAGCCCGATCACCGCACCGGATGCCGCAGCGGGTTCCGGGTCCGGCTCTGCGGCTCGAGCACCATCACGAATCTTCGTTCGCAGCAATTCGAGGTGAATGATCATCGCGTTCAACGGATTCTTCACCTCGTGCGCCACGCCTGCGGTCAGCCGCCCGAGCGCCACCAGTTTGCGTGACGACGCAATCGTCGACTGCACTTGCGACAACCGCGCGACGTTTCTGGACACCAGCAGCACGCCCATCAACGCGCGGTCGCTGGCCGCGATCGCGTGCGCCGTCAGCGACACATCAAAGCCCACGGACGCGCGGATCGGACCCTGGGACGTCCCGGTCGCGAGCGTCTCCTCGACGATCGCGCGGTAAGGGTGCCCGGCCGGCAGCAGCGCCCCCAACGGCCGCCCGACAGCGTCGGCGGCAAAGGTCGCCTGCATGGACGGATTCCGGAACAACAGATCCCCGGACGGATCGAACAGGGCCACCGCGTCCGCCAGGTCGTCCAGAGACGACTGCGGCGGCACCACGGGGTCTGCCTGGGCGTCACGGTCGGCTGACAGCCGCTGACTCACGCTGTTGAAGAACGCGCCCAGTTCGCCGAACTCGTCTCCGGGTGGGAGGTCAAGCGTCACTCCGAGCTCACCCTGACCCAGCCGGGTCAATCCGCTCCGGATGACGTGAATCGGGCGCAGGAGCGCCTGTGCGAGCAGCGCCGCGACCAGCACGGCCACGCCGAGGGCCAGCGCGGCGGTCCACAGGGCCGGGCCAAGCGCCGCGTTCAACTGCTGCCGCATCAGCAGCGTCGAAATCCCGATACGGATGGATCCGAAGGCCTCATCGCCGAGCATCATCGGCTGACGCACTTCGAGGGTCTGGCCCTCCTGTGAATACAGGGCGCCGAGCTGACGAACCGGCCCCTGCTCCAGCAGCTCGGTCAGATCCGCCCCCTCCTCACGGGGCAACGCCACCAGGGTCGCGTCACTCGCGGCCACGACGACGCCCTCGGTGTCGAGAATGAACGCGCCGGTCTCGGTCTCGCCATAAATGGCGGACTCGAGGATGGCTCGAAGGCCGGGATCGGCGCCCAGCGCCGTGTAGGGCTCCAGACTACCCGGCACCACTTCGCGTGCTCGATGAAAGATGGCGTTGGACAGGAGTTCGCCGCGCGCATGGCTCTCGCGCAGCACGACCTGGGCAAGCTGCGCCACGTGCAGCGCGCTCAGCGCGGTGACCGCGACCGCGACGATCGCCGTCACGCCCGCGATCTGTTTCCCCTTGATCCCCAGGCGCACCTACGATCCGCCTGCGGCGCTCATCCCGCGGGAGAGCCCCGCTCCCGCAGTCGGTTCAACTTGTTGTGCAGCGTCTTCAGACTGATGCCAAGAATCTCCGCCGCGCGAGTCTTGTTGTCGCCCGTGTGCTCCAGCGTCATCAGGATCAGCTGACGCTCGCCCTCCTCGACCGTCGTCCCTGGCGGAAGCGAGATCGACGACGATATGTCCCGGGCCGCGTCGACCACCAGTGGCGGAAGATGTTTCGGCTCGATGAACGCACCCGTGCTGAGGATCACCGCGCGCTCGATGACGTTGCGCAACTCGCGCACGTTGCCCGGCCAGGCATGTCCCTCCAGCAGGCGCATCGCCGCGTGGTCGGCGCCCGACACCGACTTGCCGTAGCGCTCGTTGAGTTCCGCGACGAACGACTGAATCAGCAGCGGAAGGTCCTCCTTCCGATCGCGTAACGGTGGCAGCTCGATCCCGAACACGTTGAGCCGGTAGAACACGTCTTCCCGGAGTCTGCCGTCCTTCACCGCATCGGCCGGCACGGCATTGGTGGCGGCGATGATCCGGACGTCGACACGCTGTTCAGACCGTCCACCCAGGCGCCGGAAGGTGCGCTCCTGAAGGACGCGAAGTAGTTTCGCCTGCGTCGCCGGCGTCATCTCCGCGATTTCGTCGAGAAAGAGCGTTCCGCGATCGGCCAGCTCGAAGCAGCCCTCGCGCCGTTCGGACGCGCCGGTGAAGGCGCCTTTCTCGTGGCCGAAGATCTCGCTTTCGAGCAGGGTCTCCGGAATCGCCGCGCAGTTGATCGGGATGAACGGCATCCGCGCGCGCGGCGACAACTGGTGGATCATCTGCGCCACCACTTCTTTACCAGTGCCCGACTCGCCCGAGATCAGGACCGACGCCGATGTCGGCGCGGCCTGCTCGACGATCTGGTGGACCTTGCGCATCGGCGCGCTGCTGCCGATCAGTCGACCAAACGTGCCTTGCTCGCCGAGCTGTCGCCGCAGCACCTTGACCTCACGACCGATGTCGTGACGCTCGACGATCTTGTCGAGCAGGATCCTCAGCCGCTGCGGCTCGATCGGCTTGGTGAGATAGTCGTACGCGCCTTCCTTGATCGCCTCGACCGCCGTTTCGACCGTGCCTTGCGCAGTCAGAATCACGACCGTGACATCGTCGCCCTCCGCTTTCAGCGCGCGCAGGAGATCCATGCCGCCCATCCGCGGCATCACCAGATCGCTGATCACGATGGTCGGCCGGAAGGCGGTGATACGCTGAAGCGCCACCTCGCCGTCGCCGGCGGCATCGGTGGCGAATCCCCACGTGCGCACGAGCTCGGCGAGGCCGAGCCGTGTGGCTGGGTCGTCTTCGACGACCAGGACGCGGTCGGGAGAGGTCGTGGACGTCATGTGGGCAACGCTCCGCTCGGGCACGAGCGCCTCGGCCCTATGTTCGCCTGACGGTTTCGCAAGGTCACCACACCCATGACATTGGCACAGTCTCGCACCAGGATCACGGCAATCGCCGAAATCGTGCTTTGCTCCAGTGTACCGACACAACTCCTGCTCGGCGCCCTGCTTGGTCTGGCCGGCTGGCGACCGATCGACGACGCGGGGCGACTGTCGCTGACATTCGTCTTCATCCTGTCGTTGACCGACACCGTGCTTCTGATCGGTCTGATGGTCGCGCTCACCCGCGCTCGCGGCGAGCGCGTCGGCGACCTGTGGCTGGGCCACCGTCGCGTCCTGCCCGAGGCCCTGTACGGCCTGCGGCTCATCCCGGTGATCTTTCTCGTGGTCCTCGTGGTCATGAACGGCCTGAGAATCGCCACGCCATCGCTACACAACGTGCCAACCAACCCGCTGGAGCAATTGGCCGGCACGCCTGGACAGGCCGCCGCCTTCGCCGTGGTGGCCATCTTCGCTGGCGGCGTGCGGGAGGAGATGCAGCGCGCCTTTCTCCTTCGCCGCTTCGAGCAGCACCTCGGCGGCGCGCACGTGGGTGTCGTGCTCCTGAGTCTCGGCTTTGGCCTCGGTCACATCGTGCAAGGGTGGGATGCGGTCATCACCACCGGCCTCCTGGGCGCGTTCTGGGCGCTGCTCTACCTCCGCCGGCGCAGTACCGTGGCGCCGCTGGTCAGCCACGCAGGGTTCAACGCCGTGGAGGTGCTGCGGGTGGCGGTGTGGGGCGCATGACGGCCACGTCGCCGCGCGCCCGCAAGTCGCCTGTCCACTGCGCGAGGATCGTGGCACGGCGCTCGCGGCCCGCGCGCTGGCGCGCCAGCGGCTCGGCCTGGGCGAAGGGCATCAACGTCCCGTCGCGCGTGAACTCGTCCGGGTGTATCTGGTAGTACCGCGCGACCTCCGTCTCCGATAACTGCTCGGCGGTGCCGAATCGCTGATCCAGGTACGCCTCGATTCTGAGGGTGTCACGCGCGATGCTGCGAATCGTCGCGTCGTCGATACCGGTTGACGCCATCATCGCCTCAAGCCCGGACCCCACGTGCGCGATCAACGCCGCTGTCTCCTGCGCAATGGCATCGACAGGCGGTTCGGGCGGCGCAAACCTCGCGACCTCGGCCAGCATCAGCAGGCGGTCAACGAGCTGCCCGATCGCCTCGCCTTCATCGGCGCCGTCGGCCACCTCCACCACGCCAAGGGCCAACGCCGCCCTCAGATCCGTGAGCGTCACAACCTGCGTATTGACGCGCGCCACGACGCGATCTAGCAATTGCTGGGCGCCGAGTGAGCTGCCCCCCACACCGATCGCCACGATGGCCAGCGTCAGTGACGCGGCGCGACGCCACGACGCCGGCGCATCGTCGTGTCTGGTGCGGCGAACCCCCGAGGATGGCGCGATCACGTCAGAAGGCCTGTCCAAGTGAAATATGCAACACGTGGCGGCGCTCGAGGCGCCCTGGCGCCAGTTCGCGCCGATCCAGCTTGAAACCAAGATCGAGACGAATCGGCCCGACTGGTGACTGGTATCGCAGCCCGAACCCAGCCGCCACTCGCAACCGGCCGAAGTCAAGATCCGCCGCACGTGGAAAGACATTGCCGGCATCGACGAACCCCACAGCGCCTATGCCGCCGATGACTGCCGTGCGCAGTTCCGCGTTGAGCACGATCAGTCCGTTGCCGCCCGTCGGAAAGCCGGAAGGGCTGATCGTGGCGTCGGTCCCAAGCCGATCGAGGGAAAAGCCTCGCACGGTGGTGTCTCCGCCAGCAAAGAAACGCTCGCTGGCCGGTAGATCCTGCACCACATCCACGATCGGCGTACCGTCGGGTGCGGTCAGCACCTCACCGTCTGCGCTTTCGCGGACCACCGGGCGCCGGAATCCGTGGGCGATACCCGCGCGAGCGCCGATCGCAATGACGATTCGCCGAGCCGCCGGCACCCGACGGAACCAGAACCCCTGCAGAAACGTCTTGGCAAACCCGACTTCCGAACCGAGCGCACGTGCAGCCAGTTCGCCTTCCATCACCAGTAGCAGCCCTGCATCGGGATCGATCACATCATCGCGCGTGTCACGAATCGTCGACACCGAGAACTTCGAGGTGCGCAGCTCAGGGAACACGCGGTCAATGAGCGGCTTCTCAGCCTCGGTGAATCGCTCATCAAACAGCCGGGTCTGCCGGAAGGCGTACCGCGTCGCCACACTGTAACGCTGCCCGAGGCGCAGCCCTGTCTCCGCCCTGACCTCGCGCGTGATGAAGTTGAAACTGGAGCGAATCGCCTGGTCGAAGATGCCCGTCACCAGCAGATCCGCCCGCGTGTTGAACACTCTTGGCTCCCGGTAGGTGCCGAAGAGACGATACTCGTTGAACCCGTAGGCACCTTCGGCGACGCCGGCACCCGTCGCTGCCGCAATCTCCGGCGGCGTCGTGTCGCGCGAACGAAGACTCACGCGCGCGAACAGATTCACCGCCCGGTTCTTTCCCCAGAGGTTACGACGGCCGACCTCGAAGAAGCCGCGAGGAGCGACTTCGAAACGCTCCTCGGCCTGGCCGCCCGCGCCGGTCGGACGCAGCCGCGTGCCGCCTTCAATGCCTCCGCCGAAACCGATCGTCGTCGGCGGCGCTTCCTCCACCTGCACGAGCACGTCACGGCGGGGTTCGTCGCCGTGCCGAAGCTCGTCGATCGCGACCCGTCGAAACAGCCCGAGGGCGATCAGGCGCTGCTGGGATTCGATACGCGCCGCGTACCCGAGCGGCTGACCCGGCTGCAGCAACAGCTCGCGCTCGATGATTCCGATGCTGGTGCGCTGGTTACCGACGATGATGACGCGGTCCACGAGCACCTGGTCGCCTTCGTGAATCGCAAACACGACGGCCGCGCGCGCGTCGTCCTCCGACAACGTCACGCGGGGCTCGATGACGACGCTGTCATACCCCCGGTTGCGATACGCCAGATCGAGTTGGTCCCGATCGCGCGCAACATCGACCTCCACGTACGGCCGACCCGGTGTCATCGCGATCAGCGCCTCCAGCTCGCTCGTGGCGAATGCCGTGCCTCCGTCAAAGGCCACCGACCCGACCAGTGTCTGCGGGCCCTCGGTCACGGTAAACAGCAGATCCACGAGCCGATCGCCAGCCTCCTCCGTGTCCTCGCCCGAGAGATCCGCCACGTCCACCTGCACGGTGGCACGGGCGAACCCCTGGGCCCGGTACAGGCTGCGGATGGCGACGGCTGTCGCACCAGCGTCGGCCACGACAAACGGGCCGCCCTGCCCCACCCGCACCAGCTCGACCATCGTGTCAGACGACACGGCCTCGTCGCCCTCGATCCGCGCCGTATCGACGACATACCGCGCACCGCGCGCGATCGTGAACGTGATCGTCAGCCGACCTGGGCTCTCGGCCCTGGCATACGTCGCGGTCGCGTCCCGGTATCCGAGAGCACGCAAGTGGTCCTCGATCGCGATCGTGGCGTCCTCCAGCAGATCCTCGTCCGCGGAGCCCTCGGCCCGCACAGGTACCAGGCGTTCCCTGTCGGCCTCAGGCAACGGATCCCCTGCAAACACCACCGACACCAGCGGCCCGGGCTCGACGGTGATCCGTACGGTGGCGGTGCCGGCAGGCTCGAACAGCGCGGTGTGAAACGCCCGCGCCTCGTAGTAGCCGAGCGCGCGCAACTCCGCCAATTGCCGTTCCAGCTCGGCCACGATGGTGTCGTTGTCGTAGCCATCTCCGGCGCGTACGGCCAGCTGCGCAGGGACCAGCAGTAGTCTCCCGCCGTCAACCTGCTCGATCTCGACCTGCCCGATCCGTGCCTGCCGCCCTGCCTGAATTTCGAACACCATCGTCGCGCGATCGGGATCGTGCGTGGCTTCGATCCGTGGGACGACCTGCGCCGAGGCATGGCCTCGGTCCCGGTAGAAGGCCACGATCGCCTCAGCCACGAGTCCTGCGCGGTCCGCGGCGGGTGCGGCGCCGAACCGATCGGTCACCGTCTGCCGAAGCTCACCTTCCGACAGGCCGAGCTCACCGCGAAACTCGATCCGGTCAACAGGGTGCAGGGGAAACAGGACGTACCGGAGGCGAATGCCCGCGCCCGCGGTCTCTTGAAACACCTGCACATCTTCAAAGCGATTGAGGCTCGTGAGATGGGCAAGGGTCTCGCGCACGGAGCGCATCGACAAGGGCTCCCCGACCATGGTCTCGATCAGGCCGCCGATGGCGGGGTCTTCAACGAATCGACCTTCCTGCTCGATCTGCACCTCCGTGATCAGAGGTGCTGGTTGGGCGTGGGCGTGGTGCGCGGCGACGACGGATCCGAGAAGCACCCAGACCAGGACCCCTCGTCCGCGACGACCGAGCATGCCGCCTGTCTGTGCGGGATGGGCAACGCGGGCCGCGAGGAGGCATCGCCCATCGAATGCGGGCGGACATTTACCACTGTCTGCTGGGCGCTCCGCCATCAGAACGCGCGTCGCACCCGGACGTCCAACGCGTAGGTGCGGTCCTCGTTCCGCGACAGAATCCAGGAGAAGCGGTCCGTTTGATCGTACTCGAGCAGGATGATCTGGTCGCCGGTCGATGACGAGAGGCTGCGGGCGTACGTGAGATACACCCGTTCAGACAGCCGCTTGCCGATCCTGACTCTGGCGGCCGGATCGAGACGTGACGACTGCGCGTTGGGGTCGACAAGCGATGGTGTCAACTGGAACGTGTCAACGCCGAACGTCTGCTCCACCACGCGACCAACCTGCGATGACAGCGTCCCGGTCAGCGCCCGCGTCGCGGCCCCGCGGAGTAATTGCTGTTGCGGCGTGATGTCGGTGTTGTAGCGAAGGAACTCCACGTCCTGCCCTGGCGCGACATCGCCAAACAACAGGCCCAGCACTTCCACTTCCGCCAGGGGCGGGTCGGCCTCGAACGACGGGATCAAACGGTCCATGGTCCCCGTCGCGCGTGCGAACACTCGATACGTCTGGCCCGGCACGCGGACGCGCGTCTCGGTTTCGATGTCGAAGAACGGTTCGATCCGGGTTGGGTTGTTGAAGTCGATCGTGCCGCGCGTGATCTGGTACCGCCGCCCCTCGAACGCGAGCTCCCCCCGCGTGACTTCCGAACGGCCGAGCAACAGGGGCCTGTCGAAGGTGCCACTCAGCTGCAGATCGGCACTCGCAAACAAACGCGCGGTGCTGTTCCGGATCTCCAGCGTCGAGGGCGCGACGATCTGTACGTCGTACCGCAACGGCAGGGTCGGCTGCGGAAGGCCTGCACCCAGACCATCGGGCGCGGTACCGGCGGTCAGATCGAGTAACGCAGCGCCTTCACCGAACTCGCGTGTGTACACCGCGTTTCGGACGGTCACGGTGCCGGTCAGCACCGACGCCTCGACCACGCCCTGGAGCGCCAGCTCCACATCGACGAGCGACCGCATCCCTTCGGGGAACCGCAGCAGCATGTTCGTCCCGGCCATCGTCACATCGATGCGCGTGGGCTCGTACCCTTCCACGTCGATCTGTCCGCCGAAGCGGATCGGTCCACCGCCCACCTGACCCGTGACTTCGTCGAGCCGAATGCTGCGACTGTCGAACCGGACAGGGCCAGAGACGTTCTCGAGCGCATGCGGGAGATCGAAGTGACGGATCCTCCCGTTCTCGATCGTCATCCTGCCGGTCACGATCGGGTCGCGGAGCTGGCCCTCGACCGTCGCCTGGAGCGACGCGCGCCCCGAGCTGTTGATGTCGGGGACGAACGCCTGCAGGATGCCGAGGCCGGCGTCACCGACCGCGCGAATCGCCATGCGATCGTCGTGCAGATTGATCGTGCCTCTCACGTCCAGCTGTGTCTCGTCGCCCACTAGATCCATCGTGATCAGTTCGATGACGTGCCGATTGAGGGCGACGCGGATCGGCGATGCATTGCGCACGACGTAGTCAAAGAGCTGAAAGTCCAGGCGATCGACTGTCGCATCCACCAGCAACTCGTCGATGTTGGCCAGATGACCGGTCACCCGGACGGTGCCACTGGCCACGGCGGTGGTGTAGGCGGACACCGCCGGATTGAGCTCCCGCACGTAGGGGTCCAGGGAGGTATCCGCGACGGTGAAGAGTAGATCGGCATCCATCTCCGGCGTCAGCGCAATCCGACCCGCTCCAGACACGGCCAGGCGCGGCGACGCGGCCTCCATCTTCACTGTCAGGAGATCGACGTCGACGTTCAGTTCGCCGATGACCTCGCCGACACCCTCATTCCCTATGAACAGGTCGCTGATCGTGCCGCGGACGTCGTACCGCGGCCGCTCGAACGTGCCGCTTCCGCCAGCGCTGAAATCAAGCCGCCCGGTCAACGGCGCCGACGGAAACGACATCATCGCGACGGTCTCGACCGGTACGCTGGCGCCATCCAGGTTGAAGGCATACGTGCCATCCAGTCCGATGTAGGCGGCCCCGGACGCGCGGCCAGTGGACTTGGTCACCTCCAGGGAGTCGAGCCGTATGCCCTCGCCGTCCAGGCGCACAGCCGATGTCGCAGTCTCGAACGTCTCACCGTATGCCGTGCCCGGCGCGATCGTCATCTGACCGAAACCGAACGGGGTGAGGTACGCGCCGAACACGCGGAACTCTCCCGAGAACGCTCCGTCCATGTCGTAGTCGTCCAGGCCGAACGCGTGCCGCAGATCCGCCATCGGGCGGTCCGTGAGCAGGATCCTCGCGTCGATCTCCTCGCCACCATCACGGCGGGGGAAACCAAGCGAATAACGCCCGTCCGCCTGGATCACCGAATCACCATCGGTGACCCGGGTGTCGGACACGTCGGCGTACGAGTTCTCGATCGCGGCAAAGCCCGTCACCGTGCCCCACACGACGTCGAAGGCCCGCATGCCCTCGCCCACGAATCGACCCTCGATGCGGGGATTGCGCACGTCGTTGAGCATCACGCCGTCGAACGTGCCGTGTCCCCCGATCGGGAAGACACCGGTGGGTACGCCAAACGCCGTCAGCATCCCTGCAAAGAGTCTGTCGCTCTCCTGCCAGTCTGCGCTCGTGACGTGAAAATCGATCTCGGATTGATCGCCGTAGGCGGTACGGCCCTCCAGCTCGACATACGTGTCTGTCGTCGCCAACCGACTCGGGGCGATATCGACCCACTCCGGGCCGTAGGTGTAGACCAGGTCTGCGTCCAGCGGCACGGGCGCCAGGGGCAAGTGATCGCCGAAGGCGTCCCACTCACGGCTGCGTGCCTCAGCGGCGGCCAGCTGCGCGGCAGAGAGCTCACGCGCCAGCACCTCGACCCCGGCATCCGGAGTGACGACCATGTGGCCGCCGCCACGATGCTCCGCGTAGCGACCGAGCGGCCAGTCAAGCAGGTTGCGCCCCTGAGCGCGACCGGACAGCCGTATGCCCTCGAGCTCGAGGAAGTCCGTGAACGCCTTGAGATCCACATCCGTGTACACGGCATCGAACGTCGCGTGCGCAGGCACGTCCGGATCCCCGAGCGGCGCCATCCGGTAGGCGAACCGACTGGTGCCGCCGTACGCCTCTGTCGTGGCGTTGGTGACGTCTATGCGCTCGGGGACCCACTGGACCGAGCCACGCAGGTCCGTGAACCGGTACTCGTTGATACCGGCGCTCGCACTGTAGAACGTGCCTGACAGATCGCGGCCGTTTCGCGCGCGCCCGTTGACCACTTCCCGGAACAAATGGAACGTGCCGGTAAACGTGCTCTCGCCGGACAGCGAGAACGTGTCGCGCGCAAAAAAGATCTCACGCATCGTCGGCAGCTGGATACGAGACTGCACCTGGTATGTCTGCTCTGGCCAGCGCGCCACGTCAACGTCTCCGGTGAGGACCGATTCGGCCCCGTCCGTGATGAGGTCGATCTGATCGAACACCAGGTGGCTCCCGACCACCCTGAAGGTCGTGTTCATGTCGGCACGCATCGGCTCGTAATCCTGGATGAGGATGGTGCCATCCGCGAAGCTGGCCTGCCCCCGGTACTCCGACGTGGGCCGCGTGATGGCCACGTCCAGATTGCGGGCGATCATGCTCCACGGCGTGCCATGGTCCATGTAGGCGAACTCTCCGCGATACGCGCGCACGAACTGCGTCGTCGTCGTCCAGTCGGTGGCGCCGCGCGGCCCGCTCGGCGTGAGCCGCGGGAAGTTGTGACGGCCGTCGGCGAACGTCTCGACGTACATCCGCCAATCGGTCATCTCGATCGCATCGAACACGACGCGTTGGTCGACGAGGCTCGTCCACGGCATCGACACCGCAATGCGATCGGCGGTAAGGAACGGCGGCGAGTCTGGTGTCAAGCCCTCGATGACCACATCCTCGATTACGAAGCGACCGAGCCAGAGATGGGCGGACAGGCGGCCGATGTGCATGGGGCGGCCCATGTATCCGGAGGCGGCAACCTCAGCGCGCGCCCTCAGCGCAGGCCCGAGATCCACCGACAGCGTCGTGACGAAGGCCACCGCAAGCATGACCGCACACGTGACGACGACCCGGCGCATGATGCGCCGCGTCTTCTGCGTCACCGGATGCCGGAAGAGTCTGACGATCAACCGCTCACCACGATGAGTACCGCGTTCGCCTGGACGAGGGCACCCTCGGCCACGGCCACCTCGACGACGACACCCGCGACAGGTGACCGCAACTCGTTCTCCATCTTCATCGCCTCGACCACGACGAGCCCCTGGCGCGCCGCCACGACGTCTCCGACCTTCACGAGGACCTTCGCAACCCGGCCCGGCATCGGAGCCACCACGCGCTGCGTTCCGGTGCCGGTGCCAGTGCTGGCGCCAGCAGTACGACCACTCGACTGCGGTCCCGCGCCAGCTCCGTGACGCACCGCTTCACGACGCGCCAGCCTGACCGGGATCTCCAGGCCGTTGACGTGCACGGCGAGGTCGTCTGACTGGCGTTCAATGATCGACACCTCGTAGCTACGCCCCGGCACGCCGTGATCGCGCGGCGCGGGCTGGCCATCGCCCTCGATGTCGGCCGAACCCAGAAGCAATGACCACACCTGTCCGGCTTTCGCCGCGTCCACGCGGAAGGCCCGGTCATCGACGAGCACCTCCTGTCCTCGGACCTCGACCCGCCGGGTTCTTCCCCCCACGTCGATCTCGAACTTCACGAGCGCAGCGCCTCGAGCCGACTTCGCACCTTCCACCCGTGCCTGCGCAGGTCAACCGCTGGCGGGAGTCGGTCTTCGGACGTCTCGCTCCCGGCCCGGGATCCCGCACCACGCTCCCCGCCATCCGGCCCGCGTGCATCACGCGAGGCCAGGTGGAGCGCCACAGCGATCGCGGCGGCATCCTCCTCGTGCCCGGCGGCCTCGACAAAGGGCTCACCCTGCCTTGCCTGCAAGACCTCCTCCAGATAGCCCGTGTGGAATGCCGCCTTCTCGAACGCCGGTTGATGCAGGAACCAGCGAAAAAAGGGGACAGTCGTCTTGATGCCGAAGACGTCGTACTCGCGGAGCGCCCGCTTCATCCGTGAGATCGCCCTGGCCCGGTCTGCCCCCCAGACGGCCAGCTTCGACACCATCGGGTCGTAGTAGATGGGCACCTCCCCGCCGGCCTCGACGCCGCTGTCGTCACGAACCCACGGACCGTCCGGTACGCGCAGTGACGCGATGCGGCCTGGCGACGGAAAGAATCCCGCATCCGGGTCCTCTGCGTAGATGCGGCACTCGATGGCGTGTCCCCGCGGCGTCATGGCCATCGCGGGGTCGATGTCGAGCTTCTCGCCGCGTGCGATCCGGATCTGCCACTCGACCAGATCGATGCCTGTCACCATCTCCGTGATGGGATGCTCGACCTGGAGTCGCGTGTTCATTTCGAGAAACCAGAAGCTTCCGTCCTCCTCGACGAGAAACTCGATCGTGCCCGCGCTCGAATACCCCACTGACGTCGCGACTGCGGCCGCGGCACGCGTCAGGCGCTCGCGGAGTTCCAGAGACACGACCGGCGAGGGTGTCTCCTCGATGACTTTCTGGTGCCGTCGCTGGATGGAGCATTCGCGTTCAACAAACGGTACGACCGTACCGTGATGATCCCCGAGCAACTGCACCTCGATGTGGCGAGGCCGGATCAGACACCGCTCCAGGTAGATCGCGGAGTCGCCAAAGGCGGTGCCGGCCTCCGATCGAGCCGCGCGGACCGCACCCAGCAGCTCGCCTGGAGCGTCGACGCGCCGCATCCCCTTGCCGCCGCCACCCGCAACAGCCTTGATCAGCAAGGGATACCCGATGCGCTCGGCCGCCGACACCACGTCCGACTCCGAATCGTGCTCATCGAACGGGTGGTCGGTTCCCGGGACCACAGGCACTCCGGCCGTCACCGCGGCCTGGCGAGCCGACGTCTTGCTGCCCATCAGCGTGATGGCGTCGGGTGACGGCCCGATGAACGCCAGCCCCGCGTCATTGCAGGCTGAGGCGAACGCCGCGTTCTCGGCCAGGAACCCGTACCCCGGATGCACCGCGTCCGCACCAGTGCGCCGTGCAACGTCGAGCAGACGATCGATGCGCAGGTAGCTCGCGGTCGGCTCACTCGGCCCGATCGCGCACGCCTCATCCGCCATCCGGACGTGACGCGCCGTCCGATCGCACTCGGAATAGACAGCCACCGACGCCAGGCCCATGTCGCGGCACGCACGGATGACACGCACGGCGATCTCACCACGATTGGCGATCAAAATCTTGTGCAAAGCCTGTTAATTCTAGCACTTAGGGGCAGAGAGGCTACCCAGCCCTCGCGCGGCGCTACAGCGGGATGTTGCCGTGCTTCTTTGGCGGGTTGCGATCGCGCTTGGTCTCGAGCGCGGCGAGCGCGGTGATCAGCCTGACGCGCGTGTCTCGCGGCATGATCACCTCATCGATGAAGCCGCGCTGAGCCGCGACATACGGATTGGCAAACTTCTCGCGGTACTCCGCGATCCTGGCAACCCGCGCCGCCTCCGGATCCGGAGCAGCCGCGATCTCTCGCTTGTACAGAATGTTCACGGCGCCCTCGGCCCCCATCACCGCGATCTCGGCACTGGGCCACGCGAAGTTGATGTCCGTGCGGATGTGCTTGCTCGACATCACGCAATACGCGCCGCCGTAGGCCTTCCGCGTGATCACCGTGATCTTCGGCACGGTCGCTTCCGCAAAAGCGAACAGCAGCTTGGCACCGTGCCGAATAATGCCGCCGAACTCCTGCACCGTGCCCGGCAGAAAGCCTGGTACGTCCTCGAACGTGACCAGCGGAATATTGAACGCATCACAGAACCGCACGAACCGCGCGCCCTTGACCGACGCGTCAATATCGAGTGTCCCCGCCAGATGCGCAGGCTGGTTGGCCACGATGCCGACCGACCGCCCCCCGAGACGCGCGAAACCGACGACGATGTTGCGCGCGTAGTGCGCGTGCACCTGAAGCAGATACCCGTCGTCCACGATTCCGTGGATCACGTCGAGCATGTCGTAGGGCTGGTTCGGCTCCGCCGGCACCAGCGTGTCGAGCCGCTCGCCAGCGCCGTCCGGGGGATCGACGCTGTCAATGCGCGGCGGATCGTCGACGTTGTTCCCGGGCAGGAAGGACAGCAGCTCTCGGGTCAGTTCCAGGCACTGCTGGTCGTTATCAACGGCAAAGTGCGCGACACCGCTTCGCTCGTTATGCGTGACCGCTCCGCCCAGCTCCTCCTTGCTCACCTCTTCGTGCGTCACCGTCCTGATCACGTCGGGACCCGTGACGAACATGTAGCTGGTGTCCCTCACCATGATCACGAAATCGGTGATCGCCGGCGAATACACCGCCCCACCGGCGCAGGGTCCCATGATCGCCGAGATCTGCGGCACGACGCCAGACGCCAGCGTGTTGCGGAGAAAAATGTCAGCGTAGCCGGCGAGCGACAGCACGCCCTCCTGGATGCGCGCACCACCGGAATCGTTCAAGCCAACGACCGGCGCGCCCATCTTGACCGCCAGATCCATGACCTTGACGATCTTGGCCGCGTTGGTCTCGGAGAGCGAGCCACCGAAGACGGTGAAGTCCTGCGCGAAGGCGTAGGTCACGCGGCCGGCCACGCGACCGAACCCGCAGACCACGCCGTCGCCGGGCACGATCTGATCGGCCATCCCGAAATCGCCGCACCGGTGCGTCACGAACTTGTCGACTTCCTCGAAGGTGCCGGGATCAAACAGCAGGTCGATCCGCTCGCGGGCCGTCAGCTTGCCCGCCTCTCGCTGGCGGCGCTGGCGATCCTCGCCTCCCGCCAGCTCGGCCCGTCGTTCAAGGTCGTCGAACAGATCTTCTCGCTTCATGAGGCTACAGTCACGCGGTCTTGGCGGCCTGCGCCTGTTCCCAGTCTTTCAGGAACCGTGCGAGACCACTGTCCGTCAGGGGGTGCTTGAAGCACTGATCGATCACCGCCGGCGGCGCGGTCACCACGTCCGCACCGATACGAGCCGACTCGATCAGGTGGATGGGACCGCGAATACTGGCGACGAGTACTTCCGTGGGAAACTCGGCGTTGTCGAAGATCTCCACGATTTCACGGATGAGATTCATGCCGGTGGTCCCGATGTCGTCCAGGCGACCGACGAAAGGACTCACGTAGGCCGCACCCACCTTGGCGGCCAGCCACGCCTGCGCGGCCGAAAAAATCAGCGTGACGTTGACGCGCTGTCCTTCTGACGACAACGTCTTGCACGCCCTGACGCCGTCCCTGGTAAACGGCACCTTGATGACGATGTGCTCGTCAATGGACGCAAGGTCGCGCCCTTCGCGCAACATGCCCTCGGTGTCGGTTGCCACCACTTCAGCGCTCACCGGTCCCTGAACGAGCTGGCACATCTGCTTGAGAATCTGCCGATAGTCCCCCGATTCCTTCGCCAACAGGGACGGATTCGTGGTCACACCGTCCAGAATGCCAAGCGCCGCCAGTGTCTCTATCTCTTTCACGTTAGCGGTATCGACGAACAGCTTCATGAGTTACCTCGACGTTTCTTCCACCGCTGCCGACTGCGCGCTGACGTTGGGCAAAGGTAGCTGGGTGTCAATTGCGACGACCGAGTAGGTGTACCGCGTCCCCGGCTGCACCGACGTGTCGCAGTAGCGCGTCTCACCGATCGGGACGTCGGTGAGCTGCCGCAGTGTGGCATCGCCCGCCTCCAGGCGCAACACCAGATACCCGGCGAGATCCAGATCGGCGTTGGGCTCCCAGATCAAGCTGATGCCGCCTTCCGACGGCACAGCGGCGAGCCCCACCGGCGCCATCGGCGGAAACACGTCGATCGGCGTGAGGCAGGCAGGTGGAGAGGACTCACTCATCACCGCGCCCCGGCGCGCGCGCACCGTATAGCACCTGGGTCGGCCGAATGCCGGTTCGTCGGTCATCGATACCGTCGTCAGGGGGACCGGATTGAGTGGCATCGGCGGCGTGACCTGCGCTGGCGGACCCTCCGGCACCCCCGGCGGCGCGAGCGCCAGCGGATCGGGGGCCATCATCCGGTACACGCTGTAGGTCGTAGGACCAGGCGGAACCGACGCGTCCACAGGCTGAGGCGGCCCGAGAGCCGGCGCAGCCACCGCGTCGAACGGAAGCGGTTCCGGCGCCAGGGGGCTGTCCAGCAGGAAGCCAAGGAGCCCTCCGGACGGCTCCCAGTTCAGTGACACGCCGTCCTGTGTATAACTCGCGCGTATCTCGGACGGCCGGTCCGGTAACCGCGTCAACACCAGGCCGGCTTGCATCCCGGGCGGACCCGGTCGACCACTCTGGCTGAATGGGATCGCGATGTAGAACCGTTGGAGCACCGTGGGCAGCGGGGGCATCGAGGGCAGTGTCGCGCCCGGCACCGGCGGCGGTAGCGGTAGCGGCGCGAACTGGGGATCGACAGGCGCAACCGGTCCTTGCACCAGCTCGTCCGGCGTCAGCGCATCGAGGATGGTCACCGCGGCCCCGGGTCGCGCGCCACCGGGCGTGACACTGACCGGCACGATGGGCATCCCGTCGTCATCCACGGGCGGAGTCGCGATCGGAATCGTGGCGACGATCTCACCGAGCTCGGTCCACCGGGCCGGCGTTGGGGCCACGCGCCCTGTATAGCCGAACACCTCGATCGTGGCGATGTCCACCGGCAGCGACGCGTCGATATTGGCCGACGGCACGGTCAGTGTCACGAACACGTCGTCACCAATCCGCGACGCCGCGATCGTGTTGACCGGGGCGGGTATCAGCACGAACGGCGCCAGGGGCGGCCCCTTCTTGCCGCACGCCGCCGCGTACACCGACACGGCAAGCACGGCGCACGCCGTCGCGACTCTGATCGCGTGAGGCGTCATCCGTCGGAGGTTCCTGAACGCCGCCTGCCGATCTCTTGTGACTTGAAGCGCCGGGGGTCGATCTCGTAGCGGCGCACCTTGTAGTTGAGAATGCGTTCCGTCGTGTCCAGCAGGCGCGCCGCTTTCGCACGGTTGCCCCGCGTCGTCTTCAGCGCATCCTGGATCAGGTCCCGCTCGTAGGCGGCAACGGCGTCAGCGAGCGACACGCGCGTCACGGTATCGGACGCATCGGCCGTCTGGAGCGACGGCGGCAGATGGTAACCGTGAATCACCGCGCCGTCGCACACCAGCACGGCGCGCTCCAGCGCGTTCTCGAGCTCGCGCACGTTGCCCGGCCAGTGATAACTCATCAGCATGTCGATGGCCGGAGTGGAGATCCGACGAATGACTTTGCGGTGCTCCCGCGAAAACTTCTCCAGAAAATGATCGGCCAGCAGCAGCATGTCGGATTTCCGATCGCGCAGCGGCGGCACGAAAATCGTGAACACGTTGAGACGGTAGTACAGATCCTCGCGGAACGTCCCCTCGGCAATCGCTTCTTCCATGGCCTTGTTCGTCGCAGCCACGATGCGCACGTTCACGCGAACGGTCTCCGTACCACCGACGCGTTCAAACTCGCGCTCCTGGAGTACCCGCAGGAGTTTCACCTGCGTGCTCATGTTGATGTCACCGATCTCATCCAGAAACAGCGTGCCGCCTTCCGCCAGCTCGAAGCGACCCTTTTTTCTGGCAGTTGCGCCCGTGAACGCGCCTTTCTCGTACCCGAACAACTCCGATTCGATGAGCGTGTCGGGCAACGCCGCACAGCTCACCTTCACGAAGGGCTTCTTGGCACGCAGCGAGTTGTAGTGAATCGCGTGGGCGATCAACTCCTTTCCCGTGCCCGACTCGCCACGAATCAGCGCCGTGGTGTTGGTCTGGGCGACCTGCGCGACCTGCTCGTACATCTGCCGTGTCGGCCCGCTCGTGCCGATGATGTTCGAGAAGTCGTACCGCTCTCGCAGTTCCTGCCGCAGATGCGTGTTCTCGTCGAGCAGGCGTCGCCGCTCGTCTTCGACCTGCCGCTGTATGTTGACTGCCTGCGCGATCATCGACGCGACGATGCCGAAGAACTTGACGCTACTGTCGAACTCCCGGTCCGGCTTGAAACGCAGGTCGACCGCGAGTGCGCCGGCGGCGACGCGGTTGAGCAGAATCGGCACGCAGATGAAACTCAGCTCCTGGCGAGACGCGTCGCGACGGCGGGCGGCGCGGTTCAGCAGCGCCGGCTCCTGGCTGACTCGTGGCACGACGACAGGCCTGTTGCTTTCGACCACCTGACCCGTCACGCCCTCGCCTAATCGGTACCGTACGATCCGCGCGCGATCCTCGAAGCCCTCGGCCGCCTCCACGTGCAGTTCGCCGTCTCGCAGCAACGTCACCATGCCGCGGACCACGCCATGGTGCCGGACCAGGATGCCAAGCAGCCGCTGCACCGAGGACTTGAGATTGAGGGTGCCAGACAGCGCCTGGCTGACCTCGAGCAGGGTCGACAGTCGCTGTGCATCCCGCCGGGCGGTGCCCACGGTCGCGCCAGATTTCACGGCCACCCGAGGATTCTATACCCTCACGATTTTGTAGCGACCGATGCTGGAGACGACGACTTTGTCTGAAACGAAGACCGGGGATACCGGATCAGTCGTTCGCTACAGGATGTAGCGGGAGAGATCTTCGTTCTTCACGATCTCGGCGAGCATGCGCTCGACATAGGCCTCGTCGATGGTGACCGACTGCCCCCCGATCTCGGACGCCTCGAACGACAGCTCGTCCAGCAGCCGCTCCATCACCGTATGGAGACGTCGGGCGCCGATATTCTCGGTGATCTCGTTGACACGCGCCGCGAAGTCGGCCACGCGCTCGACGGCACCTGGCGTGAACGACAGGGCCACATCCTCGGTCCCGATCAGCGCGATGTACTGCCCGACGAGCGCATTCTTCGGCTGCGTGAGGATCTGGACGAAGTCGTCGCGTGTCAGCGGTTCGAGCTCCACGCGGATCGGAAATCGTCCCTGCAGCTCCGGGATCAGATCTGACGGCTTCGACACGTGAAACGCGCCGGCAGCCACGAACAGAATGTGGTCGGTCTTCACCATGCCGTGCTTCGTATTGACGGTCGTGCCCTCGACGATCGGCAGGATGTCGCGCTGCACGCCTTCCCGGCTGATGTCGGGACCGTGGCCCGACCCGCCGGAGGCGTCTCGGCTCGCGATCTTGTCGATCTCGTCGATGAAGATCATGCCGGCCTCTTCGACGCGCCGGACCGCGTCACGGCTCACCGACTCCATGTCCACCAGCCTGGACTGCTCTTCGGCCACCAGATGCACCAGCGCGTCCGGCACTTTCAGACGACGCGTCTTGGTGCGTCCCTGGAACATGTTGCCCATCACGTCCTTCAGGTTGACGCCGATCTCCTCGACGGAGCTTCCGGAGATCACCTCGAACGACGGCATCCCGGTATCGCGCACCTCCAGCTCGACCGTTCGATCGTCGAGGCGGCCCGCGCGAAGCTGCTCACGCATCCGCGCGCGGGTCCGTCCGGCCTGCTCGCGCAGCGCGGCGGGGTCCTCGCCGGTGGCCGGGGATCGTGGAGTCGGTGGCAGCAGCACATCGAGAAGGCGCTCCTCGCCGGCCTCCTTTGCCTTCTCCTGGACCTCCTCCGCCCTCTCGGCCCGGACCATGCCGACCGACAGCTCAACCAGATCGCGCACCATCGACTCCACGTCGCGACCGACATAGCCGACTTCGGTGAACTTGGACGCCTCGACCTTGATGAACGGCGACTGCGCGAGTTTCGCGAGCCGGCGCGCGATCTCGGTCTTCCCCACGCCGGTCGGTCCGATCATGAGGATGTTCTTCGGCGAGACCTCGTCGGCCATTTCCTGAGGGAGTCGCTGGCGACGAACGCGATTGCGCAGCGCGATCGCCACGGCGCGTTTGGCCTTGGCCTGACCGATGACGTACTTGTCCAGCTCGCGCACCACGTCGCGAGGGGTCAGCGAACCGATCGCCGTCGCGGAGCGCTCAGGAAGAAGAATCGGCATCTGTCCCTGCAATCTCTTCGATCGTGACCCGCGAGTTGGTGTAGATGCACACGTCGGCGGCGATCGACATAGCCTCTTCGGCGATCTGCCTCGCATTCAGCGTACTGTGACGGGCCAGGGCTCGTGCCGCGGCCATCGCGTACGGGCCGCCAGACCCGACAGCCACGATGCCATCATCGGGCTCGATCAGGTCGCCCGTCCCGGACAACAGAAATGTCGACTTGCGATCGGCAACGATCATCATCGCCTCCAGACGGCGTAGGAGCCGATCGGTCCGCCAGTCGCGTGCGAGTTCCACGGCGGCGCGCTCGAGATTGCCTCGGTACTGTTCGAGTTTCGACTCGAACCGCGAGAACAGCGCGAACGAATCAGCCGCCGAACCGGCGAATCCTGCAAGGATCGACTCGTTGTACAGCCTGCGGATCTTCCGCGCTCCGTGCTTGAGCACCGTGGTCCCGAACGTCACCTGTCCGTCTCCGGCCAGACAGGTCCTGTCCTGATGGCGCACCGCGAGAATCGTCGTCGCATGAATCACCATGTCAGTATGCCTTGAGAGCGCCTCACCAAACGCGGATTTCATGCGCGCGCAGCGTCCGAATCACCGCGATCGGTACCCGCATCCGTCGGTCGCGCCGGGGAGGTCTCAGCCGTCACTATCTCCGCCCTTGGGAACACCACGACCGGGAACCAGGGACACGTGAAATACGCGTCAGCGCGTTTTCGATTTCGTAGCATCGAAGAAGACGTGGCAACTGCCGGCAGCCCGAGGCAGTGGCCCATCCAAGCACTACGGTCAAGGCGAACACGCGTCAGGCAGATCCCCTGTCCGATGGCCGGCCGGCGTCGACCGCAGCTCCGCGTCGACGCAGCAGGTAGACGGGAACGCCCGCGAGAATGACCAGGGCGCCGGCCCCGGTCGGAGCCGGCGCGGAGTAGAGGCCGTTGGCCAGGATCAAGACGCTGGCCACGACGTAGACGCCTGGGACGAGTGGGTAGCCCCACGTGCGAAACGGGCGCTCGGCGTCCGGGTGACGCGCCCGCAGCACGAAGAGCGCCACCACCGCCACGCCCGAAAACAGAATAATGGAAAAGCCGGTGTACGTCAGCAGTGCGTCGGCCTGCGCGCTCAGCACGAGCAACGAACTCCAGACCGCCTGCGCGACGATCGCGAACGCCGGCGTCCGGTACCGAGGGTGCACGATCCCTGCGCGACGCACGAACAGGCCGTCGCGCGCCATCGCGAAATACACGCGCGGACCGGCAAAAGTCATCGCACTGATGCCCGCCAGCAGACTGATGATCGACACAACGCCCATCGTGTGTCCCGCAGCGCTGCCCAGCAGCCGGTCCGCGATGACGTCCAGCACCGATCCGTTGATCGCCGCAAGCTCGTTGGCGGGCAGGACGTACAGGTACAGCGCGTTCAGGAGGAGATAGATCGCAATCACTGCGCCGGTTCCCATCGCCAGCGCCAACGGAACGTTACGGCCAGGGTCCCGTACCTCCTCGGCGACGTACGCCGCGGCGTTCCATCCCGAGTAAGCGAACATCACGGGTATCAGCGCCAGCAGCCAGTTGCCCGGCGCCACGGGCGCTGTTTGCACCAGATTGGCCGCGTCGCCCTGGCCCAGCGAAAACCCGATCGCGATGAACAACACGAACGCCGTGACCTTCAGCACCGCGAGGACGTCGCCCACGACCCGGCCGGGGCCCACACCCCGAAGATGAATCCAGGCCATGCCGGCGATGGCCGCGATGGCGACGACATTTTGCGCGGAGACGGTGAGTACGACGAGTCCAGGGATCACCGTGAGCGACAGCCACGGCGTCGCGTCGGCGGCTGCGGGAATGAAACGTCCCAGATAGAACGCCAGCACCACGGCACTGGTCGCGATCGCGCCTGAGAAGCCCGCGACGAAGGACGTCCAGCCAGTCAGAAACGCGGCGAGGGGGCCGAAGGCCGCGCGCAGGTACACGTACTCGCCGCCCGCGCGCGGTCGCAGCGCCGCAAGCTCTGCATAGGCCATGGCGCCCGAGAACGCCAGGAGCCCACCAGCCAGCCACGTCGACAGAAACAGCAGCGCGCTTGGCACCGACGACGCGATCTGGGGCGGCACGAACAGAATGCCCCCGCCGATGACGTTCGACACGATGATGGCGGCGGCGTCGAAGGGGCCGAGGCGGCGATCGAGAGATGCCGTCGAAGTGGCCACGGTCACCCGAACATGTCTGGAAATTGGCTAGAGAAGGAGTATCACTCCTCGATCAGCAATTGCCGATCGATGGTGAACTCGGCCATCTTGGCCCACATGCGGCGACCGTGCTTGCCGAAGATCTCGACCGTGGCATCGACGAAGTTCTGATTCAGCAGCATCTGGTCGAGCGTCTGCGGACCGGTATAGCCCAGCGTCGACCGCAGGACGATGCTGCCGGTGCTCGCGCCGACCGCTAGGCCCTCGGCATCGATCCCCCGGGCGAAATGCTCACCCCACGTCGTGTCCTCACCCATCCGCCTGAAGACGGCATTGAGCTGCACGCTGGCGATAGCGCGATCCGAGACGTTCTCGAGGGCGAAGGAAATGCTGGGCACGAGCTTGTTGTCGCCGTCCGCCTGGATGCCGACGTCGTACCAGCCGGTGTGCGCGTCGACAACCCTGAGATCCCTCTCAACTTCGCGTGATTCGCAGCCGACCAGGAGTACCCCGGCCACCAACGGGAGCACGAGCGCGCAGCGCCGGGTAACAGAGAGTGTCCGCGTCCGTAGATCCCGTGTGAATCGTCGAGCCATGCGCCGATTGTACAGGATCAGAACTCGCCGATTTGTGCGCGCGACCGGATCTGCTCAACCGTGAGACGTCCGGCCTGAAACGCGTTCAGGTCGCCACCGCTGACACGAAGTATCAAGGTTTTCACATCCGAATCGCCTGTCATCAGCGGGTTGGTCGGAGCGTTGTCGCGCGCCGCGACCGTGAGCCATTCGTCGTCGCCAGGCACGAGCGGTCCGCTGTTATCGACGCCTGCGGCAATTCCGGCTACAACCACAACACCGACGACCCACCGTGCCAGCACACGTGCTCCCTGTCCGAACTCCACGACCAGTGCGGACGCCACTCCTCCTGCCTGGAGGACTACCGCTGCTCCGAGACCCGCATCAGATAATTCAGCATCTGACGCTGTTCCCGCACCTCGGCTCCGGTTATCCCATCGATCTGGCGGATATTACGCTGGATCTGGGCGAGATCCACCTCCCGTTGCGCGTCGAGGTCCCTGACGACTTGCGCCGTTCGCAGCGCCAGCTCCCGCTGCTGTCGCTGCTCGCTCTGGTTGAGCATCGCCCGTACACGGACCAGCATCTGCGCCTCCGATATTCCGGGGGGCGTGTCGGCCATCGCCGTGGCCGTCGCAGTCCGGATCTCCCTCATCTCATCACCGATCCGGCGCTCGAGCGCGTCCAGTTCGGCGCGCGAGGCGACGCCCCCTGGCGCCGGCGACCCGGTGAGCGGTGCAATCTCGACAGGCGCGGTCCCGCGCGGAACGCCGAGCCACAGCCCACCGGCAAAGAGCACGCACGCCGCCACGGCCTGCGCCCAGGCGGGCAAGGGCTCTTGCCACCATGCGCCAGACGGGACCAGCGTCTTCGCTGGCGCTCCGTGGAGAGCGTCCGGATCCTCTCCGGCGGACGACCTCGGCGGAACGGCCGATTCCCCCGCGATGACAATGCGGAAACCAAGCTCCGCCTCCGGTGGCGCCCACGACGCGAGATGCCCACGCGTGGACCGGAGTGCGGCCAGTTCCGCCTCACATGCCACGCAGAGCGAGATATGCGCCGCGATCCTCACACGGTCAGTTGGGTCGCACTCGTCATACAGGTAGCTCACGAGCGCCGCGTCGTCTCCGCACTGGAATCTCTCTGTCATGTTCGTGTCACCAGCCGGGGCGTGCGCCCCGTCGCCTCAAGATGCCGCCGCAGCACCGCGAGGCCCTGGCGCGTCTTCACCGTGCTGAGCGGACAAGCCTGCATATCGGCGATCTCCTGGAACGTCATACCGTGGTACTCCTTGAGGACGATCGCCGTCCGCTGTTCCTCTGGCAGCAGGGACATCGCCTCTTCGACAACAACGCTGATCTCCCGCCGCGCGACCAGATCCTCGATCGACTCGACCGGCCCGCCTTCGGCGGCGATCTCTGCCGGATCGGCGCCTTCCGCCATCTGGACCGTCGGAGTACGACGCTGTCGGCGCATCCAGTCTCGACACAGGTTCATGGCGATCTGGTGCAGCCACGACGAAAACTTCGCCTGGCCCCTGAATCCCGGCAGCGACCGAAACGCGCGCAGGAACGTTTCCTGGCACACGTCTCGTGCGTCCTCCTCCCGGCCAATCACGCGATACGCGAACGCGTAGATCGGCCGTTCCCATCGGAGGATGAGCTGATTGAAGCTCTCAAGATCCCCGCCCCTCGAACGAGCGACGAGGTCCTCGTCGGTCCACATCATCAACGGCGTGTCCGGCCCACTCACCAGATTAGACGGCGGCTGCCGTCTGGCGGTCTGCTGGTCGATCCTACGACAGAAGATCCAACGACGAAAAAGTGTGCAATGCCCGCTCGGAAGTTGTGCAGCCGAACCGCGAAAGGACTTAGAATGACTTTGCTTTGCCTCCCCCACGCCAAACAAGCGAGACGTTTCTCACCACCGAGGAGGTACTTGAGTATCTTCAGGTGAATCTGCGAACGGTCTATCGGCTCATCAAAGCCGGAAAGATCCCGGCCGTCCGGGTCGGTCGCCAGTGGCGGTTCCGCAAACGTGACATCGATGCCTGGCTCGACAGCCAGGGGACCGGACCCATCGTGCCGGGCTCGGCGTCTCCCGCCGCACCCAACGGACGGACGCGGGTGCTAGTCGTGGACGACGAAGCGAGCATCCGCGAACTGCTCCAGAAGACGCTCGCTCTGGCCGACTATGACGTCGATACAGCGGCCGACGGCAACACCGCTCTCGGGCTGCTCCGCGATTCCGAATACGACCTTCTCGTAGCTGACCTCAAGATGCCAGGCATGGACGGACTCACGCTCGTTCGCCAGGCCAGGCGTCTTCGCCCGAACTTGCCGGTCGTCATCGTCACAGGCTTCTCGAGCGAGTCGAGTGCCATCGAAGCGTTGAACCTGGGCGTGGCGAGCTACCTGCTCAAACCGTTCGGCGTCCCTGACGTCCTCTCAGCAGCGAGCAAAGCCCTCGGCGCCCCTGCCGCTCGTTGATCCAGCTTTCCGACCTCACAAAATCGTTCGGCGATCGGGTGCTGCTCGATCGTGTGACGTGGCAGATCGGTGACGGCGACCGTGTCGGCCTCTGCGGGCCCAACGGCGCCGGCAAGACCACGCTGCTCAGGATGCTGGCTGGCGACGATGAACCCGACTCCGGTGCTATCGCCACGCCAACCAACCTCACCATCGGCTATCTGCCGCAGGATGGACTGAGCCACAGCGGCCGCACCGTGTTCGAGGAGGCCGCCAGCGCCTTCCAGCCGCTCCTCGATTTCAAGAACGAAATGCACGAGATCGAGCATTGCCTCGGCGACGCCTCGATACCGGAACCCGAGCACGCGGCGATGCTCGAACGCTACAGCGACCTGCAGGACCGGTTCCGGCTTGCCGATGGCTACAACATCGACCTCCGGGTCGCCACGGTCCTGCGCGGTCTCGGCTTCGATCAGGGCGATGCCGCGCGTCCGGCGGACACCTTCTCCGGAGGCTGGCAGATGCGGATCGCCCTGGCCAAGCTCCTGCTGGGCCGACCGAACCTGCTGCTGCTCGACGAGCCGACCAACCATCTCGATCTCGACGCGCGCAACTGGCTGGAAGGCTATCTCTCGGCCTATCCCTACGCCGTCATTCTGGTCTCACACGACCGTTACTTTCTCGACTCGGTCGTCACCAGAATCACCGACCTCAACCTCCGAACGCTCACCGACTACGTCGGCAACTACAGCACGTACGTCGAGCAACGGGACGCCATGCTGGCGCGGCTCCGCCAGGCCAAGCGAGACCAGGACGAGGAGGTGGCGCGCGTCAGGATGTTCATCGACCGCTTCCGCTACCAGGCAACGAAAGCCTCGCAGGTGCAGAGCCGGATCAAGCAGCTCGAGAAAGTCGTCCCGATCAAGGTACCGCCGGAGCGCAAGCGGATCCACTTCACGTTCCCCTCCTGCGCCAAGAGCGGCCGGATGGTCCTCGAACTCGGCCACCTGCAGAAGGCCTACGGCGATCTGATCGTCTTCCGCGACCTCAGCCTGCACATCGAACGGGGAGACCGCATCGCGCTGGTCGGCCCCAACGGCGCCGGCAAGTCGACCCTGATGCGGATCCTCTCGGGAGAGGAGTCCGACCACGGCGGCACCCGTACGGTTGGCCATCAAGTCGTCATGGAATACTTTGCCCAGGACGAGGCCACCCGCCTTGACCCGGCGCTGACGGTCTACCAGACACTTGAGGCGGGGTCGTCACACACGATGGTGCCTGCGATCCGCAATATTCTCGGAGGATTCCTGTTCTCCGGCGACGACGTGTACAAGAAGGCGAGCGTGCTGTCTGGCGGCGAGCGGACCCGGCTGGCGGTCGCGCGGATGCTGCTGCGACCGTCCAATACGCTGCTGCTCGACGAACCAACCAACCACCTGGATCTGGATTCCAAGGACGTCCTGCTGGATGCGCTCGAGGATTACGGCGGCACCCTTATCATCGTGTCGCACGACCGCTATTTCGTTGAGAGGCTCGCAACGAAGATCATCGAGGTCGGACACGGTGAGGGCACGGTCTATCCAGGCACCTACGCGGAGTTTCTCTGGCACAAGGAGAACAAGGAGCGCGCGCCCGGAACGGGAGACGCGCGTGCGCGCACCGTCCCTCGCGCGCGACCGACCCCACCGGATCGGAAGAACGCCTCCAGCAAGCCAAAGGCGGCGAGATCGCCAGTCCCGGGCGACGGCACAGCGGCCGCGGGTCACGCTGCCCCCCAGGCTGCCGGGGCTCACAAGGACCGCAAGCGCGCCGAGGCAGAACGCCGGCAACAGCGCCGCGCGGCCGACACATTACGAAAGCGTATTTCCGAACTGGAATCGCGTATCGCCGAGCGAGAGGAACAGGTCCGACACCTCGAAGCCGAGATGAGCGCAGACGGTTTCTACGGCGACCCGGCAACCGCCAACGCCACGATCGACCGCCACAAGGCCCTGATGTGGGAGGTCGGCGATCTGATCGCTCAATGGGAAGCGCTTCAGGAGCATGCAGCCGAGTCCTGATTCGCCTGATCGCCGCGACGCACTAAACCTACACTAGAATTACAGAATCGTAATCACGACGATCACACGCGACGCCGCTTTCGTCCGGTTCCCTGGGGTTCCAGGGATTTCAGGGCTCTTAACGCAGGGCACAGGTCTTGCGTTGTCATCCCACGTGAACGACACAGCACATGGCCGAATCGCGCCCCCACCTGCACAGCAAGGAAACACCCGTGCCGATGGCTGATCTCGCGCGGATTTCGCTTCTGCGTAGCGGACCGTGGAAGTGCTCCACCTGGCGGGGGTGGACGGCCTGCGGTTTCTCGGGAGCGACGCGCTCATGAAATCCGCCCGAGCCGGCGCGACGCCAGCCGAAGAGACGTCAGCCGATACTGGCCCACCCGCCACCCGCGGTGGCGTCGACGACGCGTTTTTCCGACACACCGTGGCGGGCATGCGAAACGGCGCCCTGGCCCTGACGCGGGACGGCATCTTGACCCTCATCAACGATGAGGCATACCGGATATTCGAAATCTCTCCAAACCCCGCCGACATAGGGAGCTCAGCTGACGACGTACTGGGCGCTCAGCCGGAGGTCGTTCGCCTGCTGAACGGCGTGTTCGCGCTGCACCAGCTGCCAAACCGGGCGGAATTGCAGCTGCGCCCGTCCGGGAAGGTCATCGGATACACGCTGGGGCTGGTCCGCAACGACGAGGGGGCGGTCATCGGCGCGTCGATGTTCTTCAGGGATCTGACGCGCGTCGAGCAACTTGAGGAACGGGAACGCTTGCGTGACCGGCTCGTCGCCCTCGGCGAGATGGCCGCGGCGATTGCGCATGAAGTGAAGAACCCGCTGGCGGCGATCGAAATCATGGCAGGACTGCTACGGCGCAAGCTCGCCGACGCCCCGGACAGCCAGTCAATCCTGACCGACATCATCAAAGAGGCCAAGATGGCCAACGCCATCGTGCAGGAAGCCCTTGAATTCGTGCGACCGATACGGCTGCAAGTCGAGCGCACGGCAGTTGCCGAAGCCGTCCACTCGGCGGTGCAGCTTGCCGACACCAAGGCGCGGCGCGGCGACATCCATCTCGAGGTCACGTTGCCGGACGACCTTCCAGAAATCGAGGGCGACCAGTATCAGTTGACGCAGGTCTTCACGAACCTGTTGATGAACGCCTACGAGGCCATGGAAGGCGAAGGGCACGTCACGATCACGGCACGGGCGATCCGGCTGGATCACGACTCCGAGACGCGCGATGGGGTGAGCCTCGAGCTCGCCGATGATGGGCCGGGTATGGCGCAGGACGTCGCCGACCGGGTCTTCAACCCGTTCTTTACGACCAAAGCCAGGGGCTCGGGCCTGGGCCTGGCGATCGTCCGCCGGATCGTGGATGCGCACGACGGCAGCATCGACTTGAAGAGTGCACCGGGGCAGGGAACGCTCATTCGCGTCACCCTTCCGGTGCGCGGCAACGAAGAGGGGACATGACATGGGACGGATACTGATTGCGGACGACCACGACTCGCTTCGCCGGGGCCTCGCGCAGGCGCTGACCGAGGCCTCACACGAGGTCGAGGAGGCCAACAACGGCAACGTCGCCATCCGGAAGCTCCACGAGGGTTTCTTCGACATCGTGGTGAGCGATCTGAAGATGGGTGGGAGCACCGGCCTGGAGGTCCTCAAGACCGCCAAGTCCCTTCACCCGTCAACCTCCGTCATCGTCATGACTGCCTTCGGCTCGATCTCCACCGCGGTCGAAGCAATGAAAGCTGGCGCCTTCGACTACGTCCAGAAGCCGTTCGAAGTCGAGGAGATGGAGGGCAAGATCGGCAAGGCGCTCGAGATGCGCCGGATGCAGCATCAGATCGACTATCTGCGCCACGCGCAGGGCGGCATCTACGACTTCGACCGCTTCATCGGATCAAGCGGCGCGCTGGCCACGGTGCTCGGCGTGGTCCGCAAGGTGGCCAGAAGCAACGCCACCGTTCTGGTCCGTGGCGAGACCGGCACCGGCAAGGAATTGATCGCCGGCGCCGTGCACCATAACTCTGACCGTGCGTCGAAGAACTTCATCAAGGTCAACTGCGCGGCTCTGCAGGAGAATCTGCTGGAATCGGAACTGTTCGGCCACGAGAAGGGCGCCTTCACCGGTGCCGACAAGCAACGCATCGGCCGCTTCGAGCAGGCTGACGGCGGCACGTTGTTCCTCGACGAGATCGGTGACATGAGTTCCAACACGCAGGCCAAGATCCTCCGCGTGCTGCAGGAACATGAGTTCGAGCGGCTGGGTGGCACACGCACCATGAAGGTCGATGTCCGACTGATCGCCGCCACCAACCGCGACCTGACGACCATGGTGGAGGCCGGCACCTTCCGCGACGACCTGTATTACCGGCTCAACGTCGTCGCCATCGAGATGCCGCCGCTCCGCGAGCGAAAGGAAGACGTGGCGGATCTCGCCGCGTTCTTCATCAAACGATACTCGGGCGAGTTGAAAAAGAAGGTCGCCGTGCTCGAGCCCGAGGCCTTGAAGCTGATGATGCGCTACCAGTGGCCCGGCAATATCCGCGAACTGGAGAACGCGATCGAACGCGCGATGCTGCTTGCCGAGGGTACGCGTATTTCCGCCGCCGACCTTCGGCTCGGCAACACGGCGGGATCGAGTGGGCCTCGGGACACGACGTCCATCGTCAAGATCCCACCGAACGGCGTCCCGCTGGAGGACATCGAGCGGATGGCCATCATCGAAGCGCTGAAGATGACGAACTGGGTGCAGAAGGACGCAGCCGAGATGCTCGCGATCAGCCCTCGTGTCATGAACTACAAGATCAAGGTGCTCGGCATCGAGCTGCCTCGTGGGCGCAACTCCCAGGCGCAATCGCAGGCACGGGCGGAGTCGGCGGCGCAGGTCAGCGCATGATCGCTTCGAAGGCGTAGCGAGCGGCGCGCGGAGAAGGTGACGTGAAGTCTGACGCCTCCTTCGCCACGTGGCCGCTCGAGAACCGATCCACGTCGCAATCAGACGACTAGCGCGTTTTTCGATTCGGTGGCGACCGAAAAACGCGGGAAAGCACTTTTCGAATGCAGACGAACTTTTACCACGGGCTGCTCGGGGGAGCACCTCGACAGTCCGCTGCGCAGAAGTGAAATCCGCGCTACTTGATCTGACCGCGAATCTCCCCCCCTGGATGCTTGCTGGTATGCACGTTGATGTATGCGATCCGACTCTGCATCGCGGCGATCAACTCGGCCAGTTCGCCGGCAGCGATGCCCTGCCCAGCCGGGCCGATCACATCGGCGGCGAAAATGACCCCAGTTACGGTGCCCGACACCGGGCAGAGCGGCTTGCCGCCACCTCCACACAACCTGGCACTGACGCCGCCGTTGACGCCGCGCTGACCGAAGTGTATATGCGCCGCGCTGGCTGTGCCCTCAAGATTCATGTAGCTCAACTCGTAGTCGATCATGGTGCCCGCCTTGTCGATCCTTGCGTTGAACCGACCGATCCCTGTCGAGGACACGGCCGGGACCTCCTCGAATCCCCGGAGCTCGGCTTTGGCTTTGTGGTCGGCGAGCGCGGCGGTCGGGCTCAGCAAGACGAGCAGTCCCATCAGACCTGCGATATTCCGTAGTTTCATGGCTACCGCCTGATACTTCTTGTACATTTTCGTGTATCGCCGACGTCACGAACGCTCCGCCGCTCAGGGCTCACGCAAGTGGATTCGGCATGCTAGCAGCCCGTGGTGAAAACGGTCCTGGCGGACACGTGTAATCGACGATCGTCACAGCGCGCGAGT